>JBKPDY010000051.1:0-16237 GCA_046728155.1 Actinomycetota bacterium
GTGCGGAGCCGGGCCCAGGCTCTCCCGCGGCGTGCTCTCCGACGCGCCGGCGGACGTCGGCGGTTCCGAGGGCCCTTGTGGGGCGGACGGGTTCTGTTCCGACACGTGTCATCCTTTCCGGGGTGGTATGGCGCCGCGGCGTTCAGCGGGCGACGCTGATGATGATGGCGATGATGGCCAGGAGGGCAACTCCGATGCCGACAAGCAACGGCACATTTCGGCCACCGCCAGCGCCAGGTGCCGGTGCCCCGCCGCCGCCTCGCGGTGTGGGCGTGCCGCCCGTCGTCTCCTTCGGTCCATGTGTAGCGCCGCCATCGGGCTGCGGGGGGGCAGACCCGAGCGTCTCCTTCGGCGCGTGACCCAGCGTCTCGCGCGAGTCGCCGGGCGGGCTGGGCGACGTGCCGAGATCGTCCTCATTCGCCACGATTGCTTCCTCTCCGTGAAGGGCGATGCGCCGGTGCAGACCACGACGTGTTGGCATGACCGGCGACATCCATGCGGGTCGCACCGTAGTACCCCGGACGCCATCGCGCTAGGTCAGCGACGCACCTGGACGACCAGCCCGGTCGCGCAGGCTGTAGCAGATGCCGTCGAGGATGTCGTGCTCACTCGCGACGACCGTCGGCGCTCCGGCCCGTTCGAGGATGACACACAGGATGAGTGCGCCGGCACCGATCACGTCCGCCCGGCCAGGATGCATGACCGGCAACGCCAACCGCTGCGCGTGGGACATGGCGAGCAATCTGTCGGTGACATTCGCCACGTCGGCGACGCTTACAACCGCATGGTGGATGCGCTCGGAACGGTACGCGTCCAGACCGAGCGCGATGGCCGCGACGGTCGTCACCGAGCCGGCCAGGCCGACCACGGTCCGGGCCCGTGCTCCATCCACCTGGGACAGAGCGCGATCTACTGTGGACTCGATGTCGGCCCGCGCGGCGGACACCTGTGCGGCGCTGGGCGGGTCGTCGTGCAGGTGCCGCTCGGTCATGCGTACGCACCCGATGTCCACGCTGACCGAAGCATCCACCGAGGAGGATCCGACGACGAACTCGGTCGAACCGCCACCGATGTCGACGACGAGGTACGGCGCGAGCAGCTCATCGGGCAGCCCGATCACCGCGCCGCTGAAGGAGAGCCCAGCCTCGGTCGACCCCGTGACCACTTCCGGCTCGGTGCCGAGGGTCCGCCGCACCATCCGGCGGAAGTCGTCCGCGTTGTCGGCATCCCGGGTCGCGCTGGTAGCGACCATTCGGACCGTGGACACGCCCGCGGCAGCAATCGCATCGGCGAATTCCGCCAAGGCCACCCGGGTCCGTTCGATCGCCGCCGGCGCCAGGGCACCCGTCCGGTCCACCCCTTCACCGAGCCGTACGATCTCCATCCGCCGGGCCACGTCGGTGAGCGGACCGCTATCGGGCAGATCCGCGATCAGCAGCCGGATCGAGTTGGTACCGCAGTCGATACCGGCCACCCTCGTCACAAGCGTCCAGCCTAGAGGTGCAGCAGCATCCGCGTGTTGCCGAGGGTGTTCGGCTTGACCCGCTCCAGCCCGAGGAACTCCGCTACGCCCTCGTCATACGAGCGGAGCAGTTGTTCGTACACGTCCGGAGGTACCGGCGTGCCGTCGATCTGGACGAAGCCGAGCGATCCGAAGAACCCGGTCTCGAAGGTCAGCACGAAAACCCGGCGCACGCCCAGTTCCCGGCCCGCTTCGAGGAGTGCGGCGACGAGCCGCCGGCCGAGCTTGTACCCTCGCCACTGCGGGTCGACCGCGAGCGTGCGTACCTCGGCGAGGTCCTCCCACATGACATGCAGGGCGCCGCAGCCGACCACCTCACCGGCGCGGTCTGCGACCCAGAACTCCTGTACATCCTCGTACAGGGCGACGGTGGCCTTGGAGAGCAGCACTCGATCCGCGGAGTACATATCGATCAACCGCCGGATCCCGCGCACGTCGCTGGTACGGGCTCGACGGACCACGATCTCCATGCGGCAACGGTAGACAGCCTCGTGCGGTCAGGGTACGCAGGGCCCGTCTGTCCACCAGGGACTGATCCGCTCGAACGTCTCGTCACCGAACGGGTTGACGCCGGGACCCTCGGCCAGGGCCTGAGCCGTCTGTACATGAAGGCACTTGACCCGCTCGGGCATGCCGCCGGCGGAGACGCCCGCGATCTCGGCGACGTAACCGATCCGCTCGCGGCGGGCGAGGTACCGCTCGTGCGCCGCGCGGTACCTGGCTGCCAGTTCAGCGTCGGCCGCCAGTCGGGCGTTCATCTCCCGCATCAGCCCAGCGGACTCCAGAGTGGACACTGCCGCAACGGCTCGGGGACAGGTGAGGTAGTACAGCGTTGGAAACGGTGTACCGTCGGCTAGCCGGGGCGAGGTCTCCACGACGTCGGGGCGCCCACACGGGCAGCGGTGCGCGACCGCGCGGGCGCCCCGCGGCGGCCTACCGAGTTGGGCGGCGACCGAGGCCACGTCGGTATCGCTCAGCGGCTCGCGGTCCTGCGGAGTCATGAACCGTCGGGGTGGTCTGCCCCTTTGATGTTGGACCATAGTTGCGTCATCCACGAGGGATCCGACGGCTCGGTCGAGGCTCCGGTCGGTTCCTGGTCGGCCTGGACAACGAAGAGAAGCTCGCCCCTGCGCACCAGTTGCAACCGGGTGCGAGCCTGCTGAATGACGTAATTCGGGTCGTCCCACCGGGCGATCTTCGCCTTCAGGTCGGCGATCCGGTCGCCCTGCTGAGCCTGTGCCGCCCGAAGCTGGTCGATCTCCGCCTGCTGCGCGAGGTAGACCCGCACCGGGTAGGCATAAGCCAAGGTGAGCGCGAGCAGGAGCAGGCCGAGTGCCGCCGAGCGCCCGGAGATCGCGCGTGGGGCGGCACGGGCCTTGGTACGCAGGGCGGGAAGCCGGCCCGAGGTCCTCAGTGCCGGGCGCGGACGGCCGACGGAGCCGGCTGCGCCGCCCGTACGGGCGGAGTCAGCTCGACCGGAGACCGTAGACGGACGGTCACGCCCCGCGCGCGATGCGACGCGCGGACCACCCTTGGCCGGACGCCGCCTACCGGGAGACCACCGCTGAGCCATCCGCCTCTCCGTTGCCTTGTCCGGCTCGCCGGCCATTCCGCTGTCCGGGTCGCAAGGTCCCCGCTCCCATTTCGTTGTCCGGGTCGCAAGCTCCCGGGACTGTCCACCCTGGACGCCGGGTCAGGTACCACGGTAACGAGGAAACGCGGCCGCCCCCGCATAACGCGCGGCATCCTCCAGCTCATCCTCGATCCGCAACAACTGGTTGAACTTCGCCACCCGTTCCGAACGCGCCGGCGCACCGGTCTTGATCTGTCCGCACCCCGTCGCCACGGCCAGGTCAGCGATGGTCGTGTCTTCGGTCTCTCCCGACCGATGGCTCATCATGCAGTGGTAACCGGCGCGGTGGGAAAGCTCGACCGCGTCGAACGTCTCGGTCAGTGAACCGATCTGGTTCACCTTGATCAGGACGGCATTGGCCGTATCCTCCGCGATACCGCGGGCGATTCGCTGCGGGTTGGTGACGAACAGGTCGTCGCCGACGATCTGGATCCGGTCGCCCAACCCGGCCGTGAGGGCCTTCCAGCCCGCCCAGTCGTCTTCCGACAGCGGATCCTCAAGGGAGACGATCGGGTACGCGTCGACCAGCCGACGATAGTAGGCGATCATCTCATCGGCGGACTTGGCGGCGCCCTCGAACGTGTACCCGTCGTTGGCGAAGAACTCCGTGGCCGCGACGTCGAGGGCGAGCGCGATGTCGCTGCCCAGCGCGTATCCCGCGGCCTGGACCGCCTCCGCGATCAGGTCGAGAGCAGCCGCGTTCGCCGGAAGGTTCGGGGCAAAGCCTCCTTCGTCGCCGAGGCCGGTCGAGAGGCCCTTGCGCTTCAGGACGGCTTTGAGCGCGTGGTAGACCTCGACGCCGGAGCGCAACGCGTCCCGGTAGGTCGGCGCGCCGATCGGGGCGATCATGAACTCTTGGATGTCCACATTGGAGTCGGCGTGGGCGCCGCCGTTGAGGATGTTCATCATCGGCACCGGCAGCAGGTGGGCGTTGGGTCCGCCGAGGTAGCGGAACAGGCTCAGCTCGGCCGAGGCCGCGGCCGCCTTGGCTACGGCGAGCGAGACACCGAGAATCGCGTTCGCACCCAGGCTCGACTTGTCCGGCGTCGCATCAAGGTCGAGCATCTTCTGGTCGATCGCCCGTTGGTCGCTGGCCTCGTAGCCGATGAGGTCCTCGACTATCCGGTCCCCCACGTTGGCGACGGCTTTGAGGACGCCCTTTCCCCCGTACCGCTTGGCATCGCCGTCGCGCAGCTCGACCGCCTCGAACGCACCGGTCGACGCCCCGGACGGGACCGCCGCGCGGGCGATGGTGCCGTCGTCCAGACCGACCTCGACCTCTACGGTCGGGTTGCCGCGCGAGTCAAGGATCTCTCGAGCGAGGATTCCTTCGATGGTGGCCACGGGCACACTCCTTCCCGTGCGGGAGCCTATCGCCGGTGTGGGCCGGGGCTTGCAGGCAGGGGCACCCTATTGACTCAATATGTCAAATTGGGTGCCCCTACTAACGGGTAGGTGAGGCGGCGGCCGGAGCGGCCTCGTCGGTGAACACATCATCGAGCCGGCGGACTCGCCGGATCGGCGAGGCGCAGAGCCAGACTGCGGCCAGGGCACCGCCCAGGCCCGCCACCAGGAGGCTCGGCCGGATGCCGATCGCGGTACCGAGAACACCACCCACCAGCGCGCCCAGTGGTCTGACCCCGTAGTTGACCGCGCTGTAGGCGCCGGCCCGTCGACCGCGGGACCCCTCCGGGGTCGCCCGGGTGAGCAGCGCGTTGAGGTTGATATCCATGAGCATGACCCCGACGCCGGAGACGAACTCGGCGACGGCCAACCATGCGATCCTCTGAGTGGTCGTTCCGGTCGTAAACGCGACCGCGGCCAGCGGAAGTGGAAACACGGCCGCTCCGATCGTCGCCGTCCAACCGACGCTCACCAATCGGGTGACACCCGGAGTGATCGCCGCTCCGAGGACGGAGCCGATCGCCCCCACCCCGAAGGCGAGCCCGATAGCCCCGGCATTCAGGCCCAGCTCGCGGCTCGCGAACAGAATCACCAGGGCGTTGCCGATGAACGTGAAGAAGTTGACCGTCGCGGTGCAACCCAGGCTGGCCCGCAGGATCGGCCGGCGGAAAACCAGCGCCAAGCCCTCCCGCGCCAGCCGCAGCGTGGACGGGCTGGATTCCGCCGGAGGTGGCTCCTCGGTGCGGATACGTCCGACGAGCACCGCCGAGAAGACGAACGATACCGCGTCAGCGAGGACGGCCACCGGCGCGCTGAGCACCTGCACCAGCCATCCACCCAGCGCGGGACCGGCGACGAAGGATACTCCACGGGTCATGCTCAGCTTGCTATTGGCGTCCACATAGGACTCTTTCGGCACCAGGCTCACGTAGAAGGTCTGGTAGGCCATGGCGAACAATACCTGACCGACACCTGCGATGAGCCCGACCAGGATGAGCTGGAGGAGACTCAGCCGGTGTAGGACGTACGCCAGCGGAAGGCTGACCAGCACGACCGCCCGCAGCACATCGGCGACGATCATCAGTCGTCGCTTGCGCGAGCGCTGATCGACCCACGCACCGACGAGGATCGCGAGCAGGTTCGGCGTCCAGACGGCCGCGGTGAGAACGCCCACCTGAGCCGCTGTGGCACCAAGAAGAGTCACCGCGATCAGAGGCAAGGCGAGTTCGCTCACCCGGTCGCCGAGCTGCGAGACCGAATCGGCCAGCCAGAACGTCCGGAACCGACGGCTGCGCCAGACCGAAGTCGGCCGGATCGCATCGGTCACCATCACAGTGGTCATGACGACTGCTCCTCGTCCGCCTCGGGCAGGACAAACCGGAGCAGGCGCACCAAGCGCGCTCCACCCGGCGCCCCGGCTTCCTTACGACGCACATACGGGGCAAGCAGTCGTTCGATTCCGGACTCGACGGCGCGCAACTCGGCGAGCGTCAGTCGGACCCGCGTGTCGGAGAGCCCTGCCTCCCGGCGCCACGGCGCGGGCAGCCGGGCCTCATCGTGCTGGAGCCACTGGGCCGGCACGGCGCTGGCTCGCGTGATCCGTTCGCGATCGAGTTGTCGGGCGGCCGCGAGCGCGTCGGCGTCGCCCGCGGGAGCGACGAACCGGTACCCGCGGGCCGCCGCCTGCCAGCCACGCTCCCGCTTGGTGGCGGCGCCGGCCCAGTCCTTGACGAAGCCGAACCGGGCGAGATGGCGCAGGTGCCAGCTCACGACCGAGGGAGTGGCGCCGACGTGCGGAGAGAGCTGCGTGGCGGTCGAGGGCCCGTACCGCTGGAGCCGGCCGAGGATCGCCAACCGGGTCGGATGGGCCAACGCCCGCAACGCCTGCGGGTCGGAGATCTCCATGTCCCCGTACGGATTCTTGAGAGGCATGTTTCGAGAGTACACTCTCACGTTAACGGAGTTCAAGACCAGCGGTGTTGATCCGTTTCTTCCGCGAAAACGTCAAGAAAACTAGGCGCTTTGGCGGAGGAAATAGATCATCACTAAGCCGTACCCGCACGGCGCGAGGCCGCAGGTCAGACGTGCAGCAGGCCGCGCAGATGACGTGGAGACGGCGTGCCGTGGCTGAGCATCCGGTCGTGCCAGTCGCCCAGGCTGACCCCGTCCGGGCGGGCGGCCGCGATCGCAGCCACCTCCGAGAAGCCGACGAAATACGTCGACAGCTGCGTCGAGGTAAGCAGAGCCCGGCGCCACTTCCCGGCGGCCTCCCCCTCCTCCTGGAAACCCCGCTGGGTCATCAGGGCCATGGCCTCCCCCTCGGTCATGTCCTCACAATGGACGAGCTGATCAAGGATCGCGTTGATGGTCGCCCGAAGCTGCATCTTCAACTGCTGAACCCGGACCGGAAGGCCACCGAAGCCCGCCTCGATCATCATCTGCTCGGCGTACACGGCCCAGCCCTCGACGAACGTGCCCGACCGGGTGACCGCGCGGGTGCGGGTCGCGCCGCGATAGCGCCGAGCGTGCGCGGACTGCAGGTAGTGCCCCGGCATCGCCTCATGGACGGTCAGGTTACGAACCATTAAGTTGTTGTACTCGCGGTAGAACGACTCCACCCTGGACGATTCCCATTCGGACGGGGTCGGGGAGATATTGAAGAAGGTCGGCATGTCCGGCGGATCGAACGGCGCCGCCGCCTCGCAGTTCGCCACCGCCACCCCGCGCATGAACGCCGGCATCTCCTGGATCACGCAGGGGTCGTCCACAAGCGACACCAGTCCGTTGTCGCGTACGAAGGTGGTGGTCTCATCGAGAGTGGCCCGCGCTAGATCCACAATGGACTCGGTCGTGGGGTGATCGTCACTGAGACGGGCCAGCGCCGTCCGCACGGTGTCGTCATCGGCGCTGCCGCCGACCAACACGGCGGCTGCCATGCGGATCTGTTCGGTGATGTCCTCCAGCCAGCCACGGGCGCGGCGGAGCACGTCGGCCGCGGTCAGCTCCGTGTCGAGAGTGTGCCAGAGCTTCGCCTCCCACAACCGCCGACCCAGCCGTGGGCCCCGGCCGTCCGCAGTGGATGCCGCCCGCCGCTCCGCCCATCGCGCGAACTCCTCCAGCGCGGATTCGGCCGACGCCGCGGCGGGGGTGAAGTGGTCGACGAGCTCCGGTGCCTGCGCCAACATAGCGGGCAGTCCGTCCCGTACGATCGACGCCGCACCCCGGAACTGTCCGACCGCGGTCTCCAGGTGGATGCGCGGAGAGTCGGCCAAGACCGCCTTCGCCGTGGCCAGCGCGTCGGGAACGGCGCTCAGGCGTACGGCCAATGCCTCCAACCGTTGCGCCACGGGAGCGAACGGACGCGCAATGAGCGCGTACAGCAAAGCTCCGGGATTGTGCGCCAGGGGATTCCATTCGTGTTCGCGTACCTCGGTCAGGGCGAAGAGCGACCGCTCCACCAGCGACAGCAGCTGCTCGTGATCGACCCGCTCGGCCTCGTCGAGCACGTCGGTGTCGACACCGGACAGAGCCCCGGACGCGTCGCGCAGCATGGTCACCCGGCTCGCCACTGCCGCCGGGGAGAGGTCCGGCAGGCGGTCGTCGAACCGGTGGTCGCCGACCGCGCTGGCCAGCGCCGGATCAGCGGCGAACAGTTGGTCGATGACGCGCTCGGCGAGGGCGACGAAGTCCGCGGTCGACATACGCGACAAGTTACCCCGTCAGCCGGACTCGGCCTGCCGTACTGCCAGTGCCAGTGCGAGGGCGGCTCGGCGCAGCGCCGCTTCGGGATCGAGGCCGCGCACATCCGCCTCCGCCACGAGGGCCAGCAGCGCGGCGCCGAGGGTCGCCTCGTCGTCGATGCTGGACGGGGCGAGGCGAACCGGCACGCTCAATCCGGCCCGGCGAGCTCTGGACATCACCTTCGCGGCGAGGGCCAGCGCCGGCTGACTCAACGCGATCCCGTCCATGGCTGAGTCGCGCGACTTCTCCTCGCGCTTGATCCGCTCCCAGTTCGCCGTGATCTCCTCGACATCGCTCACCTTGGTCGAGCCGAACACGTGCGGGTTGCGCCGGACCAGCTTCTCCGCGAGGTCAGCGGCGAGGTCGTCGATAGACCACGGCGGTTCGGCCTCCTCGGCCATCCGGGCGTGCAGAACCACCTGGAGCAGCACATCGCCGAGTTCTTCGCGCAGAGCCTCCAGATCGTGTTCCTCGATGGCGTCGAACGCTTCGTACGCCTCCTCGATCAGATACCGGGCGAGCGTCTGGTGGGTCTGCTCCCGCTTCCACGGGTCGCCGCCGGGCGACACCAGCCGGTCCATCACGCCGACCACGTCGAGCAGCTTGGCGCCGTGCGGATCCCACGACCCGTACGCGAGCTCCGCGGGTATCCGGGCAGCGAGTTCGCGGGTGCGGTCCTCGTCGCCGGCGAGCCAGACCACGGTTGGGTGATGATCCGCCGCCACGAGCAGGTCGGCCACCGATCCGAGCTCGACCGCCACGCCAGCGGCCCGCAACGCCTGCGTCGTGGCAGACTCCTCGCCGGCCAGCACGGGGTGGTCACGGACCAGATCCCACGCGTCGCCGGTCAGCAGCCCGGCCGGCAGGCGCGGCGATGTGACGAGCAGGACAACGCGGCCCACGACGCGTCAGGTCACGTCACGAACAGCCGGCGAGCCCGAAACCTTCCCGACGGGGAGGGTCACGATGGCAACCGACGGGTTCGTTCCGACCATGGTCAGCGCGAGCTCCAGTGGCTGGTAGCGAGGGCTCACCCCGACGCCGTACCGGTTGGCCGCATCGCTGAGCGCCGCCCGAAGGCCAAGCGCGGGCGCCAGCGAGGGGAGGGCGACGATCGCCGGCCGAACCTGTTCGTACGGGCCGACGTTGCTGACCACCTTGGTGACCTTGTCGTACACGGCCCTGATGTCAGCCTCCGTCGGCTGAACCGGCGTCACCTTCGACAACAGCGCGGTCCGGTAGGCATCCTCGTCCGCGCTGAGCCTGACGTACGGATCGTCGGCCGGCAGGCCGATCTGGTCCGACGCCGCCTTGTAGTCGGGTTGCGCCACCGCGATGCCCTTCTCAGCCGCGTACCGCTTCGCCAGTTCGTTGAAGACGCTGTGTTCCACAACGATCTCCCGCAGGTCACCGGCGGGGACCGTGGAGCCGGGGTGGGACTTGTCGATGTCCGCCTGGATGGTGGCCACCAGGGATTCGACCTGGCTGTCGGTGATCCTGGTGTCTCCGACGTACGCCGCGGTTCCGGGCTGGGACTGGCATCCGGCGAGCGTGACGCCGCCGAGGAGGATCGCCGCAACCATGACGAATCGGCGGATACGCTGCATGGCCGCCACTCTCTCATCCCGTTCCGAGGCGTCCCGTGTCGGGGTGGCCAGGCAGCGGGGTCTGCGAATGCTCGGCCTCGGCCCTAGACTCTGCCCGACCGAATGGTCCGGGAGGGACGGGTGATGGCCGGCACTGTGATCGACCGCCTCGGCCTGGGCGCGACCGGACTGGCCTCGCTGCGCCCACGCGACATCCGCGGCTGGCTGGACCAGGTACGTGCCGGCGGGCTGGACGCGACGCAAGCGCGGACGACGCTCCTCGTCACGTACCGGGTGTGGCTGATCGCCTTCCTACTGAAGGCGCTGGGTTCCGGCTGGGACGTGGCGTGGCACTTCCGTTGGTTGCGGGACGACTTCGCACCGCCGCACAACGTCAATCTCGTCGGAGACGGCATCGCGATCGCTCTCGTGATCCTGCACTGGTACACGCGCTTCGGCGTCGACAGGGTGGCGCTGCGCCTGATGATCGGCGGCGCGGCCCTCTTCGTCGCGTCCGCCCCCATCGATGTGATCAACCATCGGATCAACGGTCTGGACATCACCTCGTGGAGCGTCACGCATTTCGGCCTCTACACCGGGACCGGCATCCTGATCGCCGGCGTCATCCGGGGCTGGCGACTGCACTCGGCCGCACTGCCCGGCCGCGCCATCATGCTGGGGGGGTTCTGGTTCTTCTTCCTCGAGAACGTCTTCTTCCCGAACCAGCAGCAGGAGTACGGGGTGCTCGCGATCCGGGCGTACGACTCCGGACACCCGACGGCGGAACCGATCCTGCTCGACCTCGCCCGGACCCAGGCCAAGGTGACCCAGCTGACACCGGCGATATTCCACCACTTCGCTCTGCCCATCCCGGACTGGGTCTATCCACTGTGGATATCGACGGCGATCGTGCTGACTCTGCTCGTGGCCCGGCGCAGTGTCGGCCTGCGCTGGACGGCCACCACGTTGGCGGCCGCCTACGTCGGCTGGCGCTGCGTGCTCTGGCCGCTCCTCGCCGTCACCAGCTTCCCGCACTCGACGGTGCCCTTCCTGCTGCTCCCGGTCGGGCTCGCGGTCGACCTGGTGACGATGGCCGGACTGACCTGGCTCATCGAAGCGCTGATCGGCGCCGCGGCGGCGACATTCGCGGTGTACCTCGGAGTCTTCGTCCAATCGGAGGTGCTGGCCGCGCCCCCGGTATCGTACTGGTCCGCCCCGGTGAGCGCCGCCCTCCTCGCCGTCGGCTGGGCGGCATACGCTTACGTTCGACAGCGGCGCGGTCTCGTGCTTTTCTGACGCCGTGACGGGTTGCCGGGATGGTCATGTCACGAGAGCACGTTTGTGAGCAGCTCCTCGCACCAGGCGAGCAGCTCCATGTCCCGTAGCGGCTCCCCACCGACCTGCTTCGTCATCGGGCGGTTCACTGAGACCTGCTCGGCGGCCGGCTTGTACACCGCGTCCGGGTAATACCGCTTCAGCCGCAGTTGGCGGGAGTCGGGCAACGGCATCGGCGCGAACCGGATGTGCCGTCCCTGCAGGGACACGTCGGTGAGACCCTTGGACCGGGCGAGCTGGCGGAACCTGGCCACCGCGAAGAGATTCCGTACCGGCTCGGGCGGGTTGCCGTACCGGTCGCGCATCTCGGCCTCCACCTCGTCGAGCCGCTCCGCCGTCCGAGCCTCGGCCACCTTGCGGTACATCTCCAGGCGGAGCCGCTCGACGCCGACGTAGTCGAGCGGCAGGTTGGCGTCGACCGGCAGGTCGATCTTCACATCGACGACCTCTTCGGGAGCCTCGCCCTTGAACTGCTGGACCGCTTCCCCGACCATCCGCACGTACAGGTCGAAGCCGACGCCCTCGATGTGTCCACTCTGTTCGCCACCGAGGAGGTTGCCGGCCCCCCGGATCTCGAGGTCCTTCATTGCCACGTACATCCCGGCCCCGAGCTCGCTGTGCTGGGCGATGGTGGCGAGCCGCTCGTGCGCATGTTCGGTCAGCGGCCGCTCCGGCGGGAACAGGAAGTACGCGTATGCGCGCTCCCGCCCGCGTCCGACTCGTCCCCTGATCTGGTGCAGCTGGGCAAGCCCGAGGAGGTCCGCCCGCTCCACGATCAGGGTATTCGCGTTGGGGATGTCGATGCCGGACTCCACAATGGTCGTACAGACGAGCACGTCGTATTCCTTCTCCCAGAAGGACACCATGATCCGCTCGAGCGCGTCCTCGCCCATCTGTCCATGCGCGACACCCACCCGGGCCTCGGGCACGAGCTCGCGCAGCCGGCGGGCGGCCCGTTCGATCGACTCGACCCGGTTGTGCAGGTAGAAGACCTGCCCGTCACGGAGCAGCTCGCGGTGGATGGCGGCGGCGATCTGCCGCTCGTCCTGGGCGCCGACGAACGTGAGTACGGGATGCCGCTCTTCGGGCGGTGTGGCGATGGTGGACATCTCCCGGATGCCGGTGATCGCCATCTCCAGGGTCCGGGGGATGGGCGTCGCCGACATGCTCAGGACGTCCACCTGCGCCCGCAACGCCTTGAGGTACTCCTTGTGCTCGACCCCGAACCGCTGCTCCTCGTCGACGATGATGAGACCGAGATCCCTGAACCGGGTCGTCGACTGCAGCAGTCGGTGCGTGCCGATGACGATGTCGGCGGTGCCGTCAGCGAGCTTCGCCAGCGCCAGCTCGGCCTCCCTCGGCGTCTGGAACCGCGACAGTTGCCTGATCTCCACCGGGAACTGGGTCATCCGATCGGAGAACGTGTTGAAATGCTGCTGTGCCAACAGTGTCGTCGGGACCATCACGGCGACCTGCTTGCCATCCTGGACCGCCTTGAACGCAGCCCGTACGGCGATCTCCGTCTTCCCATAGCCGACGTCGCCGGAGATCAGCCGATCCATCGGAATCGCCCGCTCCATATCCGACTTCACATCGACGATCGCGGAGAGCTGGTCGGGCGTCTCCGTGAACGGGAAAGCGTCCTCGAGTTCGCGCTGCCACGGCGTGTCCGCTCCGAACGCGTACCCCTGGGAGTGCTGGCGCGCGGCGTATAGCTGGATGAGCTGGGCCGCGATCTCGCGGACCGCCTTGCGGGCCCGGGCCTTCGCGTTCTTCCATTCTGCGCCGCCCAGCTTGTGCAGAGTCGGGGTCTCCCCGCCGACGTACCGGGAGAGCTGGTCGAGCGAATCGGTCGGGACGAAGAGCCGGTCACCGGGCTGTCCCCGCTTGCTCGGCGCGTACTCGATGACGAGGTACTCGCGCTCGGCCCCGTTGACGGTGCGCTGCACCATCTCCAGGTACCTACCGATGCCGTGCTGCTCGTGAACGACGAAGTCGCCGGACCGAAGCTCCAGCGGATCGATCGTGTTACGGCGGCGGCTCGGCATCCGACGCATGTCCTTTGTGGACGCACCCCGGCCGCCACTGATGTCGGACCCGGTGACGACGGCGAGCCGACTGGACTCATCGAGGAAGCCGTGCTCGAGCCCGCCGGTGCCGATGAGGATCTCGCCCGGAGCGGGTGCAGTGTCCACGGTCTGCACGACCCGCACCCCGAGGCCGCCGTCGCGCAACACCTCAGCCGCACGCAGGGCCTGACCGTGGCCCTCGAAGACGAGAATCGTCCGCCAGCCGTCGGCGGACCATCGTTTGAGGTCGTCGACGACCCGTCCGGTCTCGCCGTGATAGAGCGGGACCGGCTGAGCAGCGAGGCCGATCGTGCGGATCGTGTCGGGCACCACCGGCGCGAACACCTCGGGCTCCACCGCCCACGGCTCCTCCACATAGGACGGTCTTGACTCCGCCGCCACACCGAACGGGCTGACCGACCACCAGGGTTGGCCGATCCGATCGGCGACCGTGCGTACCTCGCCCAGCGTGCGGAACGCCGCCGGGCCCAGGTCGATCGGAGCCTTCCCACCACCGGCCGCGGCGGCCCAGCTCGCCTGGAGGAACTCCTCCGAGGTACGAACGAGGTCGTGGGCCCGGGTGCGGATCCGCTCCGGGTCGCAGACCAGGACGACCGTTCCGCGTGGCATGCAGTCGAGCACCAGCTCGAGTGAGTTGGCCCCGTCGAGGAGAGCTGGCGCGAGGGACTCCATGCCCTCAACCGGGACGCCGGCGCCAAGCTTGTCCAGCATCTCGGACAGCTCCGGGTGACGGGTCGCCAGCTCCCGGGCCCGTGCCTGTACGTCGTCGGTGAGCAGCAGCTCACGGCACGGCGGTGCCCACAGCCGGTCCACCTTCTCCAGCGTCCGCTGGTCGGCGACGGCGAACGACCGGATCTCCTCGACCTCATCGCCCCAGAACTCGGCCCGCACGGGGTGCTCCTCGGTCGGGGGGAACACGTCCAGGATGCCGCCGCGGACGGCGAACTCGCCACGCCGAGTGACCAGATCGGTCCTGGCATACGCGATGTCGGTCAGCCGGCGGACGACGGATTCCAGGTCGATCGTCTCCCCGGTACGAACCTCCAGCGGCTCCAGATCGCCGAGGCCCTTCAGCTGTGGCTGCAAAACCGATCGCACGGGAGAGACCACGACGCGTACCGGTGATCCCTCCTCGGGGTGAGCCAGCCGGCGCAGAACCGCCAACCGACGACCCACGGTGTCACTACGTGGCGAGAGCCGCTCGTGCGGCAATGTCTCCCACGCCGGGTAGACGGCCACCTCGTCAACGGGCACGAGATCGGCCAGTGCCGCGGCCAGATCCTCGGCCTCCCGGGTCGTCGCGGTCACCGCCAGAACCGGTCGACCGGTTCCGCCGCGTTCCGGCGCGGCCGCCAGCATCGCCGCGACGATCGGGCGCATCGCGCTCGGCGCGGTGATGTCGACCTGTTCCGCCTCGGCAAGGCTGGCGAGCTGGCGTGCGGCGGAAAGCGTCGGGTCGTCGAGTGCGGCGGAGAGCAGGCCAGCGAGCTTCACAAACGTCTCCTTCGAGCACGCGCCAACGCCCCCTGCCGGGTCCGACAGGGGGTGTTCGCGTACCACTCGAGGATAGCGCGCCGGCGATCGCGTGGCGTAGGTCACGATGCAAGCAGGGGCACCTTATTGGCGTTTGGGCGCAAGGAGGGTGCCCCTATTGGCATGCAGCCAGGTCTCAGTAGTGCACGGATACCCGCCGGCGCGCTCCGTCCACCCGGATCAACCCTCCATAAGGGACGATCAACTGCGGATCGGCGTGTCCGATGTCGACGCCCAGGACGAGCAATGCGGCTGGGTTGTACTCGGCGAACGCGCGCCGGACGGCGGCGTACTGGTCCTCGATGTAGACGCTCTTGGCCTCCGGCGGGTTGGGCCGGCTACGTTCCCACGCCTTCGGCCGGCTCCACAGGACCGCCCGGAACCGCTGCAACAGCCCGCGCTCGCCCATGTTGCGCAGGATCCGGTAGACCTCCGTCGCGGACGGCATCTCCTCCGATGTCTCGAGGAAGAGCACGCCGCCATCGTCGAACCCGTCGCTCGGCCCGACCAGGCCGGCCTGCAGCAGCCACGAGACGATCTCCACGTTGCCGCCCCAACCCCGCCCTTCCACAACAACATCGGCATCGCCCCAGATCCACTCCTCGTGCGGCCACATCGGTGGCTCGTTGACGAGCATCTCCGGCTGCGACCAGTCGCCCGGCTCGTCGCCCCAGTCGGCCGGCTCAGCGAGGTCGTACCAGCCCGAGGTGAACAACGCGGCCCGCAGCGACGCCTCGTGTGCCGGATGTAGCCGGCCGGAGCGTCCAAGGTGGACCATGACCGAGCCGCCGTGGTACCCGACGATGTCGAGCCGGTACAGATAGTGCAGCAGGTTGGTGTTGTCGCTGTACCCGAAGAACGGCTTCGGATTGGCCCGCAGGAGGCCGGCGTCGAGGTGGCGCAGCATGGTGATCTGGTCGTCACCACCGGTGCTCGCCATCACCGCGGAGATGTCCGGATCGGCGAACGCGGCGTGCACGTCGGCCGCGCGTTCCTCGGCCGATGAGCCCATGCGCCGCGTCGTCGGATACTCGACCGGGACCAGTTCAAAGTTCTCCCTGAGCCGGCGCAGACCCAACTCGAACACCCCGGGAAAGATGCCGGGTAACCCGGCGGATGCCGAGACCACGGCGACCCGGTCGCCCGGCCTCGGCTTAGGCGGATACCGCATGCGCAACGATAGCGGACCCGGCCCGGCTCCCACATTCCGGAACCGAACCGCAAGATCGCCGTCAAGGTGTCGGAAGGGTCGCCCCGCGTCGTTTCTGGTGCTCCAACAGCGATCTTCGACCGCGTGTCCCGGAATGTGAGAGCTGGGAGCAGATCCTCAGGGCGCCATATCGACATGTGGAAGGCCGGACCGCCACCTGGTACTGATTTGTGACATTAGACT
>JBKPDY010000052.1:0-54450 GCA_046728155.1 Actinomycetota bacterium
TTTGCCGGCAGTCCGCTCGCCCGGTTGAGCCCGAAACGTCCGCGCTCGACAGGTACGACGACCCATCTTCCCCGCAATTCGGACTCGCCCATGAAGTAATCGTGCCGGGTGGACCGAAGGGTTTCGCATCCAAGCGTCGACGATTCAGCAGCGCCATCGGCTCGGGCGATAGCGCAGCTGGCTTGCCCAGAGATGACGCGTGCCTGGTGCCAATCGTCGGTCATTGTGACTTCAGCACCTCGAAGGTCACTCCGGCCCGCGCCAGCCGACCGCGCAGCGCCTCCCCCATCGCGACCGCCGTGGTGACCTGACCGGCGGTAGCCGGCAGCTCGTCGCAGGCGAGGCAGAGCGCGGACTCAGCGAGCATCTTTGCGGTCTCGCCGTAGCCTGGGTCACCGCCCGAGACCTCCGTAACGACCCTCTGGTCGCCCGCAGTGGCGAGGAACCGCACCCTGAACCAGCCGTGGGCCCGGCGTTGCTCATCCGGACCCGTACCCGACGGGCGGGCGTGCAGCAACAGCTTCCGGCTGGGCGGCAGCTGCGCCAGCAAAAACGCGCCCCCCACGCCGGCCATCACCGCGCCCGCGGTCAGCGGGTTCCGCAGGGCCACGAAATGGCCGTAGGTAAAGTCGGGTCCATATTCTGCCAGCGCCCGCGCCGAGCGCACCACGATCTGCGGGTCGATCGTCGGTAGCGGCAGCACCCACATCCCGACCGACCGGTCGTAACCTGGCCGCCCGCGGATGGCGCGTGCCCGGCGTCCGGTCAGCCGCCCCTCCGCCGCCCTGCGTTCCCGGTGTGCGGACGACGCCTGCCGGAACCGCGACAATGCGGTGACCGCCGAGGCGAGGGTGCCGCCCGACGGCATGCCGCCGGCACGAACATAGCCCCGCATCGCGATCGGTCGGTCGGATGGTAGTTGCCGCACGGTGAACTGTGCTCCGAGATCGTGCGGGATCGAGTCGAAGCCGCAAGCGTGCACCAGCCGGGCACCGGAGCGTTCCGCGGTGGCGTGGTAGCGGACATACGTGCGGTCCACGAACTCCGGTTCGCCGGAGAGGTCAACGTAGTCCGTGCCCATCTCGGCGCATGCGGCCACGAGCGGCTCGCCGTGGAGTGCGTAGGGTCCAACGGTCGTAGCTACCACGCGGGCACTCTCGGCCACCCGGCGCAGACTCGCCGGATCGGCGCTGTCGGCCACCAGGACGGGCACGTTGGCCCCGATCCGGTCGCGTAGCACGGCGAGCTTCTCCGCGTTCCGGCCCGCCAGCGCCCAACGAATGTCGGCGTGTTCAGCAAGATACTCAGCGGTCAGACTACCGCTGAAGCCCGTCGCTCCGAAGAGGACGACATCGTGGTCGCGAGTCACAGCTAACACCGTAAGGGGTATTGGTGAAGGCTAGTAGGAACGATCATGGACCGGCGAGAGCCGAAACGGCACAAGGACCGGGCGCCGGGTAAGCCTACGATGTGGAAGTGATCGCCAGGCACCATGCATGCGCGCGTCGCTGCGCCTCGGATTGGCGCCGGCATGGTGATGACACCGAGGTGTCCCGGATCCTGTCCCGCTGCCCCGACCTGCGGGTACCGACGACCAGCAGAGAGAGGCTGCGGTTGAGCGGTGAGCGGGAGTTCGCGCTGCTGCCCCTAGCGGTACCGAGCCGGGCCGACATCGGTGATCCGAACCGGCTCTTGGCCAATCCTGCCGTGGCGTTGCTCGTCGAATGGGCATACCATCCGGCTGGTGGCATCTAGGCGCCCGGTGGCTTCGTCGGCGCGCTGGGAGCCTTAGAGGCGCTCGATCGCATTACCGACGGAATCCGGTGCGTCGGATCTACTACAGCTTCTCGACATTCTTGTGCGTTCCGAACGCCAAGTCCCAGGGCGCGAGCCATCCCTTGGGCGCGCAGGCCGGTGAGGCGGTGATCCGCCGGGGTCGTCACGGAGGCCGGCTTCGGTGGGGTTCCGGCGAGCCACCCAGACCCCGTTGAACGTCGTCTACGAAGCTCGACGGTGAAACATCTGCGTGGATCCCAGCGCCGCCTGGCCGGGCCGCGCCGATGGTCGCAGACGACGAGTCACGTGCGGGGTGTGGTTCGGTCAGCCGATGTCGCGCTGGCGCAGCGCGCCGAAGCCGGCAACGACCAGGACCGCGGCGATGCCGAGCAGGCCGAGCAGCGGCGTCAGCCTCAGGTCGGCCGCCGGCAACCGGGGAGTCTGCTGGAACGGCGACAGGTCCATCACCCAGCTGGGCAGCTTCAGTACCCCGCCCAGGAAGCCGATCACGAAACACAGCGCCAGTACGAACCAGGCAGCGGACATGGCCCGCGAGGTGAGACCGTACAGCACGATCGCCACCCCGGCCAGCACCCAGACCGAAGGAAGGTAGGCGAGCGCCGCACCGGTCAGCCGCGGGATCTGGCCGGCGTCACCGACCGCGATGGCATAGGGCACCGCCGCGCCAAGTCCGGCCGCGAGAATCACCAGCGCGCTGCCGCCGAGGGTGACCGCGACGTGGCTAGCCATCCAGCGATATCGGGACACCGGTGTGGCGAGCAGGTACTCCGCGTGCAGCGTCGACTCCTCGCTGGGCAGTCGTTGTACCGACTGCACTGCGAAGCCGGACGCGATCAGGGTCAGGGTCAGCATCGCGGTGCCGAAGTATGCGTCGGTCAGACTCCGGCCACCGGCCGCCGCCATGAACTTCTTCAGCGCCTCATTGTCACCGACGAAATCCTGGATGTCGTTAGCGATCGAGCCGTACACGAAGCCCATGACGAGTAGCCCCAGGGTCCACGCCACGACGGTCCCACGCTGCAGCCGTACCGCCAGACCCACCGGTCGCCCGAAGCTGGGCGCGGCTACCGCTCGCCCTCGGCGTGGCTGCACCAGGCCGGCACCGACATCGCGCCGAGCCGTCAACGACCGCGCGGCGACGAGCAGCACCACCGTGACCGCGACCGGGATTGCCAACGGCCACCACCGTTCGCCGGCAAAGGGTCGAGCCTTCTGCGACCACCCGATCGGCGACAGCCAGGACAACCGACCGTCGCCGATGTCGCCGACCGCTCGGGTGGCGAACGCAAACGCGACAACGATTCCGGCCAACCCGGATGCCACTCGGCTGTTCTCACTGATCTGTGCGGTGACCAGCGTCAAAGCGCTGAAGACGAGTCCGATCGCCAGAAACGACGCGCCGAACGACACCGATCCGGCCGCGGGCAGGCCTTGCCCGATAAGGCTGACCGTCACCGCACCGCTGATGAGGAGATTCATTCCGGTCACCACCACAAGGGCCGAGGCCGCGGGTGCGTCGCGGCCCAGCACGGTGGCCCGAAGGAACTCGGTTCGTCCGTTCTCCTCCTCGGCCCGGGTGTATCGCCCGATCATCAACAGGCTCATCACTGCCACCAGGACCAGGCCGAACGTGCCAGCCTGGAACGCGACCTCCCCGCCGACCGTGTCCAATCCCTGTACCGGCCCGTTGAACGCGATCGCTGCGGCGTTGTTCGCAGCGGCGGCCGCCGCTTCGTCAAGGTCGGCCTGGGTCGGGTACAAGCCCTTGATGGACGTCAGGGTCAGTACCACGAGAGCCGTCGCGGACAGGACCCAGACTGCAATGCGTACCCGGTCCCTGCGGACCGTGAACCACACCAGCCGCCAGGTACCGGTGAATCCGCTCATCGGCCGTGCCCCCGCGCATCAATGGCCTCGGCGAGGTCGTGTGCGGACCGGACCCGCTCCTGCGCAACCACGTCACTGTACTCGCGCAGGAAAAGTTCCTCCAGCGTCGGCGGTTGGCTGGTCACCGCGCGCAGGCCATGGTCGGTAAGCAGCCGCATCGCGGCACCGAGGTGATCGGCATCGACAGTGAACGATATAAGCGACCCGTCCCTCTGGATATCGTGTACGCCGGGCAGCGCATCAAGGTCCGCAACCGGATCGGCCGTCTCGGCCGACACCGAGGTGCGCGACAGGTGGCGCAGCTGGCTCAGCGTCCCACTCTGCACCGCCCGGCCGGACCGGATGATGGTCACCCGGTCGCACAGCACTTCCACCTCGGCGAGGATGTGACTGGACAGCAGGACCGTACGCCCTTGTGCCTTCACCTCGCGTATGCAGTCCTGAAATATCGACTCCATCAGCGGATCCAGCCCCGATGTCGGCTCATCCAGAATCAACAGTTCGGCCGATGACGCCAGGGCCGCGACGAGGGCCACCTTCTGGCGGTTGCCTTTGGAGTAGGTGCGGGCCTTCTTGGTCGGATCCAGCTCGAACCGCTCCAGCAGATCATCCCGACGCGCGCGGTCGAGATCACCGCGGAGCTGGCCAATCAGATCGATGACCTCACCGCCACTCACCTTCGGCCACAGGTTGACCTCGCCGGGCACGTAGGCCAGCCGGCGGTGCAGCGATACCGCATCCCGCCAGGGATTCCCGCCCAGCAGCGTGACCTCGCCCGCGTCCGCTCGGAGCAGGCCCAACAACACCCGGATGGTCGTCGTCTTCCCGGCGCCGTTGGGACCGAGGAAGCCATGCACCTCACCGAAGTCGACGGACACGTCCAACCCATCCAAGGCGCGGGTCTGGCCGAACGACTTGACCAACCCAGACGCTGAGATCGCGGTATTCACGAGCCGAACCTATCGCAGCCGTCCGGGGACCGGCCGTGGCATCGGGTCCACATAGGCGGCCTCGCAAAGCCTGGCCCGGCCGCAGCCCTGGAGCAATGAAACAAGTGCGGTTTGCTGCGTCTGTCGGCGGTGGCGCGGACTGGGGTGGTGCGGTGCGCGACCCGAGTCTGAGGCGTCTGATCGTGTGCACCTTCCGGCGCCCGCCCGGTACGGTCGAGTCCGTGGCCGGCGAGACGCCGTCGAGCCGGGACGCGGTCCGTACTGCCGAAGTGATCGGATCGCTGTGCCTGGCAACGGACCTTGGCATGGGGCTCCCGTTGGAGCACGGGTTGCAGAGCACGCTGTTCGCCATGCGGCTGGCCGATCGCCTCGGGGTCAGCTCCGCGACCGCCGCGCAAACGTATTACGGGTGTCTACTGTTCTATGTCGGCTGCACCGTCGACGCCGAGATCACCGCCGGGCTGTTCAGGGGAGATCTGCTCCGGCAGTTCAACCCGGTGATGTTCGGGACGCAAGCCCAGGTAATGGCCGGGATCATGCGCGCCCTAGCCGACCCGGCCAGCGCGCCACCCGTGCGGGTCCTGCAGGCGCTCGGCCGGCTCCCGAAGGCGCTTCGCGGGCATCGGAACCACCTTGCCGCGCTGTGTGAAGTTGCGTTCATGCTGAGTGGGCGCCTTGGCATGCCACTCGGCGTGCGGGAGCTGTTCACGCGGTTCACCGACCGGTGGGACGGCGACAGTCCCCTTGGTGGCCGCCGAGGCGAGGAGCTCCCGATGGCGTTGCGGATCATCCATGTGGCGCGTGACGCCGCGTTGCAGCGCATGCTCGGTGGCGTCGACTACGCCGCCAAGGTCGTCGCTGAGCGGGCCGGTGGGGCGTTCGATCCGGTGCTAGCGGCGCGACTGGCCGCCGACGCGCACGAGGTCCTCGCCCTCGATGACGAGCGGTCCGTGTGGGATGACGTTCTCGCGCTGGAGCCCGCTCCCCGACTGATGTTGCGGGACGCGGAGATCGACGTGGCGCTGGCCGCGATGGGCGACTTCGCTGATCTGGCGTCGAGATATCTGGTCGGCCATTCGGCCGGGGTGGCGGAGCTGGCGGGATTAGCAGCCCAGCGGTGTGGCTTCGCCGCCGCCGACATGCACGCGACACGACGGGCGGCGCTGGTCCATGATGTGGGGCGGGTCGCGGTCTCCGTTCTCATCTGGCAGAAGCCGGGACCGCTGTCACCGGATGAGCGGGAACAGGTCAGGCTACACGCGTACCACTCGGAGCGGGTGCTCTGCCGATCGGAGTTCCTTGCCGCCCTGGTGCCGGTCGCAACCTTCCATCATGAGCGGCTGGACGGCCGAGGCTATCACCGCGGGGCGGCAGGGGCCGCGCAAACACCCCCGGCGCGCCTGCTCGCCGCGGCCGACGCCTACCACGCGATGACCGAACCGCGGCCGCACCGGGACCCGTTGACGCCGACCCGGGCAGCCGACCTGCTCGGGGAGGAGGCACGCGCCGGGCGGCTGGACGGCGACTGTGTCGCGGCCGTACTCGACGCAGCCGGGCATCCCCGAGCGCGCATCGCGCGGCCCGGCGGTCTGACCGATCGGGAAACGCAGGTAATCGGGCTGCTCGCCCGCGGCCTACAGACCAAGCAGATCGCCCGCGCGCTCGGCATATCGGCCAAGACCGCAGACCGTCACATCCAGAACGCGTACGGCAAGATTGGCGTCTCGACTCGAGCCGCCGCCGCGCTCTTCGCCATGCAGCACGGGCTGGCCACATGGGGAGAACTCCCAATGATGAAAGCAGGCGCACGCTCCTAGCGTCACCGGCAGAAGCATCCGGTTGATCGATCGGACGCCGCCAGACGGAGGCGACTCATGAGCCACATGCCCGCCACAAGCACACACGGCCAGGACTCGGCCGGCGACGGACTCGGCCAGCGGCCGGGCCGAGCAATCAGTCTCTCAGCCTGGGCCGGGATCATCGGCCCGGTACTGTTCACCGCGGCGTTCCTGGCTCAGGAGGCGCTCCGCAGGCATGAGTACCACCCGCTCGCCGAGCCGGTTAGCGCCCTGGAGGCCGGCCCGAACGGGTGGATCCAGCAGGCTAACTTCGTCGTGTTCGGCCTTCTCACTATCGCCTTCGCGGTCGGCCTTCACCGCGGCCTGCGGCCGGCGAGGGCCGGCGTGGCCGGTCCAGCCCTCCTGTTCGTCAGCGGCATCGGGTTGCTGCTTGCCGCGGTCTTTCCGCTGCGCGAGGACGCTGCCGGCGTCACGTACGATCCAGGCGGGCATGTCATTGCCGGGATCATGTTCTTTGCGACCAGCGCAGCCGGGCTGATTGCGGTGTCGCGACGCGCTTCGCGAGACCCGAGGTGGCAAGGCATTGCCACATACACGCTCGCGATCGGCATCGTCGCGCTCGCCGGCTTCGTCGCCGGCGGCGCGTTGTTCATGCCGGATGACGCGCCCCTGCACGACTGGGCCGGTCTGTATCAGCGAGTGCTCGTCCTCGCCGTCCTGTTCCCGTGCCGCATCGTGGTCTCGCTACGGCTGCTGCAGGTCGCAAGCAGGCTGCGATGACTGCAAAAGGAGCGAGCACGCCAACCCGTCAGCCGTACCTCGCGTCGCGCCCGAACACACCCTTCTGCCGCTAACCGCGCGCCCTATACCATGCGTCCGACGGATGAGCGGACGCCTGCTGCGGCGCGGTGATTCGCGGCCGGGTCGTGGTAGGCGTACCGCGCGGCCGGCGAATGGCCCCGTTAGGCTCGATCAATGTCGATCGAGATCGTGCTCGAGACCCATGCGTTGAGCGAGGACAACGAGCGTGGCATCTGGCCGGCCGCGACCTGACTGAATCGGACTGGCAGATGGTCGTACCGGACCAGCCGTTCCGTGCTGTCTGCCCGCAAACATCCAGCTAGCCGGGCTGGCATTCATCCAGTAAGCGGCCAGTAAGCGGCTGGACGGACGCTGCGGCCATGCAACCACCGGCGATCAACTACGACCTCATGCATGCGGCCAAGGCCGATGCCGCCCGATCCGTCCGCTATGCCCATCACGATCGTGAATGGGAACTTCTACACGGTGGCCTGCTTGTCCGGCTGCTGAGCCGATGGCGCCGGGTCCGGCAGCGGCGGCCCGTGTCACATCCAGCCAGTCGTGGTCAACGCACGCTCGACATGTCATCCACTGCCCGATTGGCGTCGAACTCGCCGGACTCATGAGCCCATCAAGCCGCCCACGCGGTGCGGCGCCGTCTTCTGGAGATACGTATGTGGCCCATTCCTCAATCCCTTGGTCGACGCAACGCTCAGTGCTTAGCCGTAGCCGTCGTAGCCATGTCGGCAGCGGCGTGCGCACCTGGCGCCGTCGGCCCCCAGGCAGCGGCGATGACCAAAGCCCCGGGTCGGTGCCTGCCGTATCAGCTGCCTGGAATGCCAGGGGCGGGTCGTGGGGAGCTCATGACCATGAACGATGCCGGCCTGTACGTCGGCCGCGTGCGCGACGCAAACGGCGCGGGGCACGCGGCATGGTGGACGCACGCCGGCTCCGACCCGAGCCGCGGGTGGTCACTGCACGTGCCAGACATTCCTGCGACCGAGGCTGAGTTCCTCGACGTGAACCTGAGCGGCCTCATGTCCGGTGTCTCGTATGACACGAAGCAGGGATTCGTATACGACTCGAACACCGGTCATTTCACGTGGCTGCCGGACTTCGCGTCCGGACACCAGTCGTGGCCGCGGCGCATCAACGCCTCCGGCGTCGTCGCGGGCAGCGCCGATGACGCCCCGGGCACGTCCTACGCGGCAATCTGGCGACCGCCACACACGAAAGCAGAACGCGTGCACTTGCCAGATGAGAGCAAGGACATCACGCGCCCAGATGGGTCGCACGCCAGGGGCAGCAGCGAGATCGACGGCATCAACGACCAGGGCGATATGACGGGCTACACGTCCCTCGGCACCGGGCCGGGCGACGATAACGCGCAGCTCCAGGGATACACGAAGTCCGCAAGCGGACGGCTCAGCAGGCTGCCTGGGCATGACCAGGCCTACGGTTTTGCGATCAACAACGCTGGCCTCGTCGTGGGCGCGTCGCTTCCGGACCCGAACGGTGGGTTCCTGCCGGCGTACTGGCAAAACGGCGTCGAGCACGACATGAGCGCCCCTGCCGGGGCAGTCAGCGGAAGGGGTGCCGATGTCAGTCAGGCCGGCTGGGTCGTTGGCCGCATCGTCGTGCACGACAGCGCGCGCTCGTTCATCTGGACCGGTGCTGGAACGATCCAGCTCAATCAACCGCTCCCCGGGTATAACGAGAGCGACTCCCACGGCGTGAGTGACACGCTTCACCAGGTCGCGGGCTCCTCCAGCCGTTCAGACGGCACGAGGGTGCCTACCGTGTGGCAATGCCCTGCCGACTTCACCACCGGCTAAGTCGAGACGGGATGAACTTCGGTGGCGGTACTCATGATCATCAGGCAGCGATCACATTGTCCAGGCCGACGTCAGGAGCTCGTGAGGATGACGAGTTGCTGGGTCGCTCGGGTCATCGCGACATAGCGGTCGACCGCTCCTTCGATGCCCTTGCCGAATGTTTCTGGGTCGACGAGGACGACGAGGTCGAACTCGAGCCCCTTCGACAGCTCCGGGGTCAGCGACCGGACGCGTGACGTCGCCCGAAACGAGGGATCGCCGATGACGCAGGCGATCCCGTCGGCGTGCGCGGCGAGCCAGGCGTCAAGGATCGAGCCCAGTTCAGAAGCGGATCCGTGTACTACGGGGGCGCCGCCGCTGCGGATGGAGGTCGGCACGTTGGCGTCCGGGAGCACGGCCCGGATGACCGGCTCGGCCTCCGCCATGACCTCTTGCGGCGTCCGGTAGTTGATGCTCAGGGCGGCCAGGTTGATCCGGTAGAGCCCGATCCGCTCAAACCGCTCCTGCCACGACTCCGTGAACCCGTGCCTGGCCTGGGCGCGGTCCCCGACGATCGTGAAGCTCCGGGACGGGCAGCGTAGCAGCAACATTTGCCACTCCGCATCGGTCAGTTCCTGAGCCTCGTCCACGACGATGTGCGCGAATGGGCCGGCGAGCCGGTCCGGATCGGTACCGGGCAGTGCGGTCTCGTCAACCAGGGCGTCGCGCATGTCTTGTCCGCGCAGCATGATCAGCACGCCTTCGCCGTCGTCATAGGTATGGGCCTCGAGCAGGTCGTCGACGACCGTGGCCATGCGCTCACGTTCGGCGGCGACAGCGGCGTCGTGCCGGCGCTGACGTCGTGAAGCCTCCGGGTCGCCGAGCCGCTGTCGTGCCGCGTCCAGGAGCGGCAGGTCGGACACCGTCCAGGCCTGGGCGTCTGCGCGCTGCAGCTTCCGGGCGTCGTCAGGGCTGAGCCAGGGAGCGCACCTACGCAGGTAGGCGGGGACCGACCACAGATCTCCGACGAGGTCGGCCGCGTCGAGCAGCGGCCACGCGCGGTTGAAGGCCGTGCGCAGCTCCTTGTTCCGCAGCAGCGACCCGCGGAGCAGGTCAGGCGATTCGTCGCCGTCGTACCTGTCCACCAGGATCGTGACCAACTCCTCCCAGATCTCGTCGCGCGCCTCGTTGTGCGGGGTACCGGGTCCTGGCGCTTCGAACGCCTCGGCCCAATCATCGGCGCTCAGCCGGACGCCGGACTCGTCGGTCGCGATCCTCATCCCCTTGGTGGGCGGCTCCTCGTAGAACCGGACGGCCGTTTCGATCGCCTTCACCAGGTCCGCGGACGACTTCAGACGAGCGACGTCCGGGTCGGTCTCGACCGCCGCAGCGGCTCCCTCGGCGACCAGGTCGCGCAGGGTGCAGATCTGCACGTCCTCCTCGCCGAGGCTGGGGAGGACGTCGGCGACGTAGGCCAGGTACGGCTGGTGCGGACCGACGAACAGCAGGCCGCCCCGGCGGTGACCGAGCCGAGGGTCGGCGTAGAGGAGGTACGCGGTGCGGTGCAGAGCGACGACGGTCTTTCCCGTGCCCGGACCGCCGTCAACGACCAGAGCGCCGCTGGATCCCGCCCGAATGATGGCGTCCTGATCGGCCTGGATGGTGCCGAGCACGTCCCGCATCCTGGCCGACCGGCTGCTGCTCAGGCTGGCGATGAAGGCGGACTGGTCGTCGAGCGCGGCGGCGTGCCCGGTGAACCCGTCCGGGGTGAACACCTCGTCCCAGTAGTCAGCGATCCGGCCGCGGGTCCACCGATACCGGCGGCGGCTCATCAGGCCCATCGGGTTGGCATGGGTCGCTCCGAAGAACGGCTCCGCCGCAGGAGACCGCCAGTCGACCAGCAGCCGGCGGCCTGCGCTGTCGGTGAGGCCGAGCCGTCCGACGTACACGGGCTCGGGGTTGTCGGCGCCGACCATGTGCCCGAGGCACAGGTCCAGACCGAAGCGGCGCAGGGGACGCAGGCGGGCGGTCAGTCGGTGGACCTCCTGGTCCCGGTCCAGCGCCCGCCGGCCCATGCCGCCAGGCGCCTTGCGCGCAGCGTCGAGCCGGTCGGACAGGTCGGTGAGCATCTGCTCGAGGCAATCCGCGATGGCCGCAAAATGCTGCTCGTCGCGGGCGATCAGCGCCGGGTCGGCCTTGTGGGAGAGGCGGTCGGGAAGGTCAAACACGCTGGCAGTCAGCGGGTTCACATCATCAGCTCCGATCTGAGATCGCTGGCAGCCATAGCGCAGCAAGGCGTCCGCACCGCGGCGTGACGAACCTGGCGGCCATGACGAGCAACACTCCGCATGCCGTGGGACCCCGTGGCGGTTGTCGGCTCAGGTGACCAGGGTTTGCAGGTTCTCGTGTTCTGGGTCCTGGCTCGATGATCCCGCCTGGTTCACGCGGGCATGGGCGGCGTTTCTCGGCTGACCGCGTCGACCAGGATCTTCGCGACCACCGCCGCTCCGTCGGTGCGGGTGCCGGCTGCCACGGCGGTCGCTCGTGCGCGGGTCTGGGGGTCAGGGCCATCTGGAGCGCGGCTGACAGGGACGTGGTGGTCGGAGTCCGACCGTCGTATGCCACGCCGATGCCCAGTTCGGCCACGCGGCCGGCCCAGTACGGCTGGTCCGCCATCTGCGGTACCACCACCTGAGGAGCGCCGGCCCGGCCGGCCGTCGCCGTCGTACCTGCGCGCACCTCGAGTGCCACCAGCGGTTCGACGCCCTCGCGCGAGTCGTACGTCGACAACACCACACGCACTTCGCAGCCCCCATTTTCGTAGGTTCTGCTCTCGGCCAGCGATTCTGCGCCACGACCCGGGTCTTGCCGCAAGCCCCCGGGTGCGCTATACGCTAAAGAGGGAAAGGAGTTGGCAGCGCCGCGCCGGCGATGGAGCGCGAAATGCAGGAGCATCGACGCTTGCGCCCCCGGACTTCACAGCCTGATGTCGCGCAGCGAGTGGATGACGGGTGCTGTCTGTCCAAAGTCACCAGCGGAACTCAGGCGTGGCTCCGTAAGCAGGTGTGGCTCCTCAGCCGAGGCGACGACATAGCGACCCTTGCCCCCCAGCTTTGCGGCGTACATGGCGCTATCAGCACGGTGGAGCATGTCGTCTGCGGAGGCCCGACCGGCGCCGTGCAACGCTACTCCGACGCTGCCACTGATTCGGATCCGATATCCGTCCACATTGTAGGGCGGCATTAACGCGTGCGTGATCCGATCGGCTGCGACCTCGGCTTCATCGGCGGTGCGCAGGCGTTCGCATAGGATGGCGAACTCGTCGCCACCAAGGCGGGCGAGCGTGTCGGCCGGGCCCACGCAGCCCAGTAGGCGATCCGCAACCGCGCACAGCAGGCGGTCGCCGGCACGGTGTCCAAGTTCGTCGTTGACCTGCTTGAAGCCGTCGAGATCAACGAAAAAGACGGCCATGAGTTCATCTCCGCTGTCATGCCTGGCCACGGCGTGCTCGGCGCGGTCCTGGAACAGCCCGCGGTTGGCCAGGCCGGTGAGCTGGTCGTAGAAGGCCAAGTGGTGCAGCTGTCGCTCGCGCACCCGAAGGCCATGCACGGCGACCCCTAGCTGGCGCGTGAGGGTCCGGTTCTCCCGCGCGTCGACAAGCTGATGGGCGGCGACGAGGACGACGATGAGCGTCCCGAGGAAATAGAGAAAACTGCCAATCCAGCCATACCGCACGGTGATTACGACACCGGTGGTGATCGCGACGGCGAGCGGCGCATATGCCAGCATTAGCCACAGGCTCGAGGTCTTGTGGTACGTGTCGGGGCGCCCGTGTTCCGTCCGTGCGCTCAGCGCGGCCAGTCCTATCACCAGGAAGCCGCCGAACCACCCGACATCCGCGAAGGTTCCAGCGACGTACGTGTGGCGCTCGGCTAGATAGACGAACAGGCTATCCGACACCGCCAGCAAGAGCGCGCCGGCCACGAGCATCCCGACCGGTTCCCATTGATCCGGTGCGACGTGGCCGAGCAGAATCAGGGCCATCGTGACCAAGGCAACGTCGCCGAGGGGATATGCCAGCGCGACGACCGTTGCCCACCTGTTGCCTTGGCCTCGGTCGATAATGGGACCAATGATCAACGCCCAACTTACGAACAGCAATGAGGCGCTGACGATGAAGCCGTCCAGAAGGGCCCGGACCGCGCCTGGCCGGGCAGTGAACAGCGCCAGCATTCCAGCGATCATCAGCGGCAGGGTCATCAGGTAGAACACGTCCGCAAGCGATGGGTATGGGATAGCCCAATGCCTGATCAGCTCGTAGAAGCACCAGATGAGTTCACCTAACAACCAGGCGGCCATGCCGGCGCCAATGAGCGCCCAGCCGTATCGAGCCGAGCCCGTTACCCGCCGGTATGCGACCACGCAGGCAATCGCCGTTAACAGCGGCGCCGCCACAAGAGCGAGGTCACCGAAAACGATCATCGACCAGGTTGTTCCGGGGCCGACCGCGACGATGACGAGGTACACCGCCATGGTTGCAATAGCGGCGGCGATTGCGTGCCAACCAGCCGTTGGTCGCGTGCCCCCGCGACCGTTCCGGGTCGCCGCCTCCACGACCCGCTGGGCAACGCCGTACCTCGCTGGCAAAGCTTATCCCCCGCGGACTGAGCTATCCGTGGTAGCCCAGCCAACACTACCGGAGGCGTATACCAACGCCACCGGTCAGTGTTGACCTCTTTTCACTGGACCAGTCGAAGCGCCGCCGTGTCAACGGTCCCATACAACAACTCAATCGGTCTCCCATGTGTCCTTAGTCATCATGACGTGACTCAAGTTGAGTTGGCGGAATGATGTGACGCAAGGTGAGTTGGCAGAATAGTGCCTGTCACCGTTCCACGGTGTCACTCACGGCAAGCTATCTCGGCGAGGCAGCACTTCCCCAAGGTCGGCAAGGTTCGATGCAAGCCGTCGCGCTTCTCCGCCGCAGCGACCCTCCTGATCATTTTGTTCAGGCTGACCTGTGCGCTGGGAGTGGTGATCGTGGCTAATGGGGATGATTCTGCTGGATCAGGCTGACGAGTTCCTGTGGAGTCACGACCTCGACGTTGGGCCCGAGGCCGTCCACAACAGTCTCGATATCGGAGAGGCTCTTGGTCCAGCAGTGCACGAAGACGAGCGTGTAGCCATCGGCGGTGGTCGGACTCGCCGGTCTCGAGTTGATTTCCCGGATGAGGGTGTTCTCGTCCGTGACGCCGGACCACAGGACGTCCCGTTGGCCGACGACTGGCTTGTTGTTCACCCAATCGATACGGCCGTGGGCGTCCCTTCCGAAGTAGAACAAGGCGTCTATGTTTGGCTGTCGCAGGTAAATCGACCACAGGTCCGTACGATCGAAGGAGTCCTGATCATCGAGAATCTCCGCAATCCTTAGGTCCGCCATGCCCATGTACGCATTCAACCTGCGTACGAACCTGTCCAGGTCGTCGGAGATCATCCGGCTGGGGTAGACGTACCCGCTACCGCTCGGCCCAGCGATGAACTGGTCCTTAGCCGCGCCACTGCTCGCGTTCTCGTAGTACCAACGCAGGACCGACGGAGCGAGGTCCACCAACGATGGGCTTACGCCATAGCCGACGCTGAAGCTCCCTCGATCAGCATTGCCGTAATATTGCTGCAACCCCGAAAGATCCCAAGCAACGTTGTCTCCGTCGCTGACCACGAAGGACACGTAGTGTTTCCGTTGTGTCGCTGGCCGTGGGTCTGCCTTCTGGGTCAGGCCCTCGATACTATGTATGCTGCTGAGTACTGAGAGGTTAGCTGCAAAATCTGTTGCGATCGTCGTGACACCTTCTTCAGACGCCTGATGGACCATCTCGAACTCGCTCCTACCCCAGCCCAGCACGGTGGCGCCCTGACGGAGGCCGCTCAGCACTTGCTTGCGCCAGTCGGTGATCCCGTCATAGAAGGTGAACGAATTCGTCAAGGTGATGTAGTCGCGAAGCTGATAATAGATATCGAAGTTCAGTTCAGCGGCTGTCGTCTCGGAGAACAGGCCCCGATAATTCCGGTACGCCCATTTCTCGTTCCTGTCGGAGACATCGAGCAATTGCCGGGTTACCCCGAGCGACGTTATCTGCATCACCTGAGACCGATCGACCGGCAACCCTCCCAGCGGGCCGCTGAGCGACGTGGCCACGTTGAGCGACTGAGGATTGCCGGACATGTCGTAGAGAATGTAGCCCCGCACGTATCGTTTGAAATGGGCGATGAGCGCGGGCAATGTCGCATAGCTGTGGTTCAGAGTAATCCCGTACCTGCTGACCAGATAGTCCTTCCATGTCGTGCTCGGGCCACCGTCGTCGATGAAGATCTGCTCCGGCGAACGCTTGGCCACCAGCCCTTGGAGTGAGGCAACCAACGCCCTGTCCTGGCTGCTGGCGAGAGCGTCGAGCGGTATGACGAGCAGCGATTGAAGCTCAACGCCCTTGGGAAGCCCGACGCCAGCGCTACTTGCCTGGCTTCGCATTACGGTCAAGCTGGTAGTCAGCGCAACGATTAGTATGGCGATAACGGACAGGGTTGACCTGCGGGGGACAGGCGATCGCGGCACGGGTGGAATCTCCGATTTTGGGCGCGGCTGTGCGGCGGCGCTCGCTTATCGCCGGTCCGGCGCATGAAGGGGTGCCAGACTTTCGCGCAAGGGGCGGCACGAATGGCGAACGGGCGAGCGCCATACCTTTCAGTGGTTCGGGGGTTCGTTAGGTGTGGGTCGCAGCAGTGTAGCCGACTAGAGAGCGGGTGCTCGCAGTGTCCAAGAGCCGGACTGGGAACAGGTCGGGGGGCATGCTCGTAGGTCAGGCGGTGCGGTCATGCGCGATAGTGTGGACGATCTGGTTACTTCTGACAATGCTCCTCAGCCAGGATTAATTGATTTACTAATTTCGTGTGCGTCTTTCGTCTGGGCCTGAAGCTTGGTCGGAGGGCAGGGCTCAGACTGACGGCGCCGGGTGCATATCGATTAACACCGCGCCGTAAGTGCCCGCGTCGCACCGCCGGGTCGGCGTCAGCCGAACGCCTGGGAGTGGTCGGGATCGGCTCGGGTCCCGTGCGGATCGGATCAAGTAGTCGGCCCCGGCTGGGATCGCCAGCCGGTGCAGCAGCCTCGAGCTGGCCCGGCTGTCAAGGAGACGTCGAATGTGTCCATCCACAATGGACTGCCGGGTGGCGGCGTACCGTTCCTGGAGCGAATCAGCACGGGATGGCCTTACGATGCGTACGCGGACCGGCCGTCACCATGGCCACAAGAGTCACCAGCACAGCCGCCGCAGTAGGCCGAGCGCGGGTCGGCCGCTCCGGCCGGGACCCTGGCACCGGTCGCGGACCCCGCGGCGACGCTCAGCAGCGCAGCCACGTCGTCCAGGATGATCAACTGGGCCGTTCTCATGGCGCCGGCTGAGCCGGTCCGGTTGCTGGTCCCGGCACCCCGGCGTCGCCGCCCACACCGGCCGGACGAGCGGCCATCGCCGACCTCGACACAGCGCGCGCCCGCCTGGCGACGGTCGCCGCCACTGCCAGGATGATCAGACCGTTGATCGCGTGCAGCCCGAAGGCGAGTGGGCCGACCCTCGCGCTGACACCGTCGCCGAACGCCTTGGCGAGTTCCGCGATGACAACCTGGACAACGGTCTGCCCAGCGACCAGACCGGCCATCCCGACCAGTCGCCCTGGCATCCGGGCCAGCGCGGCGATGATTGTCATCAGGACCGCCAAGGGGAAGATCACGTAGCCCAACGCGCGATGCGGCCGGAAGGACTCGTCGTTGGGCGCGGTACTGAAAGCGCCGCTCGCGGCGAGGAAGAACTGGGCTACGACCACCAGCACCAGCAGGGTGGCAAGGCCGGCGAATAACCTACGCAAGGCAATGCTCCCTCAAGGTTCGTCGCGACGTGTGAATCGGGCGTCGCCGCTTTCAAGGCCGACGACGCCTCATCGGGACGGGACCGGCTCATCGCTGGGGCGCGGGAAGGTAATGAGCGGTCCTTCGATGCGCAGCCGAGGCAGGCGCCGCGCCATGGTGCGGGGCAGCCACCAGTTGCCGCGGCCGAGCAGATGCATAACCGCCGGCACGAGCAGCATCCGGATAATTGTCGCGTCGACGAGGACGGCCGCGACCATGCCGACGCCGGAGATCTTGATGAAGACCTGGTCGCTCGGAACGATTGACGCGAAAACCACGATCATGATGGCCGCGGCCGCGGTGATCACCCGTCCGGTGCTGGCCAGTCCGGTGGTGATGGACTGGCTGTTGTTCCGGGTGCGCACCCACGCCTCGCGTACCCGGCTCATCAGGAAGACCTCGTAGTCCATGGACAGCCCGAACAACAGCGCGAACATGATGACCGGGACGAACGCCGCCAGCGGGGTGGCCGTGTCGATGCCGATCAGCTTGCCGGCCCAGCCGCCTTCGAGGAAGAAGGCGACCACCCCGTAGGCCGCCGCCACCGACAGCAGATTCATCACGGCCGCCGTGATCGCGATGACGACGCTGCGGAACGCCACCAGCAACAGGAGCATCGAGACGACGACGACGCCTCCGATGAGCAGAGCGAGCCGGTCGGTGATCGACGTGTTGATGTCGATTGTCGCCGCGGTCGCACCGCCGACGTGGACCTCGGCGCCGGTGCCTTTGGTCGCGGTCGGGATCACGTCGTCGCGCAGTGTCTGGACGAGGTCTTCGGTGGCGGCCTCCTGCGGTCCGGTGCTGGGAACGACGGTGATCAGCGCCGTGTCACCAGCTGGATTGACCAGTGGCGGTGACACCGCCGCGATGCCGTCCGTGTTGCCGAGTTCCGCCTGCAGCCGATGGAGGACCGCGCCGTCGCCGCGTGACGTGTCCGCCACCACGAGCAACGGCCCGTTGGCGCCGGGACCGAATCCCTCGGCGAGCATGTCGTAGGCCTGCCGACTCGATGTGTTCTTGGGGTCGTTGCCCTCGTCGGGTAGACCGAAGTGAACGCCGAGGAACGGTGCGGCCAGCACCAGCAGCAGTACGACACTTGCCACGGTGGCGAGTACTCTGTGCCGCTGAACCAGCCGGCTCCACCGCGTCCAGCCGGCCGCCGGCACCAGGTGGCCGTCGGCCGAGATCTGGGCCGGGCGACGCCTTCCCAGCGGCACCCGGAGCCGGTCGATTCGCCGGCCCAGGTAGCCCAGTAACGCGGGGAACAGGGTGATGGCGGCGACCAACACGACCAGCGTGGCGACCATGGTGACGACAGCGGTGCCGTTCATGACGGGCAGGCCCACCGCGAACAGCCCCAGCATGCTCACCATGACCGTGCCGCCGGCCACGAGGACCGAACGGCCGGCGGTGTCGAGCGTCGCCACGGTCGCGGCTTCGGGGCCAAGGCCCACCGCCCGCCATTCGCGGAACCGGGTCACCATCAGCAGGGCGTAGTCGATGCCAAGAGCGATGCCCAGCGTCATGCCGATGACAGGCGCGAACGAGGGCACGTCCACCGTGGCTGCCGCGAGGCCGACCAGGCTGGAACTGACCGCCAGCCCGCCGATCGCCAGGGCCAGTGGCAGCCCGGCCGCCACCACCGAACCGAACATGATGAGGAGGATCAGCGCGGCCGCGACCAGGCCGATCATCTCGGCCGCGGACTGGTTCGCCTCGGCCAGTTCCACGGCCCGTCCACCAAGGGCGATCGTCAGCCCGTCGCGCTCAGCCGCTTCCGCGGCGGCCAGCAGCTTCTCGGTGTCTTCAATCGGCATGTCGTTGGGGTTGATGACATCGAGATAGACGCGAGCGACGAGGGTCCGGCCGTCCGGCGTGATGGCGCCTTTGGTGGCATAGGGATCCTCGACGGAGGTTACCTGCGGCAGGCGTTCCAGCTCACCGAGTAGCGCCTTGACCGCACTCCGTACCCGGGCGCCACCGACGTTGTCGGCGCGCACCACCACCCTCACGGTGTCGCCGGACTGGGCCGGGAACCGCTCTCCCAGCAGGCGCTGTGCCTGCGCGGAGTCCGAGCCCGGCGCGGAGGAGTCGTTTGCGAACTCGCCGCCGAAGGCTGCCGACAGCCCGAAGGCGATGGCGAGCGCCACGGCCCAGGCGATGAGCACGCTTCCCCGCCGGCGGTAGGCCAGACCCGCGAGTCGGCCCAGCGGTCCCGGCCGCGGCGCGTCAGGTGACCTTCGGCGATCGTTGAGCGCGAGCATCAGGTCAGTCATGGGGCCTCCATCGGTCGAGTCATGGAAGCGATCGTCAGGTCGCCGACCCGGGCGCGTCCTCGGGCAGCGGATGGCATTTCCTACGCAGGTTTGCGTAGGTGGCCCGGGCCTGGTCGCGCTCGTCGTCGTAGCCGGCCACCCGAGGGCGGCCATTATCATCGCGACATGAAACGCCGAGCGACGCCGTTCCGTCTGCCTGTCCTGGCGCAGGACGCCTTGCTCGGACTCTTCGTCGCCGTCATGCAGGTTCAGGGCACTGCTGCGAAACCCGTGGACGTGGGGTCGCGGCCTCTTACCGACTTCGGGCACCTGGGATACGTCCTGCTGACCGTAAGTGGCCTGGTGCTGGTCGCGCGTCGCCGGTGGCCGGCGCCGGTGTTCATCGGAGCCGCCCTCGCCAGCCTCGCGTACTACGCCGCCGGCTTCACCGACGGTCCCGGATGGATCGGGCTCTTCGTCGCCCTGTACACGCTGACCGCCTACGGCGACGGGCGCAGGTCGCTGGCGATCGCCGGCGTCGGTATCACCGTGCTGACCACCGGCTGGCTCACCGCCGCAACCGACATCGAGCCCGCGGCAGCGATCGGATGGGTGTTCTTTCGGATCGCCGCATCGATTATGGCCGCTGCCCTGGGTGAGTCAGCCCGGTCCCGGCGGGTCATCGCCGCCGAAGCTCTGGAGCGCGCCCGACGGGCCGAGCGGACCCGGGAGGAGGAAGCGCGTTCGCGGGTCGACGCTGAGCGGCTCCGTATCGCGCGCGAGGTCCACGACACCGTCGCTCACGCCATCGCGATCATCAACGTGCAGGCCGGCGTCACCGCGTACACGCTCGACAAGCGGCCGGAACGGGCGCGCGAGGCGCTGGTGACCATCGAACAGACGAGCGCTCAAGCGCTCCACGAGATGCGGGCCGTCCTCGGGGTGCTTCGTGATTCGGACAACGGGCGAGGCCCGGACCCCGGCCTGGGACAGGTCCACGAGCTCGCCGCGATGGCGCGCGAGGCCGGACTCGACATCAAACTCCAGGTGACGCCGCCCACAGGGCCATTGCCCAGCGCCGTGGACCACACCGCCTACCGGATCCTGCAGGAGTCGATCACCAATGTGATCCGCCACGTCGGCCCGACGCGGGTGACGGTCGCTCTCGACTACGGAACCGATGTCCTGGAGGTCCGAGTGAGCGACGAGGGCGGCCAGGACGCCCCTGGCGATGACGCCGCCATTCCCCGCGCACCGGCCGAACATCCAGCCGGCACCGTCACGGGCGGTTCGGCCGAGCCGGGCCGTGGGATCGTCGGAATGCGCGAGCGCTGTGGGCTTCTCGGCGGAGAGCTGACCGCCGCGCCGCGGCCGTGCGGCGGGTTCGAAGTCAAAGCGCTCCTGCCGCTAGCTCCGGCCGAAACGATGCACCTATGAGCGCGGCGGCCGTTTCGTCGTCCGGCAGTGCTGCGATCAAGGTGCTGCTCGCCGACGATCAGGCTCTGGTGCGGTCCGGTTTCAAGGTGCTGCTCGACGCCGAAGACGACATCAAAGTCGTGGGAGAGGCCGCCAACGGCGCCGAGGCCGTGGAGCGGGTCCGAGCCACCCGGCCCGACGTCGTACTCATGGACATCCGCATGCCGGAGTTGGACGGGATCAAGGCAACCAGCCAGATCGTCAGGACGCGCGGCCTCGAACACGTCCGAATCCTGATCCTGACCACGTACGACACCGACGCATACGTCTTCGAGGCGCTGCAAGCCGGCGCAAGCGGCTTCCTGCTCAAGGACGCCGGACCGGCGGAGCTGCTGCATGCCATCCGGGTGATCGCCGCTGGAGAGGCGTTACTCGCACCGCGGATCACCCGACGCCTCATCGCTCAGTTCACCGCGGAACGGATCGCCGCCCACTCCGCGGAGGTCCAGCTGGCGGCGCTGACCCAACGCGAACGTGAAGTACTGGCCCTTGTGGGACAAGGGCTGAGCAACGACGAAATCGGCGCCGAACTGTTCCTCAGTCCGGCCACAGCCCGCACTCATGTCAGCCATGCCATGGTGAAACTGGGCGCACGCGACCGCGCGCAGCTGGTCGTCATCGCCTACCAGACCGGGTTGGTCAGCCGCCGGCCATGATCGTACATCGATCAGTCAATGTTACTCGATCAATCATTGACTCGGCGCGTGCGGTAGATCACCGCATCACCGTCGTCTTCGACCGCGTGCCGCCTGACCGTCGCGTACGGCTACCGCGGTCAGCCGGTCGGGTCGGTGCAGCTGGGCTCGGCCGGCTCGGGTACCTCGGCATCGCGCTCCCAGCCCTCGTGCTCGATCTTGAGGTGCTGGATCGCCACGGCGTTGGCGTTGGCATCAAGGTCGGGCAGTGCCTGGTATTCCGAGACCCAGGCGCGGTAGACCTTGTACGCGACCGCGAGCTGGCCCGCTTCGTTGTACTCCTCGATCACAAGGTTCTTACGGAGGTTCTCGCGTAAGACCTCGGAACCTAGCCCCGTCCCGTAGTTCCACACCCGCCGGACCCAGTTGCCGAACTCAAGGTCGTGCGTGACACCACGCTCCATGGTGATCGCCTCGTACTTCGTGCGCCCCGGTGGCTCATGCGAGGTCAACGGGTCGCCGCCCTCCTCGTGCTCGACCATGTCGGTCGCGCGCCCGAGCGCGCGGACCTGGCTGACGCCTGCGACGTACCGGCCATCCCACCGGACCCGGAACTTGAAGTTCTTGTAAGAGTCGAAATGCTGCGGGTTCAACGGGGAGTTCGCCATCTGCCCAGCCCTCCTAGGGTGTGATCTGACCGGCTATCCGCTGAAGCTTGATCACGACGAACTCGGCCCGCTTTAGCTCGCTTGATCAGAACGCCAGCCCGGCCTTAATCTAGCCCACTGGCGCGTGTGCTACCGGCTGCCGAAAGCCGGGCACACCGCCGTTCTATTGGCAGCCTTGCCCGGGTGAACCGACGGTGCGGGCCATCGCGCTAACGGCACCACGACCAGCGCGACGCCGAGGTTGAGCCAGGGGATCACGATCGGGTACGGCGCCGGCCAGCGGTCGGCGAATGCCTGGTTCAGCGTGACCAGGACCACGCTGGCCGCGCCAAGCCCGGCGACCGCCCGAGTAGCGATCCGAGCCCGGCGATGACCCCGGACGGGCTCAGTGCCAGGATCCGGCGTACCCGCGATGACGCGCCGACGACTGCCAGAGGGGTGAAATCCCCCCAGCCGTCGACGGCGTCGAGTCCGCTAGCGATCGCGGCCGTGCCGAGCATGAGGCCGGCGACGACGGGAAGCAGTATCAGCGACCGGGTGCGGGTCGGGTTGCCCGCCACGTTCCACGCGTACCCCGACCTGCGGGCGCGGCGCGGCCTGCAACCGGTCATGCTCGGCCACCGTCGGCATTTGCGCGGTGGTCTTGAGCGCCAGGGACGCGACCCGGGCGTACCCCGGGCGGTTGCCTCGCTGAGCATCACGATCGGCGCCCGCGGCTGGTGCGGATTTGCCTTTCATCCCCGACTACGACGTAGCGGTCACGGCAGCGCCGTCCGCGGACACATGACTCACACTGCCGACGCCGGGGCCCAGTCTGCGTAGTCGTGGTCAATATGCCACACTCCCCTGCCGCCGCCTACTACGCTTCGATTCATACGGCCACCCCGGTCGCACATCAAGAACTGAGCTATGCAGTAGACCCGGGGCGCTTTAGCCCAAGCCAGCTACCGCAGAGCCGGAGCCAACCGGTGCCAGGTAGCCATCCCTCCGAAAAACCGGGGGAGCTCGAGCCCCGAGCATGGCGCGTTACTGCGATGCCGCGCGGGGTAGGCCAGGTAATGCGAGATGTCGAAAGTTGAGGGGTCCTGATGACCACGACGATGGAGATGCTGGACACCGATCCAAGCCAAGCCCAATTGGATAAGCAGCTGTTAGCGCGTTGTATCGACACCTGCTTGGAGTGTGGCCAGGCATGCACGACATGCGCGGACGCGGATCTGGGCGAACAGATGGTAGCTGATCTGGTGAAATGCGCGCGGTTGAACCTGGACTGCGCCGACATGTGCGAGACGACAGCCCGCGTGCTCTCGCGGCAGACCGGGTACGACCGGGATCTCACCCGCGCCGTCGTTCAAGCGTGTGCACAGGCGTGCAAGGTAAGCGGCGACGAGTGTGAGCGACACGCCCGGACGCATGAGCATTGCCGCGTGTGCGAAGAAGTGTGCCGTCGTTGCCAGCAGCGTTGCGAGGAGGTCCTGGCAGCGATCGGGTGAAGGGGGCTCAGGAACGAGAGCGTCATCACTGCCTTCCTCGGGTGGGATGTGCCGGGGACCGGCCGAGGCGCTCGTCCTCGCCTCGCCAGGCCCGACTCGCCGGCGGGGGAAGCCACGAGCTGAACCGAGCCATGGCTGGACGCTTGGCCCGCTCGGCGACGTGCTGATCACTGACGACGCGGCCTGGAGGCGGCGCGCGCCCGGCTAGATGCTGGGCAACCCGAGGTGGACCTCGCCGCCGACCGGCACGTCATCGCCGGTGTCCTCACCGTCGTCGCATCATGGTCCAACCTGGACAGTCTGCGAACCACGTCGTAACGCACGTTCAGAGGACGTTATGAAGACGTGTGAAACCGCGCCCGCCAAGGCACTGCGCATGTGGGACGAGGTGGCGGCCCGCTACGGCCGCCACGGCGCCGGCTAGCAATGGGCATGCTCCCGCGCCGCCGGTCAGGCGGGGCGATCGGATGAGCCTCGCGGTTGTCGTACTGGTGGCTTCTTGTGGAAAAGGGCACGAGCAGGTTGGCGCCATGGAAGGATCCATAGTCGGTGGATTCCTGGCATCTCTGTGGGTTGTCGGGATGGCCTAGGTTTGTGACGCCGGGCGGTGGATCGATGGCGGTTGCGTTGGAGCGTCAGGTTGGCCAGATCGCGGCTCGGTCCGCGGTGGGGATCGGATTCACCGTCAACGAGGAACCGGTTGTGCTCACGCTGGATCCGCGTGAGTCGCTTCTGGATGTGCTCCGGGAGCGGATCGGGCTGACCGGTACCAAGAAGGGCTGCGATCAGGGCCACTGCGGTGCCTGCACTGTGCATGTCGACGGCCGCCGAGTGTTGTCGTGTCTCACGCCGGCGGTCCAGGTCGACAGACAGGCGGTGACGACGATCGAAGGGGTCGCTGGACCAGACGGGTCGCTCCATCCGTTGCAGCAGGCTTTCATCGAGCACGATGGACTCCAATGTGGATACTGCACACCTGGCCAGGTGATGTCCGGTCTGGCTTGCATCACCGAGGGGCACGCTTCGACCGACGACGAGACGCGCGAATACATGAGTGGCAATCTATGCCGGTGCGGCGCCTACGCCGGCATCTTGGCGGCCATCCGCGAGACCGCGGGGCGAGGTTAGATGCGACCTTTCATGTACGCGACACCGTCAACAATCGCCGAGGCGGTGGGCGCACTCAACGCGGCTGGACCTCCGGCGCGTGTGCTTGCCGGCGGGACCACCTTGTACGACCTGATGAAGCTGGAGATCGAGGCGCCACCGGTGGTGCTCGACGTTCACCGGATCGCCGAGCTCGCCACCATCAACACCACCGGGTCCACTGAGCTGGTCTTCGGCGCCGGGGCACGGATGTCAGACGTCGCCGACGATCCCATTGTCAGGTCCGAGTACCCGGCGTTGTCGGAGTCGCTGTGGCACGCGGCGTCCCCGCAGCTACGCAACATGGCCACGCTGGGCGGCAACCTCCTGCAGCGAACCCGGTGCGCCTACTTCCGGGGTGGGCCCACGTTCGCCTGCAACAAACGCAACCCGGGCAGCGGCTGCGATGCCCGCGACGGCATCGATACGGCCCACGCGGTCCTGGGCACGAGTGACTCATGCATCGCCACCTATCCAGGGGATCTGGCGGCGGCGTTGGTCGCCTTCGATGCGGTGGTTGACGTGGTCAGCGTACGAGGTGAACGAACGGTTGCCGTGGCGGAGCTTCACCGCGAGCCAGGCGACACGCCGCAGCGGGAGCACACGCTGGAGGCCGACGAACTTGTCGTACGTATCCGGGTACCGGTGACGCGGGTCGGGCGTGCCTCGACGTACCTGAAGATCAGGCCGAGGGAGTCTTATGCGTTCGCACTTGCGGCGGCCGCCGTCGCCATCGAACTCCACGGCGACGGTACCTTCGCCGACTGCCGGATCGCGCTTGGTGGTGTGGCGACGCGTCCGTGGCGTGCAAGGGACGCCGAGCGGTCGTTGATCGGCGGAGCGCTCACGGCGGATGCCTGCCGCCGTGCCGGGGAGATCGCCTTCGTCGGGGCGAGAGCCGGCAGGTTCAACGGATTCAAGATCGAGCTTGGTATCCGTACCGTCGTCGACGCACTGCGCATCGCCGGAGAGCGGGTATCCCGATGACCATGGTCACGCCACGGCCTCGGGTCGACGCCCGAGCGAAGGTGACCGGCGCGGCTCGGTATGGCGCCGATCACCACGCGGACGGCGTCGTCTACACCGCGGTCGCCGTCGCCACGGTCGGACGGGGGACGATCGTCCAGATCGACACCGCGGCGGCCGAGGCGGTGTCGGGCGTCCTGCTTGTTCTGACCCGCGTCGACGCCTCGGAACTCCAAACCCCCGGCTTCATCATGGCCGGTGGTCACTGCTTCCAAGGGTTCCAGCCGCTGCTCGATGACCGGATCGCGTACCGAGGCCAGCCGATCGCCTTAGTCGTCGCGGAGACCTCGGTCGCCGCGGCGGAGGCGGCCAATCTTGTGCGGGCCCGATACGAGGTTGAGCCGGTTGCGGTGCACCTCGACGACCCGGGCGCGGAGGTCCTCCGCCAGGAGGAGGTGCTGCCGCTGCCGTTCCTGGCCGACATCAACGTCGGTGACGCCGAGGCCGAATACGCCCGCAGCGAGGTACGCATCGATGAGGTTTACGAACATCCGAGCCAGAACGCAACCCCAATGGAGCTTCTGGCGAGCGTCGTCGAGTGGCAAGGCGATACTCTCGTCATCCACGAGGGCACCCAGAATGCCGGAGCGGTCCGCAACGGGGTGGCCCGGCAACTCGGCATCGACCCGGCCAACGTCGATGTGATCTCCCCGTACGCGGGTGGCGGTTTCGGGCAGAAGAACTCGATGCAGCCGCACGTCGGCCTGCTCGCCGTAGCGGCGAGACGACTCGGTCGGCCGGTCAGCTTTGTCATGACCCGGCCGCAGACGTTCCACCAGGGCAGCTTCCGCCCGGCCACGAGGCACCGGGTCCGCCTCGGCGCCGACCGGTCCGGTCGACTGTCGGCGGCGATCCACGAGGTCGACCAGCAGACGTCGCGGCACGACCTGTTCCCCGCGATGCATGTCCAGACGACCTCGCGCCTGTACGGCGTTCCGAACTTCCTCGGGTCGCAGCGGCTGGTCCGGACTGATGTGCAGACGCCGGGCTTCATGCGGGCTCCGTTCGAATCGCCGGCTGCGTTTGCCGTTGAGGTCGCCATCGACGAGCTTGCGTACGCAACGGGCCAGGACCCGGTTGCCCTGAGGCTTTCCAACGACACCGATACCGATCCGGTCACTGGCCTGCCCTTCTCGTCCCGCCATCTGGCCGAGTGTCTGCGCCGCGGAGCCGAGCGGTTCGGGTGGTCGGCGCGGGACCCGCGGCCGGGCTCGATGCGTGCAGACGACGGCACACAGATCGGCTGGGGCGTGGCAGCCGGCGCATACCCCGCCCTGATCACACCGGCAGTTGCGCACGTGCGAGCGGACACGCACGGGCGGATCGCCGTCGAGGTCGACGGCCACGAGATGGGACAGGGGATCCGGTCAGCCGTAACTCTGCTGGTCGCTGACGAGCTCGGCGTCGCGGTCGACGACGTGTCCCTTGTCGTCGGAGATACCAGGGTCGCGCCGCAGCATCTGACCGCGGGATCGTGGGGAAGCGCATCGGCGCTTCCGGCGGTGTCTGCCGCACTTCGCACGCTGCGTAGCCGCCTGGGCGTCGCCGAGGCCGGACCGGTCGACGTTGCGTCGATGGTCGCCGCCACCGGTCAGACCAGCGTCGATGTGCAGGCAGCGACGTTCGCTCCGGGACAGACTCCCGAGATTCTCGACGTAGCCAGGTCCGGCCGGGTTGCGCTCGGCGGACCCGAGTATCCGGGGTTCGTCTCGTTCAGCTTCATCGCCCACTTTGTCGAGGTCCGCGTCGAACCGACGACCCGTCGTGTTCGCGTGCCACGCGTGGTGAGCGTGGCGGACTGCGGCCGCGTCGCCAGCCCAGTGACCGCCGCAAGTCAAGTACGCGGCGGTGTCGTGTGGGGCCTGGGTGCGGCGTTGCGGGAGGCCTTGGAGGTTGACCGGCGCTATGGCGGTTTCGTCAACCAGACCTTGGAGGATTACCCGATCGCCGTCAACGCGGACATCGGTGAGTACGAGGTTGACTTCATCGACCGCCCCGACGTTCAGTTCAACCCGGCCGGCGTTAAGGGCCTCGGCGAGGTCTCGTTGGTCGGCGTAATCCCGGCCGTCGTCAACGCGGTCTACCACGCCACCAATCGACGCTTCCGCCATCTCCCGATCACGGTGGCTGATCTCCTCTGATAGCAGCCGCCAAGCGGAGAATCACTCAGGCGTAACGGACGGCCAGCAGGACCGAGCGCACGCAGGAATCGGACTCGCTGCGCGGTCAGGCCGATCCACCGCTCGATGACCGGATTGCCCGCGCTCGCACGAAACGATGGATGACCTACAACTGCGCCTGGCCTGTGAAGGCCTGACAGTTCTCGGTGACTGCCTGCGCAAGCGGCTTGTTGAACCACGTGTAGAGCCCGGCGTCGATGTTCGCGTATCCGAGCGGAGGAATGTGCGCCGGGGTAACGCATTGGACCGGCCCGCCGGTCAGCAGGTACAGGGCCTCCAGATGACTCAGCCGCGGTGCCGAGAACGAGGTCCCATCCAGCTCGTACGCCGTCCCGTCGACCGTGACCTTCAGGTGGCCGTCGAGAGTCACCTCGCCACTGTTCGAGTACCAAGCCCGGCTGCCGTCTTCCTTGAAGAGCGGAGCGGCGCTCACGCTGACGACCGTGTTCCACATCGCTGGCGCGAACGGGAAGTCGAGTCGTTGCACACGGGCGACGGCTATCTGATCCGCCTTGAACCCGGTGTCGAAGTCGAGACCGTTACCAGCGGCACCGACTGGAACGACTCGCGGCTTTGGAGACTGTCCGTTCCATTCATCGAACAGGTCCACGAAATATTGGTCTACGTTGACCTGAGTGAGTGCCTTCTCCACGTTCGCGTCGCGCTTCTCGCTGAGCTTTCCCTTATCGTCGGCGAAGAGGCCGTAGAACATCCGAACCAGAACACTGATGGACAGGCGGGAGCGCAGCGGTGCGAACGCGCTCTTCGTCCACAATTCGTTCGCGGTCGCAGCTGACGGGACGGCGCCGGGCTGCACCAGCGCGCCAAGCTCGTTCTTCAGCTGAGCGAACTCTGTGTTGCTGGGGTTGTTGAGGTCGTTCCAGTACGCCGTGGCCAGTGCCAGGCCCGCGTTTGGACCAAGGGGTACCGTGTTGAGCCAGGCCGCCACATCACACGGTGCGATAATGAAGCTCAGGTTCAGTACGAACCGGTAGATGCCTTGATTCTCCAGCTCCGTGACGGTGACGCGGATGTTGTCGGTGACCTTCTGGATGGTGTACTCCTCGGTGTCGACACCGACCAGAACGACCTTGGTCTTGGCATACGTCCAGCTCTCGACCTTGTTACGCACCCAGCTCAGGCCAGCGACACTGGCCCACCCACCAGACGCGTCCTTCGCAAGTGGAGGGACGTTGCTCGTGTCGAGCAGGTCGCGTATCTCGTTGAATACAAGTTCGCCGTGGGACGTGTTAGGCGGTAGTGGACCGCCCGACCCGCCCTTGCCGCCGTAGGTATTTGTGGCGTATGCGCAGTTGACGCTCATGTCCGCGGGACGGGTCTTGCTGGGCGGGCCGCTATCGAAGTCATCGACAACGAGAATGGCAACCGAACCGGCGTCCTTCACGATCTGTGACTGGGAACCAGACGTCGACTTGTTGCAGGCGGTGATGATCAGGGTCGCCGCAGCCAGGGTCGCTGCTACAGATCGTAATGCTGGTCGCATGTGGACTCCTCTGTCTGGGTTGTCAGGTCGCGTAGCCGAAGCGGCCCATCATCTGGCGTAGCTCTTTCTCGCGGTCGATCTGGCCGAGCTTCTGGTAGAGGCGCAACGCCTCGGTTAAATGGTGTCGCGCCGACTCGAAGCTCTCTTGGGCGTGGTAATCCGTACCGAGCGTCTTGTGAGTGAGAGCGATGAGGTCTTCGTCCCCGAGTTCGAGCGCGACGGCCTGCGCCCGCTGATGGTGCTCGATCGCGAGTTCGACCCCCCGGTCGTACTCGGCCGAGCCCAAATTGTTCAGGAATACCGCTGCCATTTGCCGCTCGGCGAGGCGCTGGCTCAGTTCCACGCCGCGTAGTGCCAGACCTCGGGCCAGAACGAAATCCCGCCGTCGGCCGGCAGCGACGCTGTGCTGCTCGAGGACCCGTAACGTGCCATGGTCGTCGGCATTGGCCTCGGCGATCGAGTACGCCTCCGCGAAATGGACATCCGCGTCGTCATGATCACCGAGGTCGCCCAGCACTTTGCCGAGTACACCGAGCAGAATCGCGCGCCGCTGCGGCGTCGGAGCCAGCTCGAGCGCATCGCGGTAGTCCTCGAGGGCCGCGAGGAGATCGCCCTGGTTGTAGTACGCGTTGCCGCGCTTCGTGACCAGATAGTGCAGCCGTGTCCGGTGGCCGGGACCTTGCGCTCGGACCGCCGCGATGGCATCAGAGAGAAGCCTGAGGAAGGCAAGCGTGTGGCCGTGGTCGTCCAGGTAACCGCCGGTCGCGATGATCTCCACGATCGTTAGGAAGTCGTCGACGGCGGAGCGACGGGCGTCCGTCGCCCCGGCGAGCACGTTCTCCATGTCGGCGGCGAGAACCTTGTAGTCGCTTGTGTGCGCGGCAACGAAAGTCCGGATCGCCTCGATCGTCCCGCCCTCGCTCGAATGCTCGGCCCGCCAGAGTTCGCGGGCATAGCCGAACGTGAGATCGTGAACTTCGTAGGCGGGGCTGTCGGACATCCGCTTGGCCAGGCTGACGTCAACCAGGGTGTTCAGCGCGTCCCGCGTCCTCCTGACGTCGAACCCGACGCAGATCGAGAGCAGCTCGACGGTCGCTGAACCGCTGGCCAGCGCGCCGAAGGCGGCGAGAACCGCCCGACTGTCCACATTGTCGAGTTTTTCGTAGGTCTGGTCGAGCAGGCGGCGGACACTGGCGCGTCCTTCGGCGGCGAACCCTGCGGGCATGGCCAGATCGTGCGGGGTTCCGGCGAGATGCTCCCGGAGCTCGTTTGGGCTGACGGCGTACTGGCGGAGATGGTGGCCCGCGATCTCAATGGCGAACGGGTGATGGCCGAGGCTCCGGCACAACGCTTCGGCGTCTGGCCGGCCGACGAGCTCGACGTCCTGGGCATGCAACGCCAGCAGCCGCGACGCCTCGGCCGGGTCAAGGCCGGCCACTTCGTGCCTATGGTTCAGGCCGAGCTTCAGTCGCGAGGTCACGAGGGCCGCAACGCCGGCCGGGATCGACGAAAGCACCGCGTAGAGCGCGCTCGGGTTCCACGCGTCATCGAAGACGCACAACCGGATGCCACTACGCGAGATGATATTTCCAAGCACCATCAGCCGCGCGTCCCCGAAGCTCGCGGCAAGCCGTTCACGGTCGCCGGCTGTCGCCAGGAGTCGCGCGATCCCGTCGAGGATGACTGCCTCGTCCCAGTGACCTGTACGCAGCCATAGGTACGGTCCAGCTCCCGCCTCCACCCACCGGTCCGCGATGGTCGCCGCGGCCGCGGTTTTGCCACTACCGGCCAACCCATACAGGAGGACCGCCTCGCCGGAGTCCAGCAGCCGGGCGACGTCTGTAATCAACGATTCGCGTCCCAGCAGCTGGTCAGGCCGGTTCAGCTTGTTGACCGGCGCATCGAAGAGGATGATGTCGAGCCGGTCCGATGCGTCCGTAGGCACCATCGCGGCCGCCGGCTGGGCAGCGACCGGGCCCACTGTGACGGCCCGTGCCGGGCCCCGGCGCAGCTCGCCGGCGTCATAAGGGCCCCGCGTGGTTCCGCGTTCAGCGTTCCAGGCCGTGGCGGCCTTGCGCCGCAGCCGCTCGGCCCGCTCAGCATCCCCGCCGAGATGCGACACTACGAGTTCGAGGTTGCCGCGGCTGATCAGCCTCGCTCCGGTGAAGAACGCCGACAGCGTGGAGGGTGCGAGCGCCACCTCCCGGCCAATCTCGGAAAGCGATGGCTGCCCGGCATCGCGGTGCAGCCGGTCGAGGTAGGTCAGCAATGCACGGACCGGCCCCTCGGCCGGCCATCTGCGCTTGCTGAACTGAGGCAACGCCCTCCCCGCAATTCTCGCCAACCGGACGGGAAACACACCGCTAGATCACGGTAGCCGTCGCCGCCTCCGGGCGAGATCCACCTCTCGGGTCGACTTGGCGTGACGCCTTCGCAATCCATCGGCGATGCGTTCGCAACTCGTTCGACGGCGCCCAGCGTGGTCCATCGTGGACTCAGGCGGGCGACGCCGAGCCAACCACCTAAACCGAAGTCAGACCTAAGGAGAAGCGCCATGAACCCGATGCATCCCTACGTTGCGGAGAAGATGATCGCAGCTCGTCAACAGGAAATGATCAACCAAGCGAACATGTGGCGAATCGCTGCCGAGGCGCGGCGCGCGCGACGAGCCGAACGTAAGGCGAGGCGCGAGGCCCGCCGTTCCGCCGGCGTCATCGCAGAGCCGAAGCAGCCGGCGCCGGCCGCCGCTCCGACCACGTCGGTCGCCCCGCAGGCTGGCTGACGCGGCAAAGAGGGCGCCCCGTCCTGAGCGGGGCGCCCTGACGCGCAATTGTGGACACTACCTGGCGTTGCAGTAGCGAGGGTCGATCCCGAGCAACGAAGGAGCAATTCCGTAACGGAGAGAGCGCGTGCAGCAGCGCGTCGCGCACGAGCCGTTTGCGTCTGCCTGCCCGCACCTCATCGTGCAGCCGATCAGGGTCACCGTGTAGCTCCGTGAGGCTGCACGAGCGCCCGGGCCATGACGGTGAGGTCCTGGTCGCCCAGGCCGCCATCGACCGCCCGCTGCCATTCGTCAGCCAGGCAGCCGAGCGCGGCGAGCTGATTATCGTCGGTTGCTTGAAGGGCCAGCCGAACATCCTTGAGGGCCAGCGACAGCGCGAACTGAGGCGAGTAGTCGCCGTCGGCGATGCGCTCGAGCTTGGCCTGTTGCCACGGGGACACGATCGAGCTTCCGCGCAGTGCTTCGACCACCAACCCCGATTCCAGGCCCAGCCGGCGGGCCAAGGCCATCGACGCGGCAACGGCCTCGGGCCTGCTCGGCGAGCTGCGGGTACGGCGGGACGGCGTACCGGTCGCCGTGCCGGGAACCCGGCTGCGTGTGCTACTGGTCCTGCTGGCGCTGAGCGCGGGCCGACCGGTCGACGCCGCTACGCTTGTCAATGCGTTGGGGCCACAGCCATCACTACAGCCGAGTTATAGCAGCCCTCGGTAGCTGACTACGACCGACGCTCTACCTGCGCCACAAAGCCTGGACCTTTGATCGGCGATCTCTTAATCTGCGCGTACCGCGCCCCGAGGAGTATCCCGCGGTGGTGTGGCTCAACCGCAGGGAAATAGTGTCCGCAACAGATCATGCCAGATGAGCGGAGGGCCAGATGCTGATTACGACCGCGAACGACTTCCCCGACCACGAGATCGAACGCACGCTCGGTGAGGTATTTGGGCTGACCGTGAGGTCGCGCAACATCGGGTCTCAAATCGGAGCAGGTCTCAAGTCCATTTTCGGCGGCGAGCTGCAAGGGATGACCACGATGTTGGCTCAAGGGCGTGAACAGGCGATCCAGCGGCTCGTCGATGAAGCAACCCGCCGCGGAGGCAACGCCATCGTCGCCATGCGCTTTGACACCAGTGAACTCGGCGGAACCTGGACCGAGATCTGCGCCTATGGCACCGCCGTTGTCGCGCGTGGCCTCTGATCTAGCTGCGCCGCGGATACCCGGCAGCGCTTGGAGCTAGGGTCGACGGCAAGGCGGCGACAGGCGGCGCCTCGTGGCCGTGTGGCTGCCCCCGACGCGGGCCCCGTCCGGCGCTCCGTGGGTTAGGGCGCCTTGTCTGCCATGCGTGCTGCGCGCAAATCGGCGTGCATCTGCCAAGGAGCTTGAGGGAGAGGGTGACCGGTCTCCAGAAGCGATTTCAGGTTTGCCAGCACGGCCGGCCACCCGATCGAGACCGTGTCAAGGGCGTCCTGGTCGGCCAGGTTCTCGTGCGTGACGGTCAGCCGGACGATCTCTTCGTACGGCTCGATCTCGAAAGTCACCATCGATGGTTTCCCCCCCGTTGGCGATGTGGGCGCATCGAAGGTCATGACGAGCCGCGCGGGCGGTGTCGCCTCGACGACCGTACCGACGACGTCTGCGATTCCTGAACCATCAATGCGCCGATGCTCCCAGGGTGAGCCCGTCTGCCAGTCCGAGACGTTGCTGTGGCCCCAGTAGTCGGCCGTCAGATCGGCGTCGGTCAACGCATGCCACACCCGCTCGGCCGTGCTCTGGATATAGGTGACATAGACGAAGTTCGGCTTGTCGGTCATGTCCTGCTCCTCTGCCTGTTCCTTGATGGCGCCAAGTGCCCGAAGACGCGGACGTTCAAACGGCTCGATCCACCGTTGGTGGATCTCGTAGATGGGGACCGGGTTGAGATAGTGAAACTTCTCCCGGCCACGCCGGACGCTGGTGATCAAGTTGGCGTCTTCCAGCACGGCGATGTGTTGGGTGGCCGACTGACGCGCCATGCTCACCTGCGAGCACAGCTGGCCCAACGTCTGACCGTTGTCCTTGCGAAGGCTGTCCAGCAGACCCCGGCGAGTCGGATCGGCCAGCGCCTTGAAGACCTTGCCCAGTCCGCTGGTCACGACGACATTATGCAGGCTTACACCTGCATATTGTCAAGGCCCCCGGACCAGGACTGGCGCGGGTGGTGGGCGCTCGGCTGACCGACGAAGCGCGCCCCGGCTCAACCTCTCAGGCATTGTCTACAAGGGAGGGATCGTGAGCGTCCGAGTGCGCCGCCTCTAGACGCCCTGTCCGGTCTGGTTGCCTTCGAGCTCCGTCAGCTCGCGGGGCACGGGCGTCAGGCATCGCGCAGCCAGAACAGCAGGCCGCCGAGCACCACCGCCGCCACAGCGTAAGCGCTGAGCACTCCGAGACCTGCCCACGGACCGATGTGCGCCGCCGCGAAGTCTCTCGTCGACTGGATGGCCAGGCCCGCATCCATCGGGGAGAACTGATGAATGCGGTGTTGCCAATGCGGATTGGTGACGAACATCGCGACCATCGGCGTGACGTAGAGCATCGCGAGCACTGTGGCGACCGCGCCGGCCGTGTCCCGTACGATCGCGCCCACGCCCGCACACAGCTTCGCCAAGAGGCCCAGGTACAGGACCGTACCGAGCGCTGCCCGCCGGGTGAGGGAATCCGACAGCGTCAGGATTGCGTACCCGTTGCTAGAGGTGAAACCATTGCCGGGCAGGACGGATCGGCCGGCAGCGAGCGACCCTAGAACGCCCACGGTGCCCGCTGCCAGAGCGAGAAAGGTGACTACCACGAGCTTGCTTGCGAGTACCCGCAGCCGCGCGGGGGTCGCCGCCAGCGTGGGCACGATGGTGCGCGCGCTGTATTCGGCGGTGACGGCGAGCGAGGCGAGGATGACCACGCCGACCTGCCCGAGACGTACGCCGAAGAGGCTGAGCCTTGTCGTGTCCTCGACGCACGGCGGCTGACATTGGTCGAAGCGAGTTGTGCCAATGATGGCGTAGCCGAGGGCGACGGTGAAGCCCGCCGCGAGTAGCAGGAGCCATCCGGTGCTGGGCAGAGTACGCAGCTTCGTCCACTCTGAACGCATGGTCCGGATCATGCGTCGCTCCGCCGCAACCGCCACCAGGCGAGGCAGAAGGCGATCGCGGCGTAGGCTGCGACCACGGTGAACCCGGCCCACGGCCCGATCATCGACCACGGCTCAGCGAGGGCAAGGCTCGGCGGCTGGGCGCGTTGGGTGGCCAACCCCCCGGCCAGCGTCGTGCGCATCAACCACAGCGCCGGCGTGCCAGGCAGCACGAGGCCCACGATGACGGGTAGCAACACGAGGACCACCCCGAGCGTTATGGCGGCCTGCCCGGCCACGAGGGCGACCCCCTCGTCGGGAGCATCGAGCCCCATGATGATGCGCATGGTGGTCGATTTACCGGCGCCGTTGGGCCCGACGAATCCAGTGACCTCGCCCGGCCGGACGCTGAAGGAGAGCCCGTCGACCGCCACCGTGCTGCGGTAGCGCTTGCGGACGCCGCGTACCTCGATGCAAGGGTGCATGGCACGCACACTAAGGCGGGCCACCTCGCACGTCGTCACGCGACGGTGGGGTCTTCGGCTCCCTCGCGTGGGGGACGAACGGCTCCGGCCGGCTCGGCGACAATAGCCTCCGTGACAAACGTCCCGCGGTTGACCGGCGCAACCCCGTGGCCCTACCTGGTCCGCGCTGCTCGGCGTCGCTGGGCTCACCGAGGCCGCGATCAGAGACTGGGGCCGCACCAGCCCGTCCTACGAGCCGTTGATCGCCGTGGCTGTGCTCGCACCGGTCGCGCTCGTGGGTACCTGGCCCATCGCGGCGGCGTGGCTCACCGAATCTCCTGCGTTCTGGGCATGACCAGCGACAATCCACCGCCGATCGCTGCGCTCGCTGGGCTGGCGATCGTCTACCACACCGCGGCTTTGCACCGCCCTGCCCGGCTTTCCGTGCTACCCGTTGCTGCCGTTCGTCGCGTACGCGATCGCTCCGAAGACCGTCATGCTGACTGGCGGACGGCCCTACGCGCTGACGTTGCTCGCGCTGGTCGCGATAAGCGCCGCCCTCGTTCCCTTGGGCTTCCGGTTGTTGTCACCGCCGCTGGTCGGTTGGCGCCGGACGAGCGGCAAGTCGGTCTTCGAGGCCGTCGAGGATAGTCTGGAGGCCGAACTCGAAGCTCTTGTCGGGCGCGGCCGCGTACTCGATATTTGGCGTTCCTTCGATGCGGGCGCGCAGACGCGGGAAGTCCAATGCGATTTGACTCGCCTTCGCGACGGTGTCTCTAAGCAGTGCCTCCGGGTCGGCGCCGTCACGGCCGAGTCGGCGTTTCAACGAGACCGTGGCTGAGGTGCCGAGGGCACTGCCGAGCACGAACATGAAGACGGTGGCCGCTGACTGGTCGGCTTCGGCGCCGACGAATCCGGCCAGTTCGAAGACCGTGAGGCTGTGCTCATCGTGGCGTGCCTTGCCGGGCCCGAACACCGGAAAGGTGCCGAAGGCCTGCACCAGCCAGGGGTGGCGAATGAGCATCGCGTGCAGGTTGTTGGCCATCGTCGTGGTTGCGGTGCGCCAGTCGGTCGTGCTGAGGTCGGGTAGTTCGATCTCGTTCCATACCTGGTCGCCGGCTAGCCTGACGAGGTTTTCCTTGCTCTGCACGTGCCAGTAGACGGCAGTTGCAGCAGAGCCGAGCCGCGTGCCGAGGCTGCGCATGTTCAGGCCCTCGAGACCTTCGGCGTCCAGTAGCTCGACAGCCGTCCGGACGATCTGCTCCCGGGTCAGGGTGTCACGCGGCATTCACCCACGATAGGCCGTCCCTCGCCGGCTCCATGGGTCGGACTTGCACAAAGTTCGAGTGGGCACTTGCACAACGTTCAAGTCGGTCGTACAGTCCTACTTGAACGGTGTGCAAGTCGTAACGCGAGCCGCTAGCTGGAGGACATGACCATGACACAGACGCACCCCCCGGCCGCCTCGACCACCACGACGACCGCCGTCCAGGTTCGGGGGCTCCGTAAGTCGTACGGGGACAACACAGTTCTCGACGGCATCGATCTGGCGGTAGCCGAAGGATCGGTCTTTTCCTTGCTTGGCCCCAACGGTGCGGGCAAGACGACCATTGTGAAGATCATGTCGACGCTGACCTACGCCGATGCCGGTGAGGTCGTGATCGCCGGACACGATGTCGCGCGTGATCCGGACGGGGTGCGTTCCGTGATCGGCGTAACGGGGCAATTCTCGGCCGTGGATATGTACCACAACGCCAAGGAAAACCTGCAGTTGATGGCGGACCTGTGGCACTTGCCCAAGCGTGAAGGCCGGCAGCGGGCAGCCGAGCTCCTCGAGTTGTTCGACCTGGCGGAAGCGTCGAAGAAGCCGGTAATGACGTTCTCGGGCGGAATGAAGCGCCGGCTGGACCTCGCGATGACCCTGGTCGGGTCACCGCGGATCATCTTCCTCGACGAACCGACGACCGGCCTCGACCCACGCGGTCGCCACAAGATGTGGGAGATCATCCGCAATCTGGTCCGCGACCAGGCCGTCACGATCTTCCTGACCACCCAGTACCTGGACGAGGCCGACGAGCTTGCCGACCACGTGGCGGTGCTCGACGCCGGCAAGGTCGTAGCCGAGGGCACGGTGGACGAGCTGAAGCGCAGGGTGCCCGGCGGGCATGTCCGGCTCACCTTCGCCACTCCCGCGGCCCTGGACGCCGCCGCCCGCCAGCTTGGTGGGCCCGCCACCCGCGATGACGACAACCTCACCCTGCAGGTGCCCAGCGACGGCAGCGCCGTCTCGGTGCAGACCGTACTTCACCGGATCGACAGCCACACCGTCTCGCAGCTGTCGCTGCATACCCCCAACCTGGATGACGTCTTCTTCGCCCTCGTGGGCCATGACACCAAGAAGGACCAATCATGACCGCTGACGCCCTCACCACAACCGCCACCACCAGGAAGCCGGACGCCATCCGCCGGTACGCGATCCGCGACACGATTACCTTGCTGCGGCGCAACATCAGGAATCAGGTCCGCGACCTGGTCGCCGTGTTCGCCATCATCGGCATCCCGGTTCTGTTCCTACTGCTATTTGTCTACGTCTTCGGTGGCGCCATCGGTCCCGCCGTCACCGATCTGGGCGCTACCAGCTACGTCGACTATGTCCTACCCGGTCTCATCATCATGACTGCGGCCGCCGGACTGATCGGCGTTTCGACGCACACAGCCGTCGACATGACCGAGGGGATCATCGCCCGGTTCCGCACGATGGCGGTATACCGGCCCGCCATCCTCCTGGCCCGGGTCCTCTCGTACGTTATCCAGACCCTGGCCAGCATGGTGGTCGTCCTCGGCATCGCACTGCTGATGGGCCTGTCGCTAACGGCCACACTGGTCGAGTGGGTCGCCATCGCCGGTTTCCTCGCCTACGTCAGCTTCACGCTCACGTGGCTGGGCCTCGCCTTCGGCCTCGCCGCCAAGAGCGTGGCCAGTGCCAGCAACGGCCCGTTCCCGCTGATCCTGCTACCCCTTGTCGGGTCTGGATTCGTGCCCACCGACACCATGTCCACTGGCGTGCGTTACTTCGCCGAGTACCAGCCGTTCACGCCCATGATCGAGACCCTCCGCGGCCTCATGCTGGGCACCGACATCGGCACCAGCTGGATCATCGCCCTCGCCTGGGCGACCGGCTTCGGCGTTCTCGGGTTCGTCTGGTCCATCAAGGCCTTCAAGCGGGAACGCCCGAGCTGACCACAATGGACGCGAGGAGGCGGTTCTGATGCCTAACGGCGATCGTACGGTCGAGCCAGTATGTGGATAGGATTGGCGGCCGGCTTTGCCGCCGGGCAATCCCCGAGGGCGACATGTGCCTTGGAGTAAATCGAGAATTTGCAATGGGCTTCATTTGTCATCACGTCCGCGTCAACGTGGGATCTGGTACGTGATGTGCGTGACCAGGGAAGCGCTGCGTGCCGAGGCGAGCTGCAGGTCCTGGGGCGGCACACCGTCGAAGAGGCGCTCGCCGGCGCCGATGACGACCGGGGCGACGTGTGTGCGTAGCTCGTCGATGTAGCCGGCGCGAAGGTACTGGTTGATGGTCGTCGCGCCGCCGGCGATCGCCACGTTTTGTTCGCCGGCGGCCGCGCGCGCCAGCGCCAGGGCGGACTCGATGCCGTCGGTGACGAAGGTGAATGTGGTGCCGCCCTGCATGGTCAGGGGCGGGCGGGCGTAGTGGGTAAGTACGAACACTGGGCCGTGGTACGGCGGCTCTTCGCCCCACCACCCCCGCCAGTCCAGGTCCCACTCGCCGCGGATCGGGCCGAACATGTTGCGCCCCATCACGAACGCACCAGCGCTGACGATCTTGTTCACCTCGGCCGCGTTCTCGTCGGGCGTGTCGAACATCCAGGAGTGCAGCCGCTCGGTTGGACCGTCCCCGAATGGCTTGTCGCGGGTCTGGTTGGGGCCAGCGACGTACCCGTCGGCCGAGACCGAAATATCGCAGACCACCCTGCTCATCAGATCCCCCTCAGGCCAACTGATTGCCGGATCCGGCTACGCTACCGCAGACTGGCCCCCATCATCTCCCGCGGTCGACGCACCGCGGTGAGTCCTGCAGAGCACGTCGTCAACCGAGCCATGGTGTCAGGCGACGCGATCGACTACTCCTCTGGTCACGGCAGGCCCCCCGGGGCCGTGGAGGTTTTGGGTTGCCCAGGCAACCACGAACTTCCACGGCCTCTGGGCCCTTGCGTCCATGGGAAGGCGATCTTTCGCTGGTTCCCTGCAATTGTGACGCCTACGACGCCGGCGCTGTATCAGGTCGGTATCGACCGCCTCTGTGAAGTGAGTCGCTATGGCTGGCGGCTACACCGAGACGTGGGAGGGAACGTGACTCGAACAAGTCCACATAGGACTAAGGTACTGACCGGGGCGACCCAGCGAAGACAGTGCGCCGATCAACCAGAAGGATATTGTCGCCCCGTCCGACGGAGAGCTTGCGATGACCGAGATCACCGTGTGTCCGGAGCCCACATGCCAAGCCCCAGAGGTGCTCGACCGGTTCGACATGTGGTCGACCGATGGCCCCGTCGAGCACGTCAGCACGCGCTGCATGCTGTACCACACGTTTACCGTCCCAGCCGACCGTACTTACGACCGCACAAGCTATCGGACCTCCGCCCCGAACACCGTACGAGGGGGACGACCTTCATGATGCGAGCGCCCGGTCTGCTCCGACGCTCTCGCCCACGCCGGCGCAAGCCCCCCGGCCCACGTCCGACGCCAACCGCCAGCCCGAGCTCGACCGTCTAATTGGCGCGCCGCCGATCAACCAAATCGAAAACAAAAGGTCCGCCTGATCAGCGGCGGCCGATAGTCCCCACGGTACTGAGGGCGATTGGTGAGGAGTACCGTATCGTCGCGGCAAGGTCGTGGCCACCCCGTCGCCCGCCACCGACCGACTCATCGCGCACGATGCGCACGAGCGCGCGTCACGCACTTGCCACAAGGCGATCAGCTCACCACCCCAGCGAAGCGACGTTGTCAGCCAGGATCGGCCAACCTGACTCAGAAGGTGTACATGTCATGAGCTTTGGGCCACGGTCGGCGGGGCTAAGTCGCAGCATTTGGCCTTGCAGGCTCGTCGTGGTTGCGACCGCATCAGCGTTCACGCGATGAACGATTACCTCGCCGGCTATGCCCTTGAGCTCAGCGCGGAAGGGCTCGGCAAATCCGATGTCCTGGCCGGCGAGCTGGAAGGCCTGCGGACCAATGTGGACGGTTCCCGGGCCGGCCAGGTCGCAGAGCCTCTTCGCGAGCGTGACTGCCTGGCCCCACACAGCGAAGCCAGCCGGTTCCCACGATGGGCTGACCAAGACCTCGCCATATTCGATACCCACGTGGACAGGCAGCCGGTAATCGCCTCCGGCAGAGGCGGAGGCGAGCGCGATGCCCGCGTCGAGCGCCTGGGCAACCTCGTCTCCGCGCTGAGTACGGAGGCCGAATACCGACATGAAGCCGTCGCCCAGGACCTGCTGAATTTCCCCATCGTAGGCGCGCACCAATGACACGAGCTCGTCCATGAGCGGACGGACAACTGCGTATACCAACTCGGGATCCACGGACTCCACGAGCGCGGTGAAGCCGCTCAGGTCGGCGAAGAGAACAGCAATGTGCCTACGATGCACGCAGGTATGTTGTTTGCTCCGTCGTCGTGCGCCAATCATGTGGTCCTCCCCAACCTCAACGGTGAAGAGCCGCGACGAGCGGCGCTGATACATGCTCGCCGAAGAATCCAGACTTCAGTCGCGGAACACGCGGCGGTGCGGGCAGCGGACAGCAGCCCGTGTGACATTCCGAACTCGATCTAGTAGGGCAGAAGCACAGCACCCACGCCCGGGAGCACGGCCGAACGAGCCGCCGCCAGCAGGGCGGAGGCCGCGTCGCGGCCGCTTTCACCGGCGCGTGCCATACGGGCAGCGATCAGGCCGGCGACCACAGGTGTGGCGAACGATGTCCCGCTCCAGCGGGCCATGCCTTCGAACACACCGTCTGGTCTGGGAAGAGGGGGTTCCTGGAAGGCGTATGTACCGCTCGGGAATGCGTTGATCAGATTCTCGCCGGGAGCATAGACGTCGACCCAGCCGCCGAAGTTGCTGAAGCTCGCCCGGCTACGCCAGTTCGTGGCGAGCGCGCCCACCGAGACGGTCCACGGCGCTGCCGCGGGCCAGAACGGCTGGCGGGAAGAGTCGTTGCCTGCCGCGGTGACGAGTGCGACACCTTTGTGGTGCCGCAACCGTGTTTCGTAGAAGACATTGAGACCGAGCAGGCCGGACGCGTCAAACGTCCACGTCCCGGCCGACATGCTGATGATATCCGGGAAGTCGTCCTGAAGAACCTTGTCCAAGGCTTCGACCAAGTCCGACTCGAAGGTCGCGCCGGCGCGATCGAAAATCGCTTTCACGACAACCTCGGACCGCGGCGCCATACACCTGACGACACCCGCGATGAAGGTCCCATGGCCCGCGTACGGACCCAGAACCCCGTTTGCTATTGCTGGGTCCGCGTCACCGGTGACACCCGTCATCCACGGGTGCGTGGCGGGCGCTGCGGGATCGAGGCCAGTGTCGACCACGACCACACGGACCCCTTCCCCGGCGGCATGATCGGTCGTCGGGCCCGGATCGGGCACCGCGCAGCAGGGAATCACCTCCGGCTCGGTGGCCGGGCAGTGGCCGCCCTCGCCGGAGATCGAGACCACGTGGTCGGGTGCTGCCACCCCCGCTCCGAACTGCTGGTTGACCGACGTAAGCGCAGCCAAGGTGTCTTCCTGGACGCGGACCAGCGTGACGCCACGAATCAGCGGATTGCTGACGGTCGAGCCAACTAGGAAACCGAGAACCTGGTCGAGGTACTCGTCGCGAACAAGAATGTGCTGCTCGCGAAACAGGTAGCGCACGCCGCCCTCGTGTCTATGACCGTGTCCCTTCCCTACGTCCCCGGCGAACGCACGATGGATCAGATCGACCTGTGCTTCCTGTGGTGTTCGCGGGAAACTTGGCTCCTCGTCGCGCCCACGTTCGCCGCTCGCCTCAGCCATCTGTGCCGCTGACATCGGCGAGGACTCACGTCCCGACTCCTCAGACGATTGCATCCTGTCTCCTAACCGCACGATGGTGATAGATCCCTAAACTGACCCCGTGAGTGACTCTGATCGCGATGTCGCTGCCGCGGCTGCGGCCGGCTCGTCGGTGGTTGACGTCGGCCAAACTCACCCTTCCCGCCATGAGGGCGCGGAACGCCTGCTTACGTTGGCGCTGGACCGCCCCGCTGACGCCTTTGCCGCTGCGAGCCGGCTCCTGGCTCGAAAGCCTGGCCCACGTGACGCGTCGATCGGTCGGCAGGTCAGGGGGATCGTCCTGCGCGACTCGGGTCAGACAGTTGACGCGTTGGCCGAGCTCCGCGCGGCGTTGCGACTCGCCCGCGCCTCGAAAACGCCGGAGCGTGCCCTCGATGTCCAGGCCACGCTCGGTCTCACCCTCGGCCTTGCCGGCCGGACCGATGCGGGCCTCGCAGCGCTCGACGAGGCTGTCTCCGGCAGTACCGGCGTCCTGGCGGGGCGGATCCTCATGCGCCGCGGGGACCTGTTGGCGGTGCTCGGCCGCCACGATGACGCTCTGACCGATCTCAGGCGCGCCGTCGGCCTTCTGCGGCGAGGAGGGGACACGGTCTGGGAAGCGCGCGCCCGCACCCACCGTTTCCTTGTCTACAGCGCCCTCGGGCAGGCCGTGCGCGCTGACCGGGACCTGGCCGTGGCCGAGCGCCTCTTCGCCGCCGCCGGGCAGGAGCTCGAGTCCGCAATGTCTGTCCACAATCGGGCTGACGTCGCTTTTCAGACCGGCGATCTGCCCGCGGCGCTCAGGTTTCTCGATGAGGCAGAAGCACGCTATACGGCGTTGTCGGCGTTCAGACCGGGATTGGCGCTCGACCGCTGCACGGTCCTGCTGGCGGCCGGCCTCGCCGCCGAAGCGCTCGCCGTAACCGATGCAGCAATCCGCCGGCAGAGCCGCCAGTGGGAGCAAACCACCAAGAAGGCCGAGTTGCTGTTCGCCGCGGCACGCGCCGCGCTGGCAGCTGGTGAACTCGCAGTGGCGACGGAACGGGCGACCCTGGCGCGGAACCTGTTCCGCAAACAACGCCGCCTCTGGTGGCAGGCCCGCGCCTCGTTCGTCATGCTTCAGGCTGACTACGGCGCGGGCCACGGTATCGAGAGGCTGCAGACGAAGGCCGCCCGTGTAGCCGACCGCCTCGACGAGCTCGGCGCCGAGGAGGCACCAACAGCGCACCTGCTCGCCGGTCGAATCGCGAGCGAGCAGGGGAACGTCGCCGACGCGGACCGCCACCTTGCCCGGGCCGCACGGTTCCGCTACCGCGGTCCCACATTCGGACGCGCGGCCGGTTGGCTTGCGCACGCCCTGCGGGCGGAGGCGCGATTCGATACGCGAACCACCTTGATCGCCTGTCGACGGGGGCTGGACGCGGCAGCGGAGCATCAACGCACTCTTGGCGCCGCGGAGTTGCGGGCCCACGCTACGACCTACGGCACCGAGCTCGCTGCGATCGCGCAGCGGCACGCGCTGCAGCGCGGTGATGCACGAATGTTGCTGCTGTGGACCGAACGTTGGCGGGCGAGCGCACTGGCCGTACCGCCCGTACGTCCGCCCGACGACGATGAGCTTGCCCAGGATCTCGCCGCGCTCCGTGATGTGATGCGTCGGTTGGACGCCGCCCGGTCCGCCGACTCCAACACCACCCGGCTCGAGCAGGACCGATTGCGGTTGGAGGCGTCGATCCGGTCGCGGACCCGACGGACCGGGGGCTTTGCCGGGCCGCGGTCCCCCCTGCTGGGCACAACTGCGGATCCGGACGGCGTCGGCGTCGGCCGGCCGGACATCGAAGAGATTCTTGAAACCCTCGGCGATCACCGATTGATCGAGATCGTAGCCCTGGATGACATGCTGTACGCGGCCACCGCCGTCGGGCGCCGGGTACGGATCCACGCCATCGGCCCGGTGGGGGACGCCGTACGCGAGGTTGAGCTCGCCCGTTTTATGCTTCGCCGGCTTGCCTATGGTCTTCCTCATGCAGGGTTCCTCGCCACCCTCGACGCTGCCGGCCGGAGGCTGCAGGATGCACTGCTTGGCCCTGTGGCCTCCGAGGTCGACGAGCGGCCCGTCGTGATTGTGCCACCGGGGCTGCTGCACGCGGTGCCTTGGAGCCTGCTCCCGTCCCTGCGAAGCTTGTCGGTGCGGGTCGCACCGTCCGCCGCTACCTGGGTTCGGGCCGGACTCACCCAGACCCCGCGCCACCGACGCGTTGCACTCGTCATCGGACCCGGACTGAGCGGGCCGGCGGCCGAGGTTGAGAAGATCGCCAACTCGTACGCCGACGCCCTTGTGCTCAGTGCCGGTCGTGCGACTGCCGACCGGGTGCTGGCCGCCATGGATGGCGCGTGGACAGCGCACATCGCCGCCCATGGCTTGTTCCGCACCGAGAACCCACTCTTCTCTTCGTTACGGCTCGATGACGGTCCGTTGACGGTGTACGACCTCGGACGGCTGCGCCGGGCCCCACATCGGCTGGTGCTGTCGAGTTGCGAGTCCGCGGTGTCCGCCCATGTCGGCGGGGACGAGCTCCTCGGTATGGTGAGCGCGCTTGTGCCGCTGGGAACCGCCAGCATGCTCGCGAGCGTCGTACCCGTGAACGACGCCGCGACCGTCGCACTGATGGTGGCATTCCACGACCGACTGCGGACCGGATCCTCGTTTGCCGATGCTTTGCTGGCGGCCGGACGTGATGCCGCACATGATCCGGTCGCCGCCGGCACGGCGCTTTCGTTCATTGCACTCGGCCGCTGACAACTGCCAGGCACGGGCTGGCGCGATAGACGGACCGCGGGTGTGCGTGGGCGACTCATATTGTCACCCACGCGGTGATCACGTAACCGCCGGCGATCGATCGGCACCGTACCCGAACCGGACCGCGCCGCACGCCTTCGACGAGGAATCGGCCGAGGCCGTCGACGCCGACGGGGTACTCCTCGCCAGTGGCGAGCTCGAGCACGCAGCCGTCGGCCGACGCGCCCGTGAGCTGGCCGATGAGGTCTCGGTGATCGCCGTGCGACCTCACCTCAAGGTCGAGTTGAACGCCGCGGCTTGCGAAGGCGAGCATCCTGCTGCCCTGGTCCGCAGCTGTTTCGCTGCGGACCGGCTCGAACGCCAGTGGCACGGAGGTCGGGTCTGACTCGGCGTCGTCGTCACCGGCCGAGTCTCCGAGGAGAGCCGCCAGCTCTCCGTCGAGGTTGCGGGTGGTGATCGCCGCACGCGCCGCCGCGAGCACCTCCTCAGGTACAGAATCTATCTGCGCAGCGACGTGCCGCAGCTTCGCAACAAGCTCCGCGTCCCGTTCGGTCCGCGCCAGGTCGAAGTCACTGCCGTCCATGTCAGCCGCTCTCACGCCGTCCCACTCGACGCGACCTCGGAAGGGCCGGCTCCCAGCAGCATGATCTTGCGGAGTAGGTCCAAGCACCGCTGCCGGGTTGGGCCGATACTTCCAATCGGCATGCGTAATGCAGCCGCCACCTCGGCGTAACTCGGCGGCGGATCCGCCATTAACACGCGCAGCAGCGACTGACACCGCGGGTTGAGTGCCCTGAATGCTTTCCACAGGGCCGCGTCCCGCTCATCGCGCAACAGCGCTTCATCCAGTGCGTCGCCAGTGGCGGGCATTCCCTCCAACTCATCCGCCGAGCCCAGCCGTATCCGCGCGCCACGACGTAACATCACCATGCTCTCCCGCCGCAGCGTCGTTACCAGCCAGCTTCCGAGATGCTCCGGCTCGCGTATCGTGTCGAGCCTCTCGACCAGTCGTAGCCAGGTCGTCTGCACGGCGTCGGCCGCGTCCGCCCGGCTCAGCCCCATGCTCCTGGCAACGGACCAGAGAAGGTTGGTGTACCTATCGCTCAGAACCACCCACGCGTGTTGCTCGCCGGCACGTACTCGAGCCACAAGAACTCGCGTGTCCACATCCCTCAGCGAGCCCATCACATCCCTCTGGATCCGTCGGTTGCCGTCACCGCACGGTGACGTGCGGTGAAGGTACCAACCGGCACACCCGCGCGGCTCGCGGTGCGATAGTGCCGATGTCACCGTCGAGGCGTCCATTCTTCCGGTCCATAGACGTTTCGTCCACGACACAAGGTCGGGATTCGCCCTACGCTCTACCTTGGTAGAGGCCTGACCGTGCCGCCTGATACGCTGCCCGGCTCTCCCACGCAGACATAGCGGTATTCGAACGGACCTGCAACGTTTCGTCCGACTCGAGTGTCGCGGCCAACCCGGCTGACCGCCGTAATCGAGCCACGGCTGGCGGTACGGCTGTGGCGGCCACTGGCGTCGAAGGCCACGCAGGAGGAAGCCGGACTGCCGGTGAGGATCGCCGATCTATGCGCTCACCAGGTCGGCCTCAACCTGGCGGATCCAGTTGCGCAACGCGTCACGACGCACGCCCCGACGCGTGCGAGCCGCCGGATCACCTGGGTTCGGATTTGACTCCCGGTACAGAACGGACAGCACGGGGGCGCGCTCGTCGGGATACTTCCTCGGTGCTACCACGGAGCGCAGAAATGTGCGCGGCGTCTGGCACGCGGTCCGATCGTCACCGAATCTCAAGTCCGGTCATTTCGTAGGCTGGACTACCGTGTCGTAGAAGTTCACGATGCCTCCCGCGATCTGGTCGAGGCAGTCCTCGACCGCGAAGTGGCCCGAGTCCAGGCGGACCATCCAGGCCTCCCGCAGGTCTCGAAGGTATGCTTCGCCACCCTCGGGGGTGAAGAAGATGTCGCCCTGCCCCCAGAAGATGATTGTTTTTGGCTGTCGTGCGCGGAGGTCTTCCTGCCATTTCGGGTACAGCTCCACGTTGGTGCGGTAGTCGTGGAAGAGATTGAGCTGGACCCTGTCCGCACCGGGACGGGCCAGGAAGTACAGGTCCATGTTCCAGGCGTCAGGGCTCACCTTCGACGGGTCCGGATGCCCTGTCAGGTAGAAGGTCTTCACGGTGTCGTGCTCGAAGAACGTCCCCAGCGGTGTCTCGGTCTCAGCGCTGCGGTTCGTCCACAGGCGATACCGGATGTCGTCCCAGGCCTTTGTGAATCCCTCCTCGTAGGCGTTGGAGTTCTGTACGACCTGCCAAGCCAGCCATTCGGGGTGCTTGGCGATAAGGCGCTGTCCTACGGGCCCGCCATAATCGTGCATGTAGAAGCCCATCGGGCCTACGAACCCGATCTTCTGTACGGCGGCTTCCACGATGTCGGTTATGTGGTCGAAGGTGTAGTCCCAGGTCTCCGGGCCGGGCATGTCGCTGTTGCCGAATCCCGGATAGTCGACGCTCACCATGTGAAACCGGTCCTCCAGAGCGCTCAGAAGGTTGCGGTACTGGTGGGACGAGGACGGGAACCCGTGGAGCAGCAGGAGCGTCGATGTGGATCCGGTACACCGCGTCAGGGTGTAAGCCCGGGCCCATCACTGATGGATTCGAGTCCATGATGAGCACAGTCTTGTCGCGATGGTCCGGCGACTTGAATAAGAAGAGGTCGATGATGTCCAGGCGCGCGTCGTCGCCTGGGAACTTGAAATTGTCGGCGCTGAAGTGGTTGGACATGGGGGAATCTCCCGTTGATGATTGCTCAGATCGGCACTCTCCCATGCGTGGCACCTGGAGCGGGCGCGGCACGCCCTTATTCATCCCTCCCCATGCCCTGGTCGGGACACCTTGCTTCCCGACGCCCGGCTCCAACCTGAGTGCGACAGTCGGGCCACGCCCGCGACTTCCGGTGGTGGGCCTTGACAGGCAACGCGATGCTGCCGAACCCTGAATTCGCACGTGTCGCGACCTCGGCGGCCGGAAGGGCTGTACGGGCTGAAACGTCGACTCTCATAGAAGGGACGGCGTGTCATGCACCCGATGCTGCGGCGCCTGGATGACCTCGGCGCACACTTGGCCACCCGCGGCGACGTGGTCGCGCTGCTGGGTCTGGGTTCGGCCGGCACCGAGCACGACCGCATGGACGAACATTCGGACCTGGATTTCTTCGTCGTTGTCGACGACGGCGCCAAAGAGCGCTACCTGTCCGACCTCGATTGGCTGGCGGCCGTACGTCCGGTGGCATACAGCTTCGCCAACGACCGCAATGGACGCAAGGCACTCTTCGCAGACGGCGTCTTCGCCGAATACGCGATCTTCACCATCGCCGAGCTGGCCCGGCTGCCATTTACCGGCGCCCGGATCGTCTGGCAGCGTGCCGACGCCCCGCCTGGGCTGGCCGACTGCGGTCCACCGCCGACGGGACCACCGTTCGACACGGTCGAGTTCCACCTCAACGAGGCGCTGACCAACCTCTACGTCGGCCTACACCGCGAGCTGCGCGGTGAACGGCTGACCGCGGGCCGATTCATCCAGACGTACGCGGTCGACCACGTGATCGCTCTGCTGAGCCTGACTAGCCCGGCCGGGCGTCGCCGCGACCCGTTCGAGGCCAGCCGCCGTGTCGAGCAGGCCTACCCCGCCGATGTGTTGCCGCTGGCGGCGATGGTGCCCGGCTACGAGCGCAACTGGGCAGCCGCGCGATTCACCTTCGATTGGCTCTGCCACCGGTTCGCCGTCGACGCAGTGATCGAAGCGGCGATAGAGCAGCTACTGACCGCCGGCACCGCGGATCCACCGTAGAGTCGAAAAGCCCGTTGTCCACTGCGCCCAGCGCCAGAATTACTGTAGACAAGGGTGGTGCCATGCGCGGAGGACCTTGCCTCCCCGGAGAACTGCTTCGAGCTGGTCGCGATCGGCAACGCGTTTTCACCCGACCGCGGCGACAGCGGGTCACTGAAAGGGACTTTCGATGGCTGGAGCCTGCTCGTTGTTTTACATTGCTGTGGGCCAGCAGTCCTTGGCGCGGTCCAGCGCACGCTGGCAACGAACAATAGGGGCACCCTACTTGCGCTAGAACATCGATAGGGTGCCCCTGCTGGCACCAAGGTCCCGGGGGCTGTCACTGGAATGAGCCGTGGTCGTCTCGGCGACGCCAGGCGTAGGCTCAACCCGTCGGGTCATACGGTGAGGCCGCCGGCTGTCGACGGCCCGCGCTGTTGCCGTTTCGACATGAACGAGGGGCGGCGAACGAGCGGGTCTGGTCGGCGGAATGTGCGGGTTGGTGTGAAAGGTGTACCGCGGTGTCGTCGGCTACGCTGCCTCTGGTTGACCCGGACACGTACGTCTCTGGTGTTCCATACGGTCTGCTCGCACAACTGCGCCGGGAGTCGCCGGTGCTGTGGGTGACCGAGCCACCACTGGCCGGCTGGCCGGGTGGGCCCGGTTTCTGGCTGGTCCTGCGGCACGCCGACGTGACAGGGGTACTGCGCCGGCCTGACGTGTACTCGTCGTGGCGCGGCGGTACGCAGGTGCGCGATCCGGCGAACCCGACGGCGCTCGCGTTCGTCCGGCAGATGATGCTCAACCAGGATCCACCTGAGCACGGTCGGCTACGGCGACTGCTGACACGCTCATTCACCCCCCGCGCGGTTGGCTTGCTTGACGCGGGTATTCGGGCCAACGCGGCTATGTTGGTCGACCGTGCGCTCGGTGCGGGCGATGCCGGAGAATGCGACTTTGCCACCGAGATCGCCGCCGACCTGCCGCTGCTGACGCTGGCCGACGTACTGGGCGTCCCGGAGCCGGACCGCTGGCTGCTCTTCGACTGGTCCAATAGGGTCATCGGGTACCAGGATCCGGATTACTCGATATCGGCGCGGTTCGACCCCACTGCGGGCACGGAATTGGCCCGACAGGCGGTGATGCTGCGACCGGATCCCGACGTCGACGGGCGGATGCCCGACCCGCGGACGCGCGAGGGCATGCCGGACCTGTACGCCTACGCGCACCTGCTAGCCGAAGCAAGACGCCGGGCGCCTGGTGAGGATGTGACCTCAATCCTGCTGGCGCAGATGGACGACGTGGACGGTCAGGTGTCGGTGACCGAGTACGAGACCCTGTTCTGGCTGTTCGCCGTGGCCGGCAACGAGACCCTACGCAACGGCCTGCCCGGCGGCATGATCGCGCTCCTTGAGCATCCGGAGGCGCAGCACATGCTGCGCGCCGAGCCCAGCCGGCTGGACACAGCCGTCGAGGAGATGCTGCGGTGGTGGACCCCGGTGATGGTCTTTCGGCGTACGGCCATGGTCGATGCGATGATCGACGATGTACGTATCAGGGCCGGGGACAAGGTCGTCGTGTCCTTTGCGTCCGCCAACCGCGACGAAACGGTGTTTGCCGACCCGGATGGCTTCGACCCGGCCCGACAGCCAAACCCGCACCTCTCGTTCGGCCACGGCCCGCACTTCTGCCTCGGCGCGCACCTGGCCCGGGTACAGATGAAAGCTCTCTTCGCCGAGTTACTCGCCCGCACCTCCGTGATCGAGTACGCGGGTCAGCCAACGTATCTGCGCTCTACCTTCCAACGTGGTGTCAAACACCTGCCGATCCGCTGGCGCCGCTGATCGCGTCGGTGGGCCCGGCTGGCGTGGCGCTGCGGTCGACGGTCTGGTGCCCTAACGGCGATCTTGCGGTTCCGGTCTGTGGAAACAATATCGGCCGGCACCGCTGCCAGGGCTTTCCCCGAGGCGGCCTTGCCCTTGCGGAAACCCAGAATTTGCAACAGGTTCCGTACTACGCCGTTGATGCCGCAACGGCGATTCCCAGAATTCGGCGGCCTACTGATGGCCTACTTCGGCCGAGAACTGCTTCGAGGGATCACCTTGAGGCGCCGGTTCGCACTCGGGTCGTCGAGCACTCGTCGCGTTGCAGTGCCGCTCGAGTCGAACGCATGCCGCGCCGGCGCGCACGGACACAATCGCGGTGAGAGTCGCACTCGGCGCTAGAGCCCGACCTCGTCCCGGGCCTGCTCGAACGCGACGACCGCCCGGTCCAGGTCCGCGTGGGTGTGTGCCGCGCTCATCTGGGTCCGGATGCGCGCCTTGCCGTGCGGCACCACCGGGTAGGAGAACGCGGTGACGTGTACGCCCTTGGCCAGTAAGCGGTCGGCGAGTCGCCCGGCTGCCACGGCGTCACCGATCATCACGGGGATGATCGGGTGCTCGCCCGGCAGAAGTGTGAACCCGAGCTCGGTCATCCTGGTACGGAAATACATTGCGTTGTCGAACAGCCGCTGGCGCAACTCGGCCGACTCCGACAGCAGATCCAGGACGGTCAACGAGGCGGCGGCGACCACGGGCGCGACCGAGTTCGAGAACAGATACGGCCGCGATCGCTGGCGCAGGAGTTCGACGATGTCCGCCCGGCCGCTGATGTACCCGCCACTGGCGCCGCCGAGCGCCTTCCCGAGCGTACCGCTGACAACATCCACCCGGTCCACGACACCGAACAGTTCCGGCGTACCACGGCCGTGTGCACCCGCGACGCCAACGGCGTGCGAGTCGTCCACCATGACCAGCGCATCGTAATCTTCGGCGAGCTGACAGATGTCAGCGAGGGGGGCGAAGTACCCGTCCATCGAGAACACGCCGTCGGTGGCGATCATCCGGTACCGGGACCCCGCAGTGGCCTTGAGTTGGGTCTCGAGGTCGGCCATGTCGCGGTTGCGGTAGCGAAGCCGGTCGGCTTTGCACAGGCGGATGCCATCGATGATGCTCGCGTGGTTGAGCTCATCGGAGATCACGACGTCCGAGGGGCCGAGCAGCGTCTCGAACAACCCACCGTTGGCGTCGAAGCACGAGCTGTAGAGAATCGTGTCAGCCGTCCCTAGGAAGGACGACAGCGCCTGTTCCAAGCGCTTGTGCGGCGCCTGGGTACCGCAGATGAAGCGGACCGAGGCCATACCGAACCCCCACTCGTCCAGCGCAGCCTTGGCCGCGGCCACGACACTCGGGTGATCAGCGAGACCCAGGTAGTTATTGGCGCAGAGGTTGATCACCTCGCCGACGTCTCCGAGCTGGATGTGTGCACCCTGTGGGCTTGTGATGACCCGTTCCGTCTTGTACAGGCCGGCGGTGCGAATCTCCTCGAGCGTGGTCTGGATGTCGTCGTGCATCGTCTGCCGCATTCCGGATTCCTTTCCGCGTCGGGTCACGACGCCCAGTTGAGGACAACCTTGCCGCACTGCCCACTTCGGGCGACCTCAAACGCCGCCTCGAACTCGCTCGCCGGAAAACGGTGGGTGATGGTCGGCTTGATGTCCAGGCCCTGCGACACCAGCACCGACATCGCATACCAGGTCTCGAACATCTCGCGTCCGTAAATGCCGGTCAGCGTCAGTGAGTTGAGCACCACCGCGCTGAGGTCGAGGCTGACCGTTCCGCTCGGCAGTCCGAGCAGTGCGATGCGTCCGCCGTGGGTCATGTTCTCGACCATCTCGCTCAGCGCCTCCGACCTGCCCGACATCTCCAGCCCGATGTCGAAGCCCTCCAACATGCCAAGTTCGTCCTGTGCCGAGCGGACGGATCGGCGAGTGGTGTTGATCGCGAGCGTGACGCCCATCTTGGCGGCGATGTCCAGACGGTACTGGTTGACGTCGGTGGTCACCACGTACCGGGCGCCGGCGTGACGAACCACCGCAGCGGCCATCAGCCCGATCGGCCCGGCGCCGGTGATAAGAACGTCCTCACCGAGGACCGGGAACGCCAGCGCGGTGTGCACCGCGTTGCCGAACGGGTCGAAGACCGCCGCGACGTCCAGGTCGATGTCGGACTTGTGCTGCCACACGTTTCCGGCCGGCATGACAAGGTACTCGGCGAACGCCCCGGCCCGGCTCACGCCGATGCTGTCGGTGTGGGCGCACAGGTGCCGTCGGCCGGCGCGGCAGTTGCGGCAACGGCCACAGACGACATGACCCTCCCCGCTGACCAGATCCCCGACCGACACCCCGGAGACCTCCGGGCCCAACTCGACGACCTCGCCGACGAACTCGTGGCCGACCACCATCGGTACCGGTACGTGCTGTGCCGCCCACTGGTCCCATGCTTCGATGTGCAGATCCGTGCCACAGATTCCAGTACGAAGTACCCGGATCAGTACCTCGTCTTGGCCAGCGGTCGGCCGTGGTACGTCGGTGAGCCAGAGGCCAGGCTCCGGCTTGCTCTTCATCAGTGCCTTCATCGGATCTCCCGTGCGTCTCCCCGCAGCTCGAACACCGTCAGCAGGTCGAAGCTCGCGCGTCAGCGATGACCTGCCTAGCCGCGAACGGCCTGTATCCTATACACGTTGTACGGCCGACCGGAGCATGCGGACGCAGACGCCTTCAGGCAGGCTGGGAACCACACAGTTGCGTCGCGATGAAAGACGGCGGTCCAGGGCACGGCGGCACGCTGTTGCGGCGGTCGCCAGTGCCGGCGAGGACGGCGACACCTTGCCTGACCGAGATCGATGAGGGGTCCCGGTTTCGAAAAGGATCTCGTCGTACGGTCGTCCACGACCCCTCCTGTGCCGATTAGATCCCATGCGTCACCTCGAGTCACGGATGACGTTGTCGATCGCGTCAGCGAGGGCGGCAGGTTCGCTCAGCGCGTTGAGGTGGCCGCCCGGGATCTCATCAATCGCGATCCCGAGCCGCTCCCGTACGGTCGAACGCTGGAACTCCAGCGGAAAGAAGCGGTCGTCGCGG
>JBKPDY010000053.1:0-7987 GCA_046728155.1 Actinomycetota bacterium
GCGAGGGGTCCTATCCAACGAGGGTATCCAAGAGTCCGCTGACTGTGAGGACCATGGTGACCATAGGCCCGGGATTGGTGACGGCGAACGTCGCGCCATGTCGTTGCGCTGCCGCGCGGGCGGCGACGAGGACGCCGAGGGCGGTCGTGTCTATGAAGGTCACACTGGTGAGGTCGACAACGACTGTTGTGATTGCCTCGCCAGTGGCGGCCGCGCGGAGCGCCTTTCGGAACTCTCCGGTTGCCGGCAGGTCTAGTTCGCCGCAGGGAGTGATTGTGGCGACATCGTCAACGCAGCTGACAGAACACGTGAAGTTCATATGGCCTCCGCACGATGGTGACGCCCCGCCCCGTCGAGCCGTGGACGGATTGGTCGATACCCCGGTCGGTGAGCGCCGAAACGCAGGGCTCACAGCCAGCCATGCCGTCGCCAGCGAGTTCGCAAACCGGGCCGCAAGGTGCGGAACCACCGCGGGCCGGTGCGCGCCTACCTGACGATCGCAGTTGGCGCGGCGACGCGGACGATCTCCGAGCGGTGCACGGCCGGTGACGACAAAGGTGGTGGATAAGCGGGCGCCTCAGCACACCGCTTCCGCGCGCGGGCCGCCCATGCTTTATGTTGGGTCCCAATCTTCGACGATGGAACAGGTGGCGCTCGGTGGCCAACGCGACGACGGTTGACCAGATGGGTCCCGGCGATCACGGGTGTCTCACCTTCTCGGACCCTGACGAGCGATTGGATCTTGTAGCGGCGTTCATACGGGATGGCCTTCGGCGGAGGCAGCGGGTGTTGTGCTGGACCGACTCGCTGGAACCGGATCGTCTATCGACTGAGCTGGCGAAGAGGTCAGTACGCGGCACCGCGGCGATGCGGCGTGGCCAGCTGACTATCGCGTCGGCCTCGGATTGGTTGTTGGGCCAGTCCGACGGCGGTGGCGCATCCGGTATGGTGCAGGTGTTAGCCAATGAGCTGGACCGCACATCACGGGAAGGCTTCGATGGTCTGCGGGTGACTGCGGACATGTGCTGGGCCACCCGCCCATCCTCGGCCGCCGAACAGCTGATCGCGTTCGAAACGCAGGTGGCGGAGCTGTTCGTCGGTGGGCGGCTGTGTCTGGTCTGCCAGTACGATCGGGACCGCTTCGACGGGGTCACCCTCGCCTTCACGGCCACTGCGCACACGAAGACGGTGGCCGCACAGGTGTACCACGAGAGCCCGCTCCTTCGTATATGCCGCCAGTACAGCCCGCCGGGCGTGCGTATCGCCGGCGAGCTGGACTACAAGCACCAGGACGTGTTGGAACAGTCGCTGGCCGAATCCCGACGGCTGGACAGAAACATGCTAGTCAACCTGTCCAGGCTGCAATACATCGACGCCGCCTGCGCCGCAACGATCGTGCGGGCCGCTGACCGGCTGCCCGCATCACGCCGGATGACCGTGACCTGTCGCCACCTGGTGGCAACGATCCTCGATCTGGTCGGAGCGCCCAGCGCGCCACGGCTACAGGTAGTTGCAGACCAATGACCAGCCCTGACCCGCCCGCGACATCCCCGAACGGAGCCGGACCGCCACAGGTTGCCGCGCCAGGGCGGGTCGCCGTGGACCAGTGGTTCGATGCTGACGGGCTATACACACTGCGTGCCGAGGTCGCCGCCCACGCCAGCGACCTCGGCGCGACAGCGCCACAGACGGAGAAGCTGGTCATCGTGGCGGGCGAACTGGCCACCAACGCGATTCGTCATGGTGGAGGCCGTGGCCGGCTGCGGCTGTGGCGCGACGGGAACCTAATCATCTGCCAGGTGAGCGACAACGGCCCAGGGATCAGCGACCCCGGCGTGGGGACAACGCCGCCCGATCAAACGGCCATGAGCGGACGCGGGTTGTGGGTCTGCCGACAGCTCTGCGAGAGTTTCCTCATCGAAGTCACCCCCACCGGCACCACCGTGACCGGCTCGATGAGGCTCCATCACGACGACATGAGGCACGGCGGTCAAGACACCGGGTGAGCCGGTCGCGGGCTAAGCACCCATTGGCGCAGAACAGCGGTCGGCGTCGATCACTGCGCGGCCGTCGGTCCGTCCCCGCGGGAAAGTGCCAGGCAAGAACAAGGACCAGCCACCCGGATGACCGACTTCGCGTCGATCTCCCTAAGCCTTGATCCACGTGCGCCGTGAGGCGCTGCCGATTCGAGTGGAGGTGAGAGACCTTCACCGCTGTTCCTGTCGCAGCAGGATGGCGTAGCTGAGGGCAGCCCGGTCCGGGAGGTGCCGGGATCTGGGTGGGAGCAGCCCTTGACAAAGCCGGGACGCATCAGCACTGCCAGATGGTGTGGGTTCGGCGAGCGTGATGGAGAGGAGTACGCGAGGAACCAGCGTGAGCACGTCCCTTAAAGGCTTACCGGCTCAATCTGGTGGATACGGGCCGGGTGCGGTGCGTACCCGATCGAGGTGTGGTCGGGGAACTCCTAGGTGGTCATGTGGATGTCTGCCGGGAGGCCACGGTGAAAGTGCTGCGGGGTAACCGTGGCGATGCCGCAGGGGCAGAGCTGGGCTCCTCCTTCGTCGAGCGAATCGCAGTGAACACGGGAACCGTCCCGGTCCTTGCCTGCTCTCACACGTCCAGTGTGGATGGTCGGGCTGGGCCCACCGTCGGCCGATCGGTCCGGGACGGGGCGGAGCCGCCGTAGTACTCCGAGTTGGGGAGAGCCCGGCACGTGGGGAAGGGCGGCAGCGGTTTCGAGAAGGGATGGATGCTGTAATGCCGAAAGACGCGCCGGTGAACACAGGCGCCACGTCGGAGGAACCCATTGGGCCGCACCGGCGGGTATCGGAGATGCAGGCCAAACTTCACCGTTGGGCGGCGGCTGACCCTGGCCGCAGGTTCGACGACCTGTTCAACCTCGTGCACGACCCGGCGACGCTGCTCATCGCGTTCGAACGGGTCGCGGGCAACACCGGGGCGAACACCCCTGACGTGGACGGCCTCACGGTCGCCCTGGTCGAGGAGCTCATCGGTGCGCCCGGGTTCCTGGACGATCTCCGAACCGCGTTGAAGGCGGGCACGTCTAGGCCGCTGCCGGTGCGGGAACGGACGATCCCCAAACCTGGTGGCAGTGGGAAGGTCAGGCGTTTAGGCATTCCCACCATCGCTGACCGGGTGGTCCAGGCGGCGCTGAAGCTGGTGCTGGAGCCCGTCTTTGAGGCCGACTTCTTGCCGGTCTCGTACGGGTTCCGGCCGAGGCGGCGGGCCCACGACGCGATCGCCGAGATTCATCTGTGCGGCACCCACGGCTACCGGTGGGTGCTGGATGCGGACATCGAGGCGTGCTTCGACTCGATTGACCACACGGCCCTGATGGACCGAGTGCGCGACACGCCCGCGGCCTCACCCTCCACCTACCGCAACACTGGCCCTGGCAGCACTCCTGGCTGCGATTGTTCGCCGCCCCTCACGCGCCGCCGCCCGCCTGATCGTCTACATGCGACACACGGCGGTCAAAGCGGCCAACCCATCCTGGGCCATATCGGACGCGAGGCCGGCAATTTCCGGTCAGGAGCTGCCGTGGCAGTGAGCGTCGGGGATCTGCGCCAACGCCATGTCCAGCACCGTGATGTGGTCGGCGGTGTTGTTTGAGCCGGCATTGCCCGGCCCGAGCAGACCGGCGAGGGCTTCGCCGGTGGCGTCGAGGAGCCACAGCAACGGGTGATAGCCAAGACTCTCTTGGGCGTTGAAGAAGACTCGCACACCACGCATGGCTATGCAGAGCCCGCAAAGTCACCAATAGTGACGTCTGCCCGCAACGGCGTGCCCCGTGGCGCCGGCGATCCATAGAGCGGCCCCGATGACGAGCAGAATGATCCCGATCGTCCACAGCACGGAGATGTGGAATATGAGACCCAACACCAGCAGGATCAGACCCAAAACAATCACGACTCGCCTCCTGCTCTCTGAGCGGCCTCTCCAGAAACCTTCGGCCAACAACAGGCCCATCCCCGTGCCCGCGCGGTACCACTGTCCCTAACCACGACGCGGTCACAGCCGTCACGTGCGTTAGTGACGCCGACACCGCCGACCGCACGAACGGTACCCTTAGACCAGTCTACTAGTGCTTCACCGAAACGGCGGCATTGAACCACGTGGGTTTACCGGCGGGATGTTCAGTGGCGGGCACATCGCGGCACGTCGGGAGCGACCTGATAGACGGCCCCGACGCGCCCGGCGCGCCGCGCCACGGCGCAGGCCGCCGAGCCCACTCGGGTTTTCCAGCCGGGCGCCCGGATCCAGCGGATCTTGGCTGGATCAAACGCAGCGCGATCGACGATGTGCGTGACGGCTGTGCCGGTTCGCCCGGGCGGTCAGCTTGCGCGCTATGCCGGTGTGACGCATGTTGTCTGAGCTGTCACCTAGGAGAACCGGTATCGGGAGAAGCACGGCCAATCGCATTGGGCGTTCTCGTCTCTTGGACGTTGTGCGAGGCCGACTGTGTGCAATAGCGAACGAATTCCAGCGCATACTTCGCGCTGCATAAGTATTCCGACAGCAAGTTCGAGCGGCTCCTCGGCTGGACCGCCGTCCAACATGCGCCCGACACAGAACTCGTCGCCGAACTCGCCCGTTCGCCGCCGACGCCGCCGCTGTTGTGGGGTCGGTTGGTTACCGATCTGGAGTAGGACGTCCTCGAGTCGTATGAGGAACACCACGTCGCCGACGTGCTGTGCTTCGAAATGTCCACGATGGATGCTGACGATGAGCGGTTCGAGGCAAAGAGCATGGTTCTCATCGAGTCGGTCAGCCACCACATCGACGAAAAGGCCCGGACCGGTTCCCGAAGGTTCGGGAGGCGCTGGGGCGCAACCAGCCTAAGGAGTCGGGCCGCCCACCTGGTGCCGGGGCCCCAGCTGACATGTGCCGGGCTAGCTTGGGCAACGTCGAGGCGGACACGGGCGACCTCAATGTCCATTGTGGAAGCGACAGGTCGCCCTGTCGCCGGATGTGACGCACATGCCCGCGCCGGACGAGGATTGGCCGTAAAGGCCGTGCGGTGGCCGTCCGCTTGGCACTATGACAGTGTGGCGAAGGATGTCCTAATCGCCGGAGCGTCTGGCTTCATCGGGTCGCGCCTGGCCAGCGCGCTGGTGGCGGGTGGCTATGACGTGCGGGCGATGACCCGCCGTCCGGGTGCGTACACGGGTGCCGGGCGGGCAGTGGCGGGCGACGTCTCGGACCCGGCGAGCCTGCATGCGGCGCTTGCCGGGGTGGATGCCGCGTACTACCTCGTGCACTCGCTCGGCTCCGACGACTTCCCGGAACGGGACGCGCACGGTGCACGCAACTTCGCCGCCGCCGCTTCGCCGGCAGGGCTAGAACGCGTCATCTACCTCGGTGGTCTCGGCGCTGACGACGGTGGCCTGTCATCCCATTTGCGCTCGCGTCGCGAGGTGGAACGCATCCTCGGCGCGGGTACCGTCCCGGTTACCGTGCTCCGGGCCGCGGTGGTCATCGGGCACGGCGGCATATCCTGGGAGATCACGCGTCAACTCGTCGACCACCTGCCCGCGGTGGTGACGCCACGGTGGGTCAACACCCGCAGCCAACCGATCGCGCTCCCCGACGTCATCCGCTACCTCGTCGGCGTGCTCGAACCGACATCGGCGAGGGGTCGGGTGTTCGAGATCGGCGGCCCGGAGGTGATGCGCTACATTGACATGCTGACCCGCGCGGCCGCGGTGCGCGGCAAGCCGCTGCCCAACCTCACGGTGCCACTGCTCACGCCGCGGCTGTCGTCGGTCTGGCTCGCTCTAGTCACCGACGTCAACCTCGCCGCGGCGCGCAACCTGGTCGACTCGATGACCACCGACATGGTGGTCCATGACCGTTCGATCGCCGAGATCGTACCGGGCGCCACGATCGGCTACGAGAAGGCGGTCCGGCTGGCTCTCGCGGAACGGGCGCTGGAGAAGGCAGCTGCGTGATCGACGGCGATGGACCTGTTGTGCGGACGGTACGCCGGTCGTTGCTCGACCGGGCGGTGCGCGAGCCCTGAGCCGGCCCTGCGCCACCGGCGGATGGTCGTGGTCATCACGCTCGTCTCGGCGCGGTACTGCTGGGCGTCTCCCTGCACGCCCGCCCGGGCGATCTGCGGTTCCTGGGGCTGGCAACAGTTTTGGCTGCCATCTGGGCCGGCGGCGGCCTGCTGTCCGGACCCGCTGCACCTGGGCTACATCACCGGCAGGGCGGCAATCACCGGCCGGTTCTGGCTCCTTTTGTCATCGGGCTGTGCCTGGGCGGGGTCTTCGTGGCCGGTGCCCTCCTCGTCCGTGAGGTGCCGCCGTTGCGTGACGATATGGACACCGTGTTGGCGCACGCTGACCACGCAGCGCTGATCCCGTCGCCCTCGTCGAGGTGGTGAATGCCGTTGCTGAGGAGATGTTCTTTCGCGGAGCCCTCTTCGCGGCTGTCGCCGGGCAATCCAGCGGTGGTCTCGACGTCGACCCAGCGCAGTCCGCCGGCCTCGCCGCGGCGCAGGCCAGGTAGTGCGATGAGCCACCACATCGCGTACAGCCGGTCGTCGGCCACAAAGCGGAGGAACCCGGCCAGCAGTTCAACCGTCCAGACCGCGACCGGGAACCGTTCGCCGGTCTTGTGCCAGTGGCGGACACGGTGCTTGGTCCACACCTGTGCCTGCGGTCGCCGTGGGGTGGGCAGCTCGACGAACCGTGCCGGGTTGTCCCGGATCAGCCCCTCCCGGATGGCCGCGTTCAATGCCGAGCGCAGCGTGGCGCGGATCCGGTGCAAGGTGGACGGTGACGGCAACCGGCCCCACTTCGTCGGAAACCCACCGCGTCGGGCGCGTTCGTGGCGACCGGCCATTGTGGACACCATGCCTTCGAAATACCACGTGCCATGACCGCACTGGCATAGGCGGGGACATGCCTTCTCCAGGCGCTTCTTCGTCTGCGGATCCCGACATCCGCACAGTTTGAACACATCCACCGCCATGACGACGTTCCACGCCCGAAACCCTTTCTCCCAGCGCGCGGCGGCGTGGTGCCGCTGTCGCCCCGGTCGAGAGCCAGACCAGTCGGCGGATCCTCGACCCAGACGTCGGCGAGCGACATGCCGCGGAACGCGACACTCTAGTGCGCCGCAGGGACCACGGGCCATTCCGGCGTCCCGGCGTAGCGGAGTTCGGCCGGTGGCATGAGCAATGCTTGAAACCTGTGGACGGGCTTGGGAAGGCGTACCTTCCCAAGGAGTCCGAGTGAAGGAATCAAGCAGGCCGGCGCGTCAACGCGGGTCGGAAAGGTACGCCTGTGCTCACCGTAGTCACTGACAACGAGCCAACGCCAGCGGGTACGACCGACACACCTGGCCGGCCCGCCACGATCGGCGGGTAGCTGATTGACGAGATCGTGCCGGATGGGGCGCGGCGGATGCTCGCCGCCGCGTTGGAGGCCGAGGTCGCCGCCTACATCGCCGCGTACGCCGATCAGTTCGATGAGCGGGGCCGGCGGTTGGTGGTGCGTAACTGCCGGGCCGAGGCGCGGCGGGTGGTCACCTCGGCAGGTGCGGTGGAGGTGGTCGCACCGCGGGTCAACGACAAACGCACCGAGGAGGCGACCGGTGAGCGCAGGCGGTTCGCTTCGGCGATTCTACCGCCGTGGTGCCACAAGTCCCTTGCTCCAAGGCCGCCGGCCTCGCGATGGCGTTCAAGCTCATCGAAGCGGCGCAGACCCGCTGGCGGGTGGTCAACGCGCCACACCTCGTCGCCCTCGTCCGCCCCGGCGCCCATTTCGACCGAGGCCAACTCGTCGAACGGCCCTCCGAACCGGTGGCGGCATAGCAACCACCCAGCCCGCAGAAATGGACGACTTCTCGGGAAGGTCAGGCGGCATGGATGTGCGATACGCGGTGGGATTACCCACCGTAGGCGAATTTGGTGATGTCCGAACACTACTCGAGCTCGCGGTTGCGGCCGAGCGCCATG
>JBKPDY010000054.1:0-26715 GCA_046728155.1 Actinomycetota bacterium
GAGTACCTACGCGTCCACAACGCCGACCCGAAACCATTCGTCTGGACCGCCACCGCCGAACAGATCCTCGCCAAGGTCCAGCGCGGCCGCGTCACCCTCGAAAGAGTGTCTACTCAAAAGTGAGACACCACACTAGGAAAACATCTGGCTCAAGCTCGACGCCACCTGGCGCGTCGAAGCCCGCCAAGGCGAAGGCGACGCCAAGATCTAGTCCCACGACTACCCTGCCGAAGCGAACCCGACATGCTTGACCCGCCGCTCTAACGAATCCAACCGGGAGAGTTGGGCAAGCACCGGCTGGGCGGGCGGACCACCCCGCCGCGCCTTCAAACTGACGGTGGGGGTTCGATTCCTCGGCCGTTCCATCCATATCATTGGTGGCGGCGAGACCTTGCGTGGCCCCTGGCAACCTGTCCCTTCCCGGCAGCGGCCGGCGTAGTTAGACGACGGCGAGACCCACCTCGGTCGACTTGACCAGTGCGGTAACCGCGACACCGGCTTCGAGCTTGAGCTCCTCGGCGGCGTCCCTGGTGATCGCGGCCGTGACTATGTCGCCACCGGCGATGTCGACCTTGACAGTGGTCATGACCGTGCCCTGGTCTACCTCGCTTATGGTGCCGGGGAGCTGGTTGCGGATGCTCAAACCCGAGACGGGCGCGGTGGCCACGGCTACCTCGGTCGATTTGATCAGTACAAGGACTGAGTCGCCCCTGGCCAAGCCGAGGTCTTCGGCGCCCTCCAGTGTGATCGCGGCCGTGATCTCCCGGCCGCCGGCGAGTCGTGCCTTGACCGTACTCATCACCTGGCCGGCGTTGACCTCGACGATCGTGGCGGCTAACTGGTTGCGGATGCTCAGGCGCATGGCGATCCTCTCTAGGCAGGATCACGGTCCAGCCTACGGATGGGAGTTATGCGGCGCTGGTCGAGCGGCACTGGTGATGGGCGAGCCTCCCGTACGGATGGCGGTGGCGAAGAAGCGGTGCGGCGGGTCGTCGTACACGGTCAGGTGCCTGCCGGCGTGGGCGAGTGATCAGCGTAGTACTGGTTCGGCGAGGGGTTCGTCGTCACGGAGGACCCGGCCGTGGCGGGACGCTAGGGCGGCCCGGCCGGATGGGTGAAACAGCACGAGGTGGCCGCCGCGCCGGGTGATGCGGGCCAGTTCGGGCAGACCGGCGACCGGTTCGGGGAGGTGGTTGATGAGTCCGGCGGTGAACACCGTGTCCACGCGGCCGGTGGCCAATGGCAGGGCGTGAGCGTCGGCCAGGAGCAAATGCCGGCGTCGGCGGCGGGTCCGATGCGCGTCGGCCACGGCCAGCATCTGCGGGGTGAGATCGATGCCGATGACGGTGCAGGCTGCTCCAACGGCTTCGCGAAGAGCGGTCATGGCGCGGCCGGTGCCGCAGCCGACATCCACGACGACCGCGCCAACGGGGATTGCGGCTTGGCGAATCGCAGCGGCGTAGGCGGGCCGGTCGTCGCCGAACTTCGTGTCCCAGCTGGTGGCCCGGGTGGCGAAGAGGGCCGGGCTCTTGGTCAGGTACCAGCGGCTGGTACCGGCTAGCGGGCCGGCTGGGTGACGGACAAAAGGCGAACAGCGGTCATACAGGTCGATGACGATGTCAGCTTGCTCGTGCCCGCCGATCTGATGGCCATCGTCAGTAGGCGCGGTGTGTAGCCAGATGACGACATCCCACGCCTGGTTGGGTTAACCCGCCAGCGCGGGCCGTCGGCGACAGCCATGGTGACGCGTGTCCGTTCCACGCGCGAGGCATCGTCGCAGGCGGGCGGATCGGTGTCGCGGAGTCGTGCGCACGGACGCCCAACAGCGCCCATGGCTGCGGCGAGCGGTCGGCGAAGCCCGCTGCCCCGTCCCCTTCCGCTACGACCGACGGTTGCCCGGGCGGCATCACGGCGACGAGCAGGTCAAGTACTTCGCTTCAGCGGCGGGCCCGCTCAGCCGTCATCGCCGGCCGCGCAGCGTCGGTCGCCTTGGAAACGGTCCTTCCCATGATGCAGATGCTGCCAGCCAGATGCCAATGGGTCTGAAGACGCTTGGCTCAATGCCAGGTTGACATAGCAGATGCGATAGGTAAGGTGGCGAGCGTGAGCGTGTACAGCATCGGTAAGGCGGCCGAGCTGCTCGGGGTCAGCCCGGACACGGTGCGTCGCTGGGTCGATGCCGGTCGGCACGCCGCGATCCGCGACGAACACGGCCACTGGGTGATCGACGGTGCAGATCTGGCCGAGTACGCCCGATCGCATGGCACCGAACCGGGACCGCAGGCCGAGGCGTCCCCGGCTCGGAACCGGCTCCGAGGCATCGTCACGGCTGTCGTCACGGACACCGCGATGGCGCAAGTGGATATTCAGGCCGGCCCACGGTAGTGGAAAAACAGGCGACCGCCGTTGCTGGGAGAGGGAGAAACGCGTGAGAGTACGCCCGATTCAAGGCGCAATCGTCGGCGTCGCGATTGTGGCGACCGTCCTGGTCAGCGCCTGCGGCACATCGGACAACACCAACCCCCAGTCAAGCCTCACCTCGGCGGGTCTGACCGGCACAGTGAACGTATTCGCCGCGGCCTCGCTGACCGAGTCATTCAACCAGATCGGCAAGGACTTCGAGGCGGCCAACCCAGGCGTCAGGGTGACATTCAACTACGGTGGCAGCTCCACCCTGGCCACGCAGATCAACCAGGGCGCGCCGGCCGACCTGTTCGCCGCGGCCAGCCCAGCCACGATAAAGACAGTCACCGACGCCGGCAACGGCGACGGCACGCCGACCACATTCGTGCGCAACCAGTTGGTCATCGCCGTACCCAAGGGCAACCCGAAGAACATTGCGGGGTTGGCCGACCTGGCCAAGCCCGGAGTGAAGGTCGCACTCTGCGCCGAACAGGTTCCGTGCGGTGCGGCCGCGAAGCAGGCCCTCGACGCCGCGAAGGTCACGCTCAAGCCAGTGACCCTGGAGCAGGACGTGAAGGCGGCACTGTCCAAGGTGAAGCTTGGCGAGGTGGACGCAGCACTGGTGTACCGGACCGATGCCAAGGCCGCCGCGTCCGATGTGGACGGCGTGGAGTTCCCCGAGTCCGCCGGTGCGATCAACGACTACCCGATCGTGGTGCTTAAGAACGCCGCAAACAAGCCAGCCGCACAGGCGTTCGTCGCATACGTGCTGTCGGCAAAGGGCAACGCGGTGCTGACTGCGGCAGGTTTCCAGTCGCCACAGTAGGTTCCCGTTGATGGGGTCGGTAGAGAACACCGTGCCCGGGGCGGCGCAGGCATCCACGGCCCCGCCCCGGATGCGTGCTGGCACCATGCGGGTACCGCTGGGTCTGCTGGTGCCTGCGGCGCTGGGCCTGGCCTTCCTCGCGCTGCCGCTGCTCGGTCTGCTGGTACGCGCGCCCTGGCGTACGCTGCCGCAGCGGCTGGCGCAGCCGGGAGTGCTGACGGCACTGCGGCTGTCGCTGCAGACCACCACCATCGCGACGGTGGTGTGCCTGCTGCTCGGGGTACCGCTGGCGTGGCTGCTGGCCCGGGTCGAGTTTCCCGGGCGGCGGGTGATCCGGGCCTTGGTCACGGTCCCGCTGGTGTTACCACCGGTGGTGGGCGGCCTGGCGCTGCTGCTCGTTTTCGGCCGACGGGGGCTGCTCGGAGTCTGGCTGGACCAGGCCTTCGGCATCACGCTGCCGTTCACCACGACCGGGGTGGTGTTGGCCGAGACATTCGTGGCCATGCCATTCCTGGTGATCGCGGTCGAAGGCGCGTTGCGTGGCGCCGACAGCCGCTATGAGGAGGCCTCCGCCACGTTGGGCGCGGGCCGGTGGACCACGTTCCGGCGGGTCACCCTGCCCCTGGTCGCCCCCGGAGTGGCCGCCGGGGCGGTGCTGTGCTGGGCCCGGGCACTCGGCGAATTCGGCGCCACCATCACCTTCGCCGGCAACCTGCCCGGCGTCACGCAGACCATGCCGCTGGCGGTGTACCTGGCCCTGGAGAACGACCTCGACGCCGCGATCGTGCTCAGCCTGATCCTGCTCACCGTCTCCGTCCTGATTCTGGCCAGCCTGCGGGACCGATGGATATCCGCGCCGTGACGGCCACCGAACCGACCGCCGAGCCGGTCCTCGACGCGTACCTCGTCGTGGATCGCGGCGGCTTTCGGCTGGACATCACGCTGTCCATCGTGGCCGGCGAGGTCGTCGCGTTACTCGGGCCCAACGGCGCCGGCAAGACCACCGCGTTGCGGGCGCTCGCCGGACTGCTGCCAATCACCGGCGGGTACATCCGGCTCGCCGGCCGGCTCCTCGACGACCCGGACCGTCGACAGTGGACACCCACGGAGCGACGCTCGATCGGGGTGGTGTTCCAGGACTATCTGCTCTTCCCACACATGAGCGCGTTGGAGAACATCGCGTACGGGCCTCGGAACCACGGCCAGGACCGGTACACCGCCCGCGCGCAGGCGGCCGCGTGGCTGGACCGGGTGGGCTTGTCGACATATGCCCGGTCCAAGCCCCGACAGCTCTCTGGTGGGCAGGCACAGCGGGTCGCGCTTGCGCGGGCCCTGGCCGTACAGCCGGACCTTCTGTTGCTCGACGAACCGCTCGCCGCGTTGGACGCCCGAACCCGGCTGGACACCCGGGCCGAGCTGCAACGCCACCTGGCCAACCACCCCGGCGCGACATTGCTTGTCACCCACGATCCGCTGGACGCCCTCGTACTGTCCGACCGGCTCGTGATCATCGAGGATGGTCGAATCGTGCAGGAGGGCGACGCGGCGACGATCACGGCCCAGCCCCGCACCGAGTACGTGGCCCGGCTGGTGGGGCTCAACCTGTACCGCGGTTCCGCCCGGGATCACCACGTCCAGATCAGCGACGACTTCGTCCTCACCGTCGCCGACGCCACGGACGGCGACGTGTTCGTTGCCTTCCCGCCCACCGCCGTCGTGCTGCACCCGCGCCGGCCTGACGGCAGTGCCCGCAACACCTGGCCGGCCACCGTCTCCGGCATCGAACGGCACGGCGACAACCTGCGGGTTCAACTTACGGGACCGATCACCGTGGCGGCCGACATCACTCCCGCCGCGGCTGGGCACCTCCGACTGTTCCCGGGTCAACAGGTCTGGGCGGCGGTCAAGGCCACCGAGACCCGCGCCTATCCGGCCTACCTGCCGCCTCGGGCCCCGGCCCCGTCACGGGACACCGAGGACAGCGCCGCGTGAGCTCCCGCCGGCACCCGCAAACTCACGCTCACAATGGAGATCCGATAGCCGAGCCCTTGGGGACCGCGCCATTATGGTGGTACGCGCTGACCGAACACCAACGGCACCGGTGGGCCACGGTGCGGGGCAGTTGGCCGCAACGATCCCAGATGGTGCTCCACAGATCACTGTGGACGGTCCCGATGGCAGCGGCGCATTGCTCGCCGAGCCTCGATCGGCCAGCCTCCTCGCGGACCAGCCGGTAGTTTGCATCTGGCGGCAGGGTAAGCAGGATGTCGGCGAGCACCTGCTCCTTGCAGCGCACCGTGGTCTTGGCCGCGAGGTTCGCGGCGACGCCCGCGGTGCCGACGCGGCGCCGCCGTCGCAGAATCTGCTAGGAGACCCTGATCGATCGAGGAGGGCTCAGGTACGGCATTCCCCTGCAGGACGGAGACACGCCGATGCACCTGAGGCCGACAGGTCGATCGTCGCCGGACACCCGCCAACTCTCCCTGCGCTCCACATGCCGGCGCTCGTCGCCCCGTAGATCAGTTTTTCGTTCGAGCTGTCACAGCCTGCGGGACTCTCTAGTTTTGGTTATTAAGAGGGAACGGCGTCGGCGCACCAGTGAACGGCACGACTACTTCGGCTCTCGGTGTGTACGCCCGTCATCAAGATTGACTCAGCAAGAGACGTGTGATTGACATGAAGATCGCCGTGATGGGTGGGACTGGGCTCATTGGGTCGCAGGTCGTCGAGATCCTGCAGGCTGGCGGGCATGAGGCGGTACCGCACTCACCGTCCAGCGGTGTGGATCTCCTTACCGGGCAGGGCGTGCCCGAGGCGCTGAGAGGCGCCGATGTCGTCGTGAACCTGACGAACTCGCCGACCTTCGACGACGCCTCGCGCACGTTCTTCGAGACGACCATGGACAACCTGCTGGCCGCGGCTGAGGGTGAAGGCGTCGGCCACGTGGTCATCCTCTCCGTCGTCGGCGCCGACCAGGTACCAGACCTGGTCTACTACCGCGCCAAACTCTTGCAGGAGGACATCCTCAAGGCCGGCCCGCTGCCGTACTCGATTGTGCGCGCCACGCAGTTCTTCGAATTCATAGACGCCACCATCTCGGAGACCGCCGACGAAAACACGGTGCGCTTGCCGGCCACCCCGATCCAGCCCATCGCCTCGGCCGATGTCGCTCAGGCCGTGGCCGACGTCAGCGTAGGCGCCCCGCTGCGAGGCACGCTCAACATCGCCGGGCCCGAGGTCTTCTCGCTCGACAACCTTGGCAAGATCACCCTCGCTGCACGCGGCGACCACCGCGCTGTCATCGCCGACGCCAGCGCAGGCATGTTCGCCGCCGCGCCTGGCAACGCCCTAATCGCCAAGGACGACCCCGTATTGGCACACACTGCCTACCGGGAGTGGCTCAGGCGCCGGCAGGGCGTACATCGACCGTAGATCGATCAGCTTGCCCGCAGACCCTGTGCGATTATCGGCGACCAGGAGGTCGAAGCCGTTCGGTGTCAATCTTGGCTATGCCGAGGCAGGCAGGGTGCCGACTGCCAGACATCGTCGTGGCCATCAGTCCTCGCCACTGCACCGCGGGCAGTCGGCCGCGGGGCTTCGCAATGAAGCCTTACGGGGGATGTCGAAGGTCTGGGCGCATGTGACGCTTCACCTATGGCCGGCGCTGCGACGCACGAAGAGACCGCGGCGGATGGGTGCGTCATCGTTGTGACGTGGTTTTGATGGCAGCCTTCGACGATTGGATGCAGCGGGCCGGCGGGAACGTTACGCCGGCTCAGCCGATTGAGGACTTCGTCGCGAAGATGAAGGCTGCGTACCCGAGCGGAGCGAACCAGTTCGGCTGGTACTCCAACGACGCCCATTACCGGGCCGATCCGCCACTGGACCACACCCCTTACTCGGCAGACGCGTGGCCGAACCCGAATCCGCGGTGGTGGGTGTTCGCCACCGACGTGATGGTGACAGCGGTCGGCGGCGTGGACGAAGCGCAGAAGCTGTTCGACTACTGGCTTGCCGAAGCTAAGGCGGGCCGGGCGCCGTGGATGAAGTACATGATCTGGAAAGCCACGAACTACGACGTGCGCAACGGTTGGAATGATGCTCCGGACGATGACCATTTCGACCACATCCACATCAGCGCACGCACCGATTATCAGCACCACTCGCTCGGCAGCTGGTCTGTCGTGCCGGAGGAGGACGACGTGTCAGCAGACGACGTGATCGTGGGCGAGTCGCAGCTCTACAACCAGGCCGCCGAGCGGTCCACGCCGACCGGCCGCAACTTCGCCAACTGGGCGTACAAGCTACAGCGCGACGCCGACGGATTCGACTCCACGAACAACGAGACCCTTAAGGCCAGGCTCGACGCGATCGATGCCACGCTTGCTGAGATCAAAGCAGCACTCGCGGCCCTACGCACGTAGCCGATGGCTGACACCCTAAACGCCAACGAGGCGAAAAGGGGCGGCGAGACGGGAGAGTTCGGGAAGTCGGCTCGTAGATCCTCGCCCCGACGAAGGTCATCCTGCGCTCGTTGGCCGACAAGCTATGAGGCAGCGTTGCGGAACCGCACCTGCTGCTCGGCGACTTGCCGAGCATGGCCGACCGTGCCGACGGCGACGGTGTGGCGGGCGACGCCGGTTGGGTCGATCACGGCGACGTGCATACGGTGGTACGTGCGGCCGGGGACGAGGGCGTGGACGATGCGCGCCAGCCAACCATCGGGGTCCGGCCGGTAGGTGGCGACCGTCCCGGTCACCACCCAACCGGGCTGGTCCGCCAATACAGTCACGTCTTCGTCCACCATCCGAAGCTACACACAGCCATGAGACGACCAGATCACTTTGACCTCTACCGTCCCGGCGGATCTCGGCCGAGGGCCACTCGGTGTCAGCTTCCGGTCGGCGGCGTGCCTAACCCGAGATAGCTGCTTTGGTGCGCCGAGCACGACGGCCCCGCGACCGGTACGCACGCCTGGCCCCGCGCCGTACCGAAGGCCCCGGGCGGCGCGGGCGGGGCCGGGCTGCCGCAGCGGGGCGGGAAAGCTCGGTACGTCTTTCGAGGAACGCCTCACCGTTCGTTGCGAATGAACTCGACGGGTGACGGGCCAGCCGCTGGCCGCCGCTCACGTACGGGCCGACCCGCTCGTCGTCGTAGGTTCACCTGGGTCCTTGGCGGGGTACTCGGGAGGTGTGGTTGATGCATTGAGGTCGGCGAAGCGTCCGCACATGCCTACGGATGTGACTCCCCAGCTCGGGTTCTTCGATCGGTTCGCCGGTGCCGCGTCGACGTTCATCTCGAAGCCGTGGTTCTTCGCACTGTGTGTCCTGCTGGTTCTGGTCTGGGGACCGTCCTTCTTTGTCATCGGTAGCGTCGACACCTGGCAGCTCATCATCAATACGGCAACGACGATCGTAACGTTCCTGATGGTGGCGCTCCTGCAGAACGCGCAGACTCGGGCGGATGAGGCGACTCAGGACAAGCTGAACGCGATCGCGGACGGGTTGGCGGATCTGATGCAGTCGTTGGCGCGCGATGACCAGAAGCTGGCCACCGATCTGCGCGAGCTGCGGGCGGCCGTGGGCCTTGAGGATCGAGAAAGCGTCTGATGGTCCGTCTGCGCCGGTATTGGATCGGCCAGCACGAGACAGGTCCGTGAATGCCCCAACCAACACCACACCGGACCTGCGCATGACGCGGTGACCGTCATGGCACACCACGGGCCGCTCCCGGCAGATTGACGTAGTCAGATCCCGGCCGATCCTCGAGGCATGCGTCGGTGGACGCCGCTCAGCGGCGCTGCGTTTGCCCTGCTCTTCGCGTTGGCTACGGCTCTGTACGGCGGCGGTGCTGGTTCGAATGCCACTGACATAGTGGTCTACTACGCCCGCCCGGCCGAACGGCGACACCAGAAGTTCGGGTTCGCCGTGCTTCTGCTCGCATGCCTCCTGCTGCTCCCCTACCTAGCGGTGCTGCGCACCCGCTTGGCCAGGTCGGAGCCGGGTGCGACGGTAGTGCTCCTCAGCGGTGGGGCAGCTGCTGTGCTTCTGATGATCGCGAACGGACTGTGGGCGACGACTGCGTTCACGGTCGAGATCCAGGGCGCCGGTACGGTCGTGGCCCCTTCGGCGCACCTGCTCCTGGAGGACGCGGCGTTCGTTCTTGTCGTCACGGCGGCGGCCGCCGCCATCCCGATGGTGATGGTGACGTGCGTCGACGTCCTGCGCCATGGCGGCCTTCCGAGGTGGTTCGCCGGACTCGGCTTGCTCGCTGTGGTCGGACTCGCCTCGGCCTATCTGTACCGTCCACTCGTGGCTTTTCTGGCCTGGCTCGCGGCCGGGAGCGTACTGCTGGCGCGGCAAAGGCACGATAGCACTGCCGCCGGCGCGAGCATTGCCGCCGAGGCGGGCTGATCGCCCCCGGCATCCATACATCGCCGGAGGCGCTGCGCGGTAGCATCTTCGGCTTTACTGGCGAAAATGAAAACCACATGCGTCGTGACGGCGCGGTCCCCTACGAATGGAGTTCCGGTGACGGCTTCGGTTCAGACATCACAGGTGCGTCATCCAGTCGTTGTTGAGCAGCAAGCTCAGCGGTTGGCCAACGTCCAGCTGCGGGTCGCGGACAAGATCACGGCTTTTGCCGGATCCATGCAATTTGTATACATTCACGTGCTGCTCTTCGCTGTCTGGATGCTCGTTATCGAGTCCGACCCGTGGCCGAAGCTGACGCTCATCGTGTCCCTCGAGGCGATCTTCCTATCGACCTTCGTCATGATCGGCCAGAACCGGCAGGCCGCGTTCCAGCAAGCCAAGGCTGATCACGAGTTCAGCGAACAGGAGCTCGAACTCAAGACGAACACGGAGCTGACGCGGGCGATCCACACGCTCACGACCGAGTTGCACCGACGGGTTGTCGGCGAGACTTCGACGCCCCGTCCGAGAAACGTGACCCAGCTAGAGGCACCCGACAATTAGGCTGCTTCCGGCACGCGTATTCCGAAGGTGGAAGATGCGCATACGCCTTAGACGCTCGGCAAAGGCTCGTTTCCCCCAAATGTCAGGTTCGCATCGTCGGGGAAAAGGTTGGCGGCGGTGGCACCTCGTAGTCAGTCCACATACTGGGCACTAACGGCAAGATCGCCGTTACCGCGTCAGAGGCGGCGACGCGTCGTTCTGCTTGTCTGTCCCGGGCCACCGTCGCATCGTCATTGTTCGGCCGTGTCGCCACACTCTGACGACGAACGGTCAGACTTGCCCGGCTAGGCGTCCGGCCAGCCGCTTTGCAGGGTTTGCCGGGGCGATTGGCTGTGGCAGGATGCCTAATGACCCGGATCCCCACGGGTCCTGAGATGGAGCGACAGAATGCGACCGGCCAGGCCAAGCAAGCGCATCGTGACGTGGCTCGCGGTGTTGATCGTGGTTGCCGTCGCCCTCACCGGGTTTGGGGCAATGGGTTACCTGTCGTTCGCCAGCAACGAGTTCGTGTGGTCGGCGCCCGGGCGCTGAGGAGTCCCGCCCGCCGGCCAGCCAGGACAGGTAGGAACCCAGGGTGACGCGACTGCGGACTAGCCCCGGGCACAGACAGGACTACGCCTGGTTCATCACGACCCCGGTGGCAATCATCGCGGTGACGCTCGCGGTGCCCATGACTATGACGACTCCGGCCTCCGCGTACCGGTGGTCCGCCGCGATCGTCCTCTTCGGACTGTTCGTCGCCGCCCATGCGACTGAGATCCATGTCGAGGTGAAGCGGCACGCAGTCACGCTGATCCTGGCCGAGGTGCCGCTGGTCCTCGCGCTGTTCTACCTCCCGCCGCTGCAGCTCATCGCGGTTCGGGTTCTGGCGGTTGCCGCCGTGCAGATGTGGCAGCGCTACTCGATCACGAAGCTGGCCTTCAACGCGGCATCGCTCGCGCTGGGCAGCGGCATCGCCGCCCTCATTGTCCGGCTGAGCCACCCACAGGGGACTGGCCCGGCGACCTGGCTGATCCTCGCGAGTGCCGTCGTCGCGGGTACCGTCTGGTCGTTACTGGCGGTGATCGCAGTCATCTCGCTGGTCCAGGGACCGCCACCGGTCAAGGGCGTCGTACGGACTCTTGTCTCATCGACCGTCGTGACCGCGGTGAACATCACGATCGGTCTGATCGCCCTGCTGGTCATCCACGTGGAGCCGTGGTCGATCCTGCTGCTCGCCGGCCTCGTGGCGATGCTCTTCGTGGTCTACCGCTCGTACGCGCAATTCGTCGGCCAACATCGCAACCTCTCCGAGCTCTACGACCTGACGCGGGCCATGGGTGACGCCAGTCGCAGCGGCACCCTCCCCGATGTCCTGCTTGCCCGGGTACGGGAACTGTTGAACGCGGAGTACGCAACACTCTGGCTCCCGGCGAACGGCCGCTATCCCGAAGTCATGCTCAGCGCCCACGTCAACTCGCCAGGTCTACTCGACATGAGCAACACGCCGAGCGTGATCCGCGAGCGGGCGGTCCGCGACGCAACCACGGTTGTCGTCGGGCCGAAGATGGGCGATCCCGGGCTGCGCGCGCTGATCCGGGACATCGGGATCAAGGACGCCATCGTGGTTCCGCTGTGCTCCGGTTCGGTCGTGATCGGCCTGCTCGAGGTGACCGGGCGGCTCGGCGATCGCCTCCAGTTCGGTCCGGCCGACGTACGGCTGCTGGAGACGCTGGCCGCGCAGGCCGCTGTCGCGGTCGAGAACTCCCGCCTGATGGACCGGCTGCGATTCGATGCATACCACGACGCCCTGACTGGTCTACCCAACCGGCGCCGGTTCCTCGCCCTGCTCGAAGAGGCGGTCAAGGTGCGCGCACCGAACGAGGTCGTCGCGGTGCTCGGGTTCGACATCGACGGCCTTCGCGATGTCAACGACTCGCTCGGTCACGATGCCGGCGACCAGATGGTGTGCGAGGTTGGGGAACGGCTGCGGCAGCTCGCCCCGGCCGCGGCGCAGGTCGGCCGGGCCGGCAGTGACGAGTTCGTCCTGGCTGTCCGGCTCGAGAACGCCGACCAGGCGGTCGAGCTGGCGTCTACTCTGCGGGCCGAGGTCCAGGCGCCGATGGAGCTCGATGCCATCACCCTCGATGTCGATGTGGCGGTCGGCATCGCCGTCCACCCTGAGCACGGCGCGGACGCCGAGACGCTACTCAAGCGGGCCGACCTCGCCGTACAGGCGGCGAAGCAGCTCGTCGTACCGATCAACGTGTTCCGGCCGTCGCTTCAGGCCAGATCGACCCAGCGTGCCGGTCTCGCGGCCGACCTGCGTCGAGCCCTCGACAACGGCGAGATCGACGTCTACTTCCAGCCGAAGGTCGCGCTGGCCGACCGCCGGGTTGTCGGCGTTGAGTGCCTCGCCCGGTGGAACCACCCGACCCACGGGCAGGTCGCGCCCGAGGAGTTCGTGCCCGTCGCCGAACACACCGGACAGTTGGGCCGGCTCACCGAGATCGTCCTGGGGGAGGGCCTACGCCGAGCCAGAGGGTGGTACACATCCGGTCGACCGTTGCCGGTCGCGGTCAACCTCTCCGTCCGTACCCTCATGGATCCCACCTTCGCCCAGCGTGTCGGCGACCTGCTCGAGTACAACGGGGTGCCGGCTTCTCTGCTCACAGTCGAGATCACCGAGGACGGAATCGTAGGTGAGCCCGACCGTCCAATGGCGACGCTTCGGCGCCTGAATGATCTCGGCGTACGCCTGGCCGTGGATGACTTCGGCACCGGGTACTCCTCACTGTCGTACCTACGGCGGGTGCCAGTGCACGAGGTGAAGATCGATCGGTCCTTCGTCCAGGGAATGGCGACCGATGCGGGAGATCTCGCGATCGTCCGCGCCGTGGTCGACCTCGCCCGTCACTTCGGTCTGGTCGTGGTGGCCGAAGGCGTGGAGAGCGAGATGACCGTGTCGCTGCTGGAGAGTGTCGGCTGCGACATCGGTCAGGGCTTCCTGTTCAGCCGGGCCCTGCCGTACGAGCGGCTCGAAGCATGGCTCTCGTTGCAGACCGAGCCAGTCCTCCAGACACCGCTCGTCCCTGGCCAGGACCCGAGCACCGAGGTCCGCCGCCTCCGTGCCGTGACATAAGATCGTGGCCGGGCAGTATGTGATTTCCACGCCAGGATAGGCGACGTGTACTCTTACCCGAGCGCTCACGCGCCCCCTTAGCTCAGTCGGCAGAGCGTCTCCATGGTAAGGAGAAGGTCTACGGTTCGATTCCGTAAGGGGGCTCCGGTACCGGCGCAAGCCGGTCGCGGCGGTGTAGCTCAGATGGCAGAGCAAGCGGCTCATAATCGCTGTGTCGCCGGTTCAAGTCCGGCCACCGCTACTCATCCCGCCAGCCGAGCTGGCGTGTTTGTGGACGCGTCGCGCCAGCGGCTACGCTGGTGAGCGCTTCCGAGCAGGGAGCAACTTTCGGTGTGCGCAGAGGAAGGCAATCGCCGTGGCCAAGGCGACCGACATTCGTCCCAAGATCACCATGGCGTGTGTGGAGTGCAAGCACCGCAACTACATCACCAAGAAGAACCGCCGTAACGACCCGGATCGGCTAGAGCTCAAGAAGTTCTGCCCCAACTGCGGCAAGCACACACCGCACCGCGAGTCCCGCTGACCTCGCGGCGGCTCAGGGGATGCTCCTCGACGCGTCATTCATCGGCCGCACCTACGGCCCCACCGAACCCTATGCGGTAGGTCGGGAGCGCATTCTCGAGTTCGCCGACGCCATCGGTGCGGACGACCCGGCCTTTCGGAGCCCGCATGCCGCCGCGGAGCTCGGTCACCCGGACGTGATCGCTCCGCCGACGTTCCCCATCCTGATCAGCAACCAGGCCGGACAATCGATCATCCGGGATCCCGCCCTCGGACTGGACTACTCGCGCGTCGTCCACGGCGATCAGCGCTTCGCGTATGTCCGACCGGTGCGGGCCGGCGATCGTCTGATATGCACGATCGTCGTCGAAGAGGTCATGACCAGGGGAGGCTTCGGCTTCCTCACCACCCGTACCGACATCGCCACCGACGACGGAGAGCCGGTCGTATCGGTCTGGACACGTTTGGTGGCCCGCGAAGCCGGCTCGATGGCGGCCGCACCGTGAGGTTGTCGGCCGGCGACCAGCTTCCGGCACAGACCTACCGGGTCACGCGGGCCGACCTGATCCGGTACGCCGGTGCGTCCGGCGACTTCAACCCCATCCACTGGAGTGACCGGCAAGCGACCGCGGTCGGGCTACCCGGTGTGATCGCGCACGGCATGTACACGATGGCGCTCGGTGGCCGTGCTCTTAACAGCTGGACCGGTCGTCCGGACGCGGTCGTCGACTACGGTGTCCGGTTCACCAGGCCTGTCGCCGTGCCGGACGACGATCTCGGCGCGGAGGTCGTGGTCGCCGGGATTGTGAAATCGGTCGCTGACGGGCAGGCCCAGATCGAGTTGACCGTGACCAGTGCTGGCGAGAAGGTACTCGCGCAAGCCCGCGCCACCGTTCGCATAGCCACCTGAACCGGTCGCCCGGAAGAGAGCTTCAACAGTCACCGATGAGCTGGCCATGCGTGACCTTCCACACACCGTCCACCCGCTGGATGGTCATTGCGCCGAGTTGGCGCGGGCGATCCACAAGCTGCGGCAACTGTTGACCGGTGGTCGCGTCATGAACGGTCCAGCCGGTCAGATCGACGCAGTCCACCACCTTGTACCAGGAGCCATAGGCGTACATGCCGCGGATGTCGTGGACCACGCTGCCCTCGACCACGTGCCCGTCCCGTCGGGCCTGAGCCAGGTTCGCCCGCAGTACCTCCAGATGGGGGTTGGCGGCGTGTACGGCCAGCGCCGACAGATCGGGGTCCGACACGCGGCTCGCCGCGAGCCAGGCGTCCCAGTAGGCGTCGTACGCGTGCTGGATCGCCGGCGTCAACGCGACCAGCGTCTCGCCTGCCGGGCCAGGCGCCGGCGCCCCGCCGCAGCCGGCCAGTACGGCGCTCGCGATGGCCGGCAGTGAGGCGGCCAGGAATCGGATCGACCGACGGATCATGCGCCATCACTCTCAACGATCTGTCGGGCCTTTTGCACCCAGTGGTCGACAACGGCCCGGACGGCGTCGAGTGCTGGTCTGTTCATGTCGACGAGTCGCTGCTCGTCCGCCGTCATGACCGCCATGGCAATGCCGGCAAGGTTTGTCCGTCGGGTACACGCCACATCGGCCAGGGCGATGGCGACCTCGCTGGCAGTCGGCTTGGCCGCCCACACTTCGGTGATGGGGTCGGCGGGCGTGCGGTACGCGTAGCCGGCCCGCCACATACAGGCTGACCACTGACGCGTCGCCGCCACGACCCGGCTGTCGGCGACGGTGGCATCGTGCGCCGCCATAGCCAACTTGGTCACAACCGCGGAGTCGATCGGTTTCAGGTCTCGCCTGAAGTCACGGTCCGCCTCGGCCGTACAGCCGCCCGGCGGAACGCGACCGGACGGGGTGGCCGGGGAGCCGGGTGCCGGCGCGCCGGACAGAGCGGCGATCTCGGCCGAGCTGTCGCGCCGACCCGGGACATGCCCCGTCTTACCGGCGAGAGAACGCGGGTCGTGGAAGCCCACGGCGGCGGCAACATCCCTGTTCAGGTAGCCGAACTCGTCGGCTCCGTCGGCGCGGGGCTGACTGGCCACAATGGGCGGTGTGTAGTCGGGGAATCCGATGCGGTGCATACAGTCGCGGATGAGGAGTCCGTACGCCCGCCGGATGAGGACGTTCTCGTCGTCGGTGGGACGGAACCGGTCCAACGGCAACGGGTAGGTCGTCAACGCGGTCGGGGTCGGTATCGCTGGTAGCGAGGGCTCCGGGTCAGGCATCGCTGCGACCACCGTCCCGCACCGGGCGCAGGCCGGCACGACAATAACCGCCGCGCACAACAATGAGATAACGCCGCGTAAACGCATTCTTCGTCTCCAGGCGCCGACGGCTACGATAAATGGTTCGTGGGGGCAGGAATGGTGCCCCCACGAACCATCGACGGGTACATATCAGCAGTGGGTGAACTGCGACGCTCCGCTCGTCAGGTAATACTCGGAGCTGTATCCGGTGGTGCCGGTCGTGTAGTTCGTGTTCCAGTCCCAGAAGATGTTTCCGTAGATGGACTGACCAGTGGTGTAGCACCAGTCGTACTCGTAGTCACCCGGATAGCCGGAGCCGTAGATCCGGTAGGCCTGGGATGGGCCCGAGCGAATCTTCACGTTCGGCGCGGTGTAGTCGCCGAACACGTAGGCGCTGGCCGCGGACTGGACGCCCAGTACCCCCGCGAGCCCGAGCGCGCCCACGGCCGCGGCCTTGGCGAGCTTGCCTCTCAACACGTAGAACTCTCCTCGCTTGGCGTGGCCCGACCCGGCGGTCGAACCGGTGAGGATGAGTCTCACGTATGATCGTATTGATGACCATTGGACCTTTGTACGTCGCCCGTCGCCCGGCTGGACCGGCCTTGTACGGTCCAGAAGCGGCAATGAGGATTGGTGCAGTCGTTATGGTTGGTACCGGGGCGATCGAATTGGCCGAGACCTAGGCGCTGCGCCCATAATCCCGCTTGCAGCCGCGACTCCAGTCGGAGCTTCCCGAGAAGGCTCGTAATGTGTGCTTTGACCGTACGTTCGGTGATGTCAAGGCGTTTGGAAATGTCCCGGTTATTCAAGCCCTCGCCGAGCAGTTGAAGGACATCGGCCTCTCGGGCCGACAATGATTCAAGTTCTGCCCGATGGCCGGCAGTGCAATCGTCGACCCCATCGTGCATTGACACCCCCATGCCCCCGCGTCCCACCCCTGCGACAGGCAGGCCGACCGAGGCGCCGGCTCGACCCGCCCTGCATCGATGCCACCAAATCTATCATGCGCTACAACGCCGCTAGCGCCGCCGTCGGGGCCATCCGCGATGCGCGTACGGCTGGATAGACTCCGGCGAGAACACCGATGACCACCGTCGCGACGATGCCGCCGAGTGACGCCCACACCGGCACGACCGTCGGCCAGGCTCGCGTGGTGGCATACACGCCGGTGAGTGCGATGCCGAGGACTGAACCACCGGCGCCGCCCATGGCTGAGAGCAGGAGCGACTCCGTCAGAAACTGGGTGCGGATCTGACCTCGGGTCGCACCGAGAGATCGGCGCAGCCCGATCTCGACGCGCCGCTCCAGGGCGGAGATGACCATGGTGTTCGCAACCCCGATACCTCCCACGAGGAGGGCCACGGCGCCGAGGCCGAGCAACAGCCCGGCGAAGGCCTGGTCGGTCGCGTGGGCGGCGGCGAGCGCGTCGGACGGCCGCGAGACCCGGACCTGCTCCGGGTGCTGCGGGTTGGCGGTCGCGGCGAGCACCGATCGCACATCCAAGACGGCGTCCGGCCGCGCCCGCAGGTAGATGGTTGTGGGGTGACCGTCGAAATCGAGGTAGGTTTCGGCCGCCTGCCAGCCGATCAGTGCCGCCGAGTCGATCTCTGGGGCCAGCGGCACCGGATCGAGGATCCCGATGAGGGTGAACCAGCGGCCGCCCAACCAGATCTTCACGTCCGGCCGCGCCCGGCCGAAACCCAGCCGCGCCGCGGCCGCGGAGCCGAGGACGACGGCCGGAAACCGGGTCGTAGTCGGGCTGAGCCACTGCCCGTCGGCGACCCGTGTACCGAGCGCGCTGGTGAGGTTCGGCCGCGCCGCGAGGACGGAGACGCTGCCGGTCTGCCCCACCGGAATGTGGTCGTTGCGGTAGACGTAGGCGCCCTTCACCCGTCCGACGGCCGTCACCGACTCGACGGGCCCGATCCGTCCCACCATCGCGACCGAGGCGTCTGGGAGCTGTGCTTGGGCGCCCAGCAACGATTCTCCCGGAACCACCGTGAGCAGGTTGGTACCCAGACGTTGCAAGGTCCGGTTCAGGTCCTCGTGGCTCGACGATGAAATGCCGACGACAGATACCATCGCGGCGATGCCGATGCCGACGCCCAATGCCGAGAGGACGGCGCGCAGCGGCCGGGTCCTGAGGCCGGCGCCGCCGAGCCGGATCGTGTCCGATATGGACAGTCGGGCCGGCCGCGGCTCCGCGCGAGCAGTCACCGGTCCGCCACGACCCGTCCGTCGCGAAGAACGATCTGTCGCGGCATGCCGTCCGAGATCGTGCGGTCGTGCGTGATCACAACAATCGTCGTGCCGCTCGTGTGCAGATCCTGCAACAGCGCGATAACCGACGCACCGGACTCGGAGTCGAGGTTTCCGGTGGGCTCGTCGGCGAGAATCAGCGGCGCATCACCGACCACCGCACGGGCGATGGCGACCCGCTGCTGTTCTCCCCCGGAGAGTTGATGCGGACGATGCCACAGGCGGTGCCCGAGGCCGACCCGCTCCAACGCCACCACCGCACGGCGACGCCGCTCGGCCAACCGAACGCCGGCATAGAGCAGGCCGTCGGCCACGTTGTCCACGGCGGGGACGCCGGCCGCCAGGTGGAACTGCTGGAAGATGAATCCGATCCATCGCGCCCGAAGCGCCGACACCGAACGGTCGGGCAGCGTGGCGATGTCGTATCCGGCGATACCCACGTAGCCGCTGGACGGCCGGTCGAGCGCGCCGATCAGGTGCAGCATCGTGGACTTGCCCGAGCCGGACGGCCCGACGATCGCGACCAGCTCGCCCGCGGTGATGCTCACCGACACATCGCGCAAAGCCACCGTTGCACCGGGATAGACCTTCGAGGCCTCCGCCAACTCCACGATCATTCGGGCACGCCTACCCTCATGCTCTCGGTGAGGGCGCCGTTTCGAATCTCGACCCGGCCGTCGGCGAACAGCCCCACCTGTACCGGGACTATGCGCGAGGTGTCTCCGGTAATCACCTCGACGCCGAACCCGCCCTCGCGCAACGCGAGCAGCGCCTCGACCGGAACACACAGCACGTTCTTCCTGATCTGCCCGGTCAGCCGCACGGTCACCTCGGCACCGTCATAGCTGAGGCTGAGCCGCTCATCGGTGAAGGTGATCGTGAGGGGGATGGTCGGCTCCGCGCCGCTTGTCCCGGTGTCGGTCTGTCCGGAGCCGTTGCCGCTGGGCGAGGTGGCGACCACGCCCACGTCCGTCACTATGGCCGGCACCGGATCCTGACCGGGCAGGGTCACACTGACCCGAGCGCCCCGGGTGGCCAGCCGGGCCTCGCTCACCGCGAGGTCGACCCGCACCATCTTCGTGGTGCCAGTGTAGGTGAGCACATTGCCGGTGGCCGTGTTTCCCTTGGCGGTCTCATGAGTGGCGATGCGGACCGGACCGGGTGCGAAGTAGATCTGGCTCGGCTCCACCTTTCCGGTCGCTGGCAGTCCCAGTGCGGTTTGCCACCGGCTGACCGCCGCCGCGGTCGACCCCGTGTACTCATTGTCCACAGTGAACCCTCGGTAGCCGAGGGCGCGCAGGCTGTCTTCCAGTTGGCGGACGTCCCCGCCGGCTACGCCGGTCGACAGCTCGCGGTAGGCCGGCAGATCACCGTAGAGCAGCGTCACCGGCTGATCATCCACTGTGTACAGAGGCTGGCCGCGGCGGACGGTGTTGCCGAGCCCCGCGACCGCCGTGATCGTGCCACCCGTACCTTTCGCCTCGACCGTGACCGCTGGTCCGTAGCCCAGAACACCCTGGACATCGACGTAGTCAGCCAGATCCGCGCGCGTGACGGGGACGGTCTTCGATGGCACCGTGACCGGCCGGTGAGCCTCGGTCGACCCACCTCCGAACCCGATGGCCGCGGCGACGACCGCGCCGGCCGCGAGAACCGCGACCGGCGCGAGCCACCACCGGCGCCACAGGCGCGGCCGTTTCACGAGCTCATCCACCGGGCGGCGCTGGCGGCTGAAGGGCTTGGCAGGCTTGCAACGCGCTCCTGACCGTGGCCGAGTTCACGTCGTAGTTGGACTTGTCCAGACCCGGAAAGAACCCGGTCTGGGGGTCGGGATCGGGGAACAGAGGAAGCCCGTGCGCGCGCATGCAACGTGCGTACCGGCGAAGCGCTGACAGATCGGCTTCATTGGGCGGCGTCGGCGCCTCGGGAGCCGACGCATAGGCCACGCACGCGAGAATGGCGCGCTGGGCCACGTCGCGCGGATCGTGGGGATCGATCCGGACGCCGGCCTGGCCTGGCTCGGGGTCCGCGACGTGCAGTCCATTCTCCCGCAGACACGCCGCGTACTGGCGCAACCGCGTGTCGGCGTCGGCCGCGGCGGAGACCGAGGCGCCTGGTCGTGATGGCGCGTAGGTTGCCGAGGCCACCCCTGGGCCGCTTGGTCCCGAACACCCCGACGCCATCAGCACCGCGGCGAACGCCGGTATGAGTCTGCGCATGTCGGTCATTGAATGCGACCGGGTATAAGACCAGCGTTAGCCGACGTTGAGCGTGGTCAATGGTGGGCTAACGTGAACGAATGCGCCTTCTCGTCGTGGAGGACGAGGCCGTTCTCGCCGACACCATCGCCGCCGGCCTGCGCCGCGAGGCGTACGCGGTCGACGTGGCCTACGACGGTCGCGCGGCGTTGGATCGCCTCAGCCTCAACGAGTATGACGTTGTCATCCTTGATCGGAACCTGCCCGGGCTGACCGGCGACCAGGTGTGCCGAGCGCTGGTGGTGGAGGGCGCGACCCGGACACGGATATTGATGCTCACCGCCGCGGCGGGGGTGGTCGATCGCGTTGCCGGGCTGGATCTCGGCGCCGACGACTACCTCGCGAAACCGTTCGACTTCGCGGAGCTCGCCGCGCGGGTGCGGGCACTCGGGCGGAGGACCCGCGCGGACGCCAGCCCGCGCCTGCACCGGGCCGGCATCGCACTGGACCCCGTCCGCCACGATGCGAGTCGGGACGGGCGGGCGCTGACCCTGACCCGCAAGGAGTTCGGCGTACTCGAAGAGCTGCTGCGCGGAGATGGTGCGGTCGTACCCGCCGAGCGCCTGCTGGAGAAGGTCTGGGACGAGAACATCGACCCGTTTACCAACGTCGTCAGGGTCACCGTGCTCTCGCTGCGCCGTAAGCTCGGCGAGCCGCCGGTCATCGGCACCGTCATCGGCGTGGGCTACCAGATCCGATGACCCTGCGGTGGCGGCTGACCCTGCTCTACGAGCTGATCTTCCTTGTCTGTTCCGGACTCATGCTGGCGACGGCCTATCTACTCGTCAGCGACGTACTGGCCGGCCAGTCGCCGGTGCCGCCGAAGATCATCGCCGTGGGCTCGGTGCCGCCAACCGGGCGGCTCCCTCTCGTTGACGGCCGGACGGTCGATGTCGAGCAGTACCGGCTCGAGCTGGCCCGAAGCCTCGCCGAGAGCCGGACCGCGAACGAGGCCTACCACGCGGACATCCTCCGCGCGTTGCTGACGCGAGGCTCGCTCGCCATCGGGGCGGCCGCGCCTGCGGCCCTGTTGCTAGGGTGGTTCGCCGCCGGGCAGGGACTACGACCACTTCGGCGGGTGACCATGGCCGCCCGCCGCATCGCCGGTTCGTCGGTCGCCGAGGGCCTACGCGCTCGGGTCGTCCCTCGTGGTCCGCACGACGAGGTCTACGAGCTGTCGGAGGCCTTCGATGCCATGCTCACCCGGTTGGATGACGCGTTCGGCGCGCAACGGCAGTTCATCGCGAACGCCGCCCATGAGATGCGGGCGCCCTTGGCCCTGGAACGCACCCTGCTCGAGGTCGCCCTTCTACAGCCCGATGCCGATATCCGGACGTTGCGCGAGCATCTGCTGGCGGCCAACCGCAGGCAGTCCGACACGCTCGAGGGGCTTCTGGTTCTAGCCTCGGCCGAACAAGACGAGCAGCGACCGCGGCTGGTCGCGCTCGACGCTGTTGTGGCCGCCGAACTGGCAACGGTGGAGGCCGGGGACACCCCGATCCGGGAGTCGATCGGTCCGGCGTGGGTCCTGGGCGATGCCGCACTATTGGCCCTGCTCGTACGCAACCTCATCGACAACGCGCTTCGTTACAACGTACCGGACGGATGGGTGGAGGTGACCCTCGGCTCCGATGGTCCGGATGGCGCTGACGCCCGGCGGGTCGTCCTGACCGTCGAGAACAGCGGGCCGCGTCTTGTGCCCGATCAGGTTCCACGGCTGTTCGAACCGTTCTCCCGCGGACCGGCCGCCCGCACGTCCTCGCCGGCCGGCGTGGGGCTGGGCCTCTCGATCGTTCGCGCGATCGTCCGGGCGCACAGCGGACGGATACTCGCCACGGCTCGTCCAGACGGAGGGCTACTGGTTCGGGTCCAGCTCGGGTCGTCGGAGCCCGGCCCGTTTGGGAGAAGCACGCGGGTCCCCGTACACTAAACGCCCGTGGGGTGAGTCACCCCTGGGTTGGCGCGCCCACGTCGACCAGCTTGGTGGGTTTCCGGTCCGCGTAGGGGTGTGGCGCAATTGGTAGCGCAGCGGTCTCCAAAACCGCAGGTTGCAGGTTCGAGTCCTGTCGCCCCTGCCCAGGTGATAATGGGAGAGACGGTGCCGAATCGACCGGCGCCGGTAATGGACGAAAGAGGGCGAAGTGGCCGATAGGCAGCGCGGCGGACGCTCGAACGAGGACGAGTTCGACAGCCCCGAACTCGACGGGTTCGACGACGACGACCTCGATGACGCTCTCGACGACGACAGCGATCTCGACGACGACAGCGATCTCGACGACGAGGTGGACGAGGCGCCCGCCGTGACCAGTCGGTCGCGGACGGCCGCGAAGACGGCGAGGGCCGCCAGGGCAACGAAGGTGGCCCGCCCGAAGCGGGCGGCGAGAGATGATGTCGGCCCGGGGATCCTCGGCCGCCTCATCCGCTTCGTGCGCGAGGTCGTCGCGGAGCTCCAGAAGGTCATCTGGCCTACCCGCAAGGAACTGCTGACCTACACCACCGTCGTCGTCGTGTTCGTGACGATCATGATGACGATGGTGGCCCTGCTGGACTTGGGCTTCGCCAAGGCGATGTTCGCAGTCTTCGGCGGGAAGACCACCAGCGGGACCACCGGACAATAGAAAGTACGCCCGGCCAGATGTCGACGGCCGGACTGGACCAGAAGAGAGTTGACGTGCCCGAGTACGAGGAGACCGGCCAGGACACCGCCCCCGGCACCGAGGAGTCGGTCAGCGGCGTGGGCTCGACCACAGTCGCCACCCAGTCGGTTGAGGCGTTGGCGGAGGACTCCGAGGAGTTCGACCCGGTCGCTGAGCTGCGCCAGACATTGCGATACGCGCCAGGCGACTGGTACGTCGTCCACTCGTACGCCGGGTACGAGAACAAGGTCAAGGCCAACCTCGAGACCCGCATCACGAGCCTCGACATGGAGGAGTACATCTTCCAGGTGGAGGTGCCGACGCGGGAAGAGGTCGAGGTAAAGAACGGCAAGCGACAGCAGGTACAGAACAAGGTCTTCCCCGGCTACATCCTGGTCCGCATGGACCTGACTCCCGAGTCGTACTCCTGCGTTCGCAACACGCCCGGGGTGACGGGCTTCGTCGGGTCGACCGATCGCGCCGACCGGCCGGCACCGCTCTCCCTCGACGAGGTCCTGAAGTGGTTGGCACCGGCTATCCAGCCGGACAAGAAGGGTGCGAAGCCCGAGGTCCGGGTGCTCGACTTCGAGGTTGGCGATTCGGTGACCGTCATCGATGGCCCGTTCGCCTCGCTCCCGGCGACCATCAGCGAGATCAATCCCGACCAGCAGAAGCTCAAGGCGCTTGTCTCGATCTTCGGCCGGGAGACGCCGGTAGAGCTCAACTTCAATCAGGTCTCGAAGATCTGACCATCGATTTCCGGGCCTGTACGAGCATGCGCTAACCTGAAACGTCCGGCAGGTCGCGCGGGTCGGTGGCGCGTGCTCGGGCGAATCTCCATCCAGGACCAGGAAGAGCCATGCCTCCGAAGAAGAAGAAGCTCGTCAAGACGTTCACGCTCCAGCTGCCAGCCGGCCAGGCCACCCCGGCCCCACCGGTCGGGCCCGCGCTGGGGCAGCACGGCGTGAACATCATGGAGTTCGTCAAGTCCTACAACGCGGCAACAGAAGGGCAGCGGGGGGACATCGTACCGGCCGAGATCAGTGTCTACGAGGATCGTACGTTCACGTTCGTCCTCAAGACGCCGCCGGCGGCACGTCTGCTGATCAAGGCCGCCGGCGTGGAGAAGGGCTCCGGCACGCCGCATACCACCAAGGTTGGTGCCATAAGCCGGGCTCAGCTGCGCGAGATCGCTGAGAAGAAGATGGCCGACCTCAACGCCAACGACGTCGAGGCGGCCGAGAAGATCATCACCGGTACGGCGCGCTCGATGGGCATCACGGTCAAGGAGTGAGCGCGAGGAGCGAGCGTGAGCGAGCACCGCAGCTTGCTCACGGTCCATGGCAGAACGAGTGAGCGCTTCGCGCGCTCACCGTGGGAGGGCTCAGAGCGATCCGTGTTGCTGGCCCGTGGATACCACAGAGAGTAGGAAACAATGCAGCGCAGCAAGGGCTACCGCAAGGCAGCCGAGCAGATCGATCGCACCCGGCTCTATCCGCCGGCCGAGGCGATCCGCCTCGCTCGCGATTCGAGCCCGGTGAAGTTCGACGCAACGGTCGAGGTCGCCATGCGACTGGGAGTCGACCCCCGGAAGGCCGACCAGATGGTCCGGGGCACGGTCAACCTCCCGCACGGCACCGGCAAGACCGCCCGGGTGGTTGTGTTCGCCGCCGGCGAGAAGGCGGTCGAGGCCGAGGCCGCCGGCGCGGACGTGGTCGGCAGCGACGACCTCGTCGCTCGGATCCAGGGCGGTTGGACCGACTTCGATGCGGCGATCGCGACCCCGGACCAGATGGCCAAGATCGGCCGGATCGCGCGGATCCTCGGCCCGCGGGGCCTGATGCCGAACCCGAAGACAGGTACCGTCACGATGGACGTGGCCAAGGCGGTGGCCGATATCAAAGGCGGCAAGATCACGTTCAAAGTGGACAAGCATTCCAACCTGCACATGATCATCGGCAAGGCAAGCTTCGCTCCCGAACAGCTCGTCGACAACTACGCGGCGGTGCTCGACGAGGTACTCCGGAGTAAGCCGTCCGCCGCGAAAGGCAAGTACCTGAAGAAGGTCTTCGTCGCCACGACGATGGGTCCGGGCATCCAGATCGATCCCAACATCACGCGCAACCTGCACGAGACGAGTGCGGCCGAGTCCTGAACGCTGACGCGCGTGATTTGGACAACGACCACGGCGTCCCTATGCTTGACCGCGTAGCTCCACCCAAAGACCGCTGGTCACCGCTGCTTCGGTAGTCGGTCGAAAGCCCTGCTCCGGCAGGCGGCCCGCGCAGGATGGACGGTTGCTTCGCCGAGTTCGTTCGGCCACGCCCCGTGCGCCCCTGCGCCGGGGCGTTCTCTCGTTGCAGACGGTCGACCAGCCTGACGCAACGAGAGGAGGGACATGGCGGACAAGCCTGTTCGTACCGACAAAGCGGCGGCCGTCGCCGAGATGGCCGAGCAGTTCCGGTCGTCGACAGCCACCGTCCTCACCGAGTACCGCGGCCTCACGGTGTCGCAGCTCAAGTCGCTGCGCCGCGCGCTCGGTGATCAGGCAACGTATGCGGTCGCCAAGAACACGCTTGCCAGGCGCGCCGCGGCGGACGCGGGGATCAACGGTCTCGACGACCTGTTCACCGGTCCAACCGCACTCGCCTTCGTCACCGGCGATGTCGTCGAGGCCGCCAAGGGCCTGCGGGACTTCGCGAGGGCCAACCCGTTCCTGGTCATCAAGGGCGGCGTCTTCGAGGGCAGGCCGCTGACGGCGAAGGACGTCACCACGCTCGCCGACCTTGAGTCGCGCGAGGTGCTCCTGGCGAAGCTGGCTGGCGCGATGAAGGCGAATCTCAGCAAGGCTGCGGCGACCTTCCAGGCTCCGATCGCCCAAGCCGTGCGGCTGGTGGCGGCGCTGCAGGACAAACGTGAAAGGGAGAACGCGGCCTGAGCCGCACTCGACATCCAGAAAGGACATCGCCAACCATGGCAAAGCTCAGCCCGGACGCTCTTCTGGACGCGTTCAAAGAGATGACGCTGATCGAGCTCTCTGAGTTCGTCAAGCAGTTCGAGGAGACCTTCGACGTGAAGGCCGCCGCCCCGGTCGCTGTGGCGGCCGCCGGTCCCGCCGCCGGAGCGCCTGCCGCCGAGCCGGTCGAGGAGCAGGACGAGTTTGACGTCATTCTCGAGTCAGACGGAGGCAAGAAGATCCAGGTCATCAAGGTCGTGCGCGAGCTGACCGGCCTCGGTCTGAAGGAAGCGAAGGATCTCGTCGAGGCCGCGCCGAAGCCCGTTCTCGAGAAGGCCAACAAGGAGAACGCCGACAAGGCAAAGACGAAGCTCGAGGCCGAGGGCGCCAAGGTCACCCTCAAGTAAGCACGGCCGGGCCGCGACCGGCACCACGCGGGCGCGGCCGCGGTGCGGGCCACCCGCGGCTCCGGCCGCGGCGCCCCCCGGGCCGCGGCCTCGTGTACGCCG
>JBKPDY010000055.1:0-5303 GCA_046728155.1 Actinomycetota bacterium
TCGACTCGAAGGGCGTGACGATCCAGGTCTACCGGCCGGCCGGGCGCCCGCGGTATGCAACGGCCTGAAGTCCCTGACCGCCGTACCACGCTGTCTTGACACCAGAGGAGATGATCTTCAGATGCAGTACCTGGTTTCCGTGATCGATGACAAGAGCAATCCCGGCAGCACGGACAGGCGGCCTGCCATCAGCGCGTTCAACGAACGACTGATCGCCGAGGGCTCCTGGGTTTTCGCGGGCGGACTCGCGGACACCGACGCGGCCACCGTCATCGACAACCGGGGCGAGCAGGCGGTGTTCAGCGACGGGCCTTTCGTGGAGTCGAAGGAGTACCTCGCCGGCGTCTGGGTGTGGGAGGTCCCCGATCTGGATGTGGCGCTCAATCTCGCCGCCGAGGCGTCGAAGATCTGCGATCGGAAGATCGAGGTGCGGCCGTTCCAGTGAGCGACGTCGAGGAGGCGGTCACCCGGGCCCACCACGACGAGTGGGCCCGGGTGGTCGCCTCGCTGACCCGGCGTTTCGGTGACCTCGACATCGCCGAGGAGGCAGCGGCCGAGGCGTTCGCGACCGCCGTGGAGCGATGGCCGGCCGACGCCTACGACAAAGCCATCGAGCTGGCCGGCAACACCGCCCAGACCGCCAACTTGACCCGCCGCCGCGACCAACTGCGGTAGCGCCCACGAATCCCGATCGAAACCCCGCTCGCAGCGGCGGCCGGCCTCGACGCAATCAGATCGGCCCGATACCCGCATGAGATCGTCAGCTTCTACGGTCGGCACTGCACTGTCATCGGCATGATCGGGCGGCTGATCTTCGCCGTCGATCCGCACGACTCGCGGCAGATGAGTGTTGTTGATCTTCGGTGGTGGCTTGAGACTAGGTCCTGGCCAGGCTTGCCCACTTGATGGCCGAGCTTCCCCGAGCAGCCGGTCAGGTGAGTGGCGCTCGTTTCGGATTGGCGCCAGCGACTACGCAAATCCGGTATCGCCGTCGCTCGACGGCGGCTATAAAGCACCAATGAGCGAAGAGACCCTGGCGGGCGGCAACACTGTTGGTGCCATGCGGATCGGCAATGTCGTCCACAAGCAGACTTCGCCGTGGACGCCGACAGTGCACGCGTTGCTGCGGCATCTGGAGGATGCCGGCTTCGACGGCGCCCCCAGGGCGCTCGGCTTCGACGACCAGGGCCGCGAGATGCTCACCTACCTGCCCGGAGAAACGGCCGGCGGCCGATTCCCCTGGCCAGCGTGGGCGTTCACCGACGTGACTCTCACCCAGGTCGGACAATGGCTGCGACGCGTCCACGACGTGACAGCCGAGTTCGTGCCACCGGCGGATGAGCGATGGTTCGCCGGGACAGGGCGAATGATGGAACCCGGTCTGGTCATAGGTCACCAGGACGCGGCCCCGTACAACGCGGCTGTCCTGAACGGTGACCGGCTGGTCGGCTTCTTCGACTGGGATACAGCGGGTCCGTCGACGCGCGAGTTCGATCTGGCGTTCGCAGCGCTCTGGTGGGTGCCGCTGTGCCCGCCGAGCGTGGCGGAAGGGCTGGGCTTCCACGACAGCACGGACCGGTCCCGGCGCCTTCATCTCCTGCTCGACGCATACGGCTACGACGGCGACCGACACGCCTTCGGCGCCGCGATCGTGCAGCGCGCCCGACACCAGGTCACTGTCATGCGTGAGATGGCCGAAGCCGGGGACCGGGCTGCGATCGCGCTCCTGCCGGTCGCGGGCTACATCGAACAGTCCGCGTCGCACGTCGACGCGCTCCCGCACGACTTCTGGGTGCGTTGACCCACTCCCACGGGGTGGTGGGCGCTCGGCGGGACGCGTGGACCGCGGGGTAGCGGCCAGCGGCGATGCCGCCGGCAAGGAACCAGGCCGGGACGACCCGTGGACCAGCCCTGGGTACTGGTGTAGCCGCTGGCGACGGCGACGCCGAGCCGGACGCCGCAGGTGCTGCCGAGGCAGCCGCTGGCCCCCGTAACCGCGGCAGAAGCGCACGACGAGCGCCAGCACCCCAAGGTCGATGGACCCTTTCCCCGACCGACTCGCGGCAAATGAGGATGGTCGCTTGAAGTTCGCTGATGCATAGACATACGGTCGGCCCGCCCGCCTTCCGGGCTTGTTCACCGTCACCTCCACGCAGCGAAAAGCCCCGTGATATGTCGGTGCCTCCGTCATCAATCTGGCTCGGCGCGAGACCAGGGCGGCTCCTGCCAGCGGGCACGCAGATCGATCGGTCGGTCGGTGCTCCTTTTCTAAGCTGTTCCGAGGCGTCTAGCCCGGTCGACGGCTATGGCGCCTGTCCCGAGTATCGCCGCCGCTGAGGGCGCTAGGTTCTCGAATCAGGAGAGGGAGGAACGAGGACGCGATGGAACTAGCAGAAGTCCAGCGCGCGGTTGAGGCCGGTAGCTCGACAGCCTCGGCGCTGGGCCTTCGAGTCGACGATGCCGTTGTTGTCAATAACTCGAACCGCGTCGTCGTGCGCCTGACCCCTTGTGACGTTCTCGCTCGGGTCAGGCCGCTCGTCCATCAGACGGCCGACGACCTCGAAGTCGAGGTTGCTCGCCGTCTGGCTGAAACTGGTAGCCCGGTGGCCGAGCTTGCGCCTCGGGTGGAGCCGCATGTCTATGTCCATGACGGGTTCGCGGTCACCCTGTGGACGTACTACGAACCGATGGGGTCGTCAGACATCGCGCCGGCAGAGTACGCGCTGGCGCTTGTCCGCCTCCATGCTGGCCTGCGCCAGCTCGAGGTGAGAGCACCGCATTTCACCGACCGAGTTGCTGAGGCACAGAGGCTGATCGCCGACCCGGAGCAGACTCCAAAGCTCCTTGGCCCCGACCGGGAGCTTCTCGGCGACATACTGCGTCGCCAGAGCATCGGAATCAGCGGACTCGGCACCGACGAACAGGTCTTGCACGGCGAGCCGCATGCAGGCAACTTGCTGAGGACACGGGAAGGGTTACTGTTCGTCGACTTCGAGACCTGCTGCCGTGGCCCGGTCGAGTTCGACATCGCGCATGCTCTCGTGCCGAACGAGGACGGCCACACGCTGCGTGCCGCAGACGTTTGCGAGCACTATCCCGGCCTCAACCAGGACCTGATCCACCAGTGCCGCCTCCTCATATGGGCGATGATCACGACGTGGCGCTGGCAACGAGACGACCAGCTCCCCAACGGGCGCTACTGGCGAATCGAGGGACTCAACCAGATTCGGGCCACATTAAATGGCCCAGGACCGGATGTTCTGGGCGACCACACCTGAACGCTGTACCGGATCAACGGTCACCGAGTCGCGTGCGCACAGATCGACGCCATCTGAGGCACTCATCCAGGTACGCATAGTCGGCGATCTGGCCGCGCTGGTAACTGCTCGGCCGAGCTAAAGAGCGAAATGCTCCCGCCGGAGTCCGTGCGCGTATATGCAGTCATCCGCATCCCTATGCGTCCCGGCAGGCGCACTAGCGCGGCGCGATGCTCACGCCGAATGTCGCGGCTTCGGATGCCCGAGATGCGATCCACACTGCCGAACAGGCCGTCTTGGCCGCAGACCCCGATCTCGCCCCATACGTTCCACCCAAGGCGCCTTCGCCGTGGATACGCGACGAGGCGGGGAACTGGTGGGCGCCCCGGACGTAGCTGAATTGCTTTGAGTGCTACAGAATCCGCTCAGTTCGACACGATCGGGTCGGTCTGCGGCCCGTTTCGGGCGTTCCACGGGGACGTCTTGCGCGCGCTCGAAGCCAGCGAACTCGTCACAGATCCGATGTTCCAAGCGCGCCCAGAAGTCTGATTCCTCCACCGGAACCTCCTCGGCCCACGCGGGTGGCGACCTTGATGGCGTGGTAGGCCGGTCGACCGGCACAGTCTGCCATGAATGCCGCTCCCGACCCTCCTGGTCGTCTGGCGCCGCGCTTTGCACGGCGAAGGACGAGCGATTCTGCACGCGGGATCTCGATACCCGTCAGCGGGAAATGAGGATGTGCCTGTGGCGAGAAGCGGCGGCGGTAGGGGTCTGGTCACCGGGCGGATCCCGAAGTGGTGGGTCAACCGCCGGCTAAGTCGAGGTCCAGGCGCCAGTCGTTGCAGCGCATGAAGCTGCCCTTCGGGTACTCGAAGTCGTGCTCGCCGAGCAGGACGAAGCCAGCTTTGCGGCAGATCGCGTTGGACGGCCCGTTCTCGACCGAGGGGAACGCGTGCGCGTACCGGTGTCGTCGCCGTGCCCGCGCGTGCTCCGCTGCCGCCCGGATCGCCGCCGTGGCGATCCCGCGGCCCTGATACTCAGGGAGGATCTTCCAACCCATCTCGTACACGTTCTCGTCGCGCCATACGCGCTCCCAGTAGCCCACCGAGCCGGCCGGCTCCGGCGCGGGCAGCAGCACGACGCGGAACATCTGCCCCTTGCCGCTCTCTGCGGTCTGGAGGAAGCGCCGGTGCCGGGCCACGATCTGCTCATCGGTCTCCATGCCGCCCAGGTATCGGTTCATCTCCGGGGTGCTCACGCGCCGTTCCAGGTCCAGATCAGCCTCACTCCACGGCTCCAGCCGGATGGTCGGGGTGACTGCCATGGCTCCATTCTCACCCGGGGGGTACGACACTTACGGCCACAGCGGAACTCAGCAACGGCCTGGCCAGCGAGGTTGTTGCGATCGACCAAACCAGGACTCGGCCGAATCCGCCGTACTCAGCAGGCGGTAGCTGCCACCAAGACCCCAAACGAAACGTCCTGTCATCGGCAAATCCGGTAACTATGTAAACGCCGCGCCAGGGCCGGGGCTTGTCCGCCGATGAGGGTCCGGGAGAGCCACACGGCACCACACCCACCTCCGACATGCTGGAGCGGGGCGCCGCCGGGAACACCCGGGCCGAGCGGTTCGCCTACTTGCGCCGACTGGAGTAACGGGTACGACGGCGCGACCGATCCGGTGGCCGACGTGTGACGACGCAGTCGGCAACCGTGACCTGCTCGTGCTCCACCGTTACCGTCTTTCGCGTTGCGCCGTTGCCCGAGCGCTTCGAGGGAGCTCGTCCGCAAGATCCGCTTCCAGACTTCTCCCAAGGAGATCGATTCAGGTGCGCCTCCGGCGGCCGAGGGTGCCGGAGGTGCCGGTGGGTTTGGACGTCGTCGGTTGGCGTCGGGGCCGTACTGACAAATGCTGCGGCAGCTCTGCCTACGCTTATAGAGCACCTGTGGGTGGCACACCGTTATGCGCTGACGCCGGGGGCCACCGAAGAGGGGCGGCGGCCGGACGGGGGTGGGCCGGTGGGTCTGAATCTGGCCAGGCTGGTC
>JBKPDY010000056.1:0-25412 GCA_046728155.1 Actinomycetota bacterium
CCCCGACGAGTACGGGATCGTGATCAAGCTCCGCAAGGTGCTGCACTCCCTGGACTCGCAGGCCGCGTTGGACCTCCTGCTCGACAAGCTCAAGCAGACCCGCACCAACATCGAGTTCCTGATGCAGATCGCCAAGACGACACCGGGCGAGTAGACCCCGCTCTCCCGGCTGCCCCACCCACAAGGGATACCGAGATCGCCGCCGGCTGGCGGGACGCGCAGCGCCATAACGGTCCCGTGGGCCGGCGGCGATCTGTTTCCCGAGCCGGCCATGCTGGGGGAATGCGCCGTCATGGCACACTGTTGTGTCGGCCAGGTTCCGGTTCACGCCCGCAGGCACGCGCGGCGACCCGGCGACCGCTGAGAGAGGACCGAGGCATGAAGCCTGATATTCACCCCGCCTACCAGGTGACTCAGGTCACCTGTTCGTGCGGTAATACGTTCACCACGCGCAGCACCGCCAAGGGCGGCCAGATCCACGTCGAAACGTGCAACGTGTGCCACCCCTTCTACACCGGCAAGCAGCGCGTGCTCGACACCGCTGGCCGGGTGGCGAAGTTCCAGCAGAAGTACGCCAGGGTGCAGCCCGCGGCGAAGAAGAAGTAACTTCCCCGACGGCGCCCGTCGATCCTGAGAGGTCGGCCGGGCGCCGTCTGACTGTCTTTGTTACGTCGCGGGATTCGAGGCCGGGATGAGTACGGACCGACTGGGCGCTCTGCTCGACGAGTACGCCGAGCTGGAGCGTCGGCTGGCCGACCCGACACTGCATGCCGACCAGGCCGCCGCTCGCCGGGTCGGCCGGCGTTTCGCCCAACTGGCCCCGATCAGCAGGGCCGCGGCCGAGCTCGACCAGGCCAGGACCGACCTCGCCGCGGCTCGGGAGCTGGCCCATGAGGACCCGGACTTCGCCGCCGAGGCCGAGGAACTGGCGCAACGGATCCCCACCATCGAGGAGCGCCTGGCCGAACTCCTGGCGCCGCGCGATCCCAGCGACATCAAGGACGTCATCCTCGAGGTCAAGGCCGGCGAAGGTGGCGAAGAGTCGGCACTGTTCGCGGCCGATCTGCTTCGCATGTACCTGCGTTACGCCGAACGGCGAGGTTGGGGGACCGAGGTCCTGGATGAGCAACCCTCCGAGCTCGGGGGTATCAAGGACGTGGCGGTCGCGATCAAGACACGCGGTGTCCCCGACGGCGGAAACGGCGTCTGGTCGCGGCTGAAGTGGGAGGGCGGAGTCCATCGGGTCCAGCGGGTCCCAGTGACCGAGTCGCAGGGCCGCATCCACACGTCGGCCGCCGGCGTACTGATCGCCCCGGAGGCCGAAGAGACCGAAGTGGAGATCGACCCGGCCGATCTGCGGGTGGACGTGTTCCGCTCGTCAGGGCCGGGTGGGCAGTCCGTCAACACGACCGATTCCGCGGTACGCATCACCCACCTGCCGTCGGGCATCGTGGTGAGCTGCCAGAACGAGCGTTCCCAGCTTCAGAACAAAGAACAGGCCATGCGGATGCTGCGAGCCAAACTCGCCCAACTGGCCGAGGATGAGGCCGCGGCGGCCGCGTCGGACGCGCGCAAAGCGCAGGTACGCACGGTTGACCGGTCGGAACGGATCCGGACCTACAACTTCCCGCAGAACCGGATCAGCGACCACCGCATCGGTTACACGGCGTACAACCTCGATCTCGTCATGGCCGGCGATATGGACGGCGTACTCGATGCGCTCGCCGAAGCCGACCGGGCCGCCCGACTCGCCGGCGAGGCCGAGCTGTCCCGGCGCTGAGACCCCGGGCGGGAGTAGGAAGACAAGGTGACCGTGTTCGAGACGTGGAATACTCGGTTCACCACGACGAAACAGCCGTGCCCGATCCTGGATGGGTCTGATCGTTGGGGGCATCAATGACGACACCGACGCGACCGGCATCCTTCGACGTCACCGCGGCGCCGCGCGCCGTTCTACGTGAGTCGGTGCGCCTGCTCTACCGGGTGCTGGGAGAGGAGCGACTCCGCACCGCCCGGGGTAACGCCTGGGAGGCGATCTGCGCCGACCGGGAGAACGCCCGCGGACGGGCCGAGCTCGAACGCCTCGCCCACCGCCACTGACCGCTGCCGTCATACGTGGACCTTGGAGACTTGTACCCCACCCAGGGGGTAGAAGATTCCGTAACTGCCACGTGGCAGGACGCGATCGCGGAGGCGACCACGCGCCTCTCGAATGCCCGCCTGCCATCGCCACGTGTCGATGCGGAGCTCCTCGCGGCGCACGTCGTCGGACTCCCACGGGGGCGGCTGTCGGCCGCGGGGCCGCTGACGGCGGATCAAGCCGGACGCTACCGCCGGCTCGTCGCCGACCGGGCGGCCCATGTACCGCTGCAGTACCTCACCGGAAAGGCACCGTTCCGACAACTCGAGCTCGTGGTTGGGCCCGGCGTGTTCGTACCTCGGCCGGAGACCGAGCTGCTGGTCGAATGGGGCCTGCGCTGGCTGGCGGCGAACGGTCCTGGGCTCGTGGTCGACCTCTGCTCCGGCTCGGGGGCCATCGCGATCGCCGTCGCGACCGAGGCTTCCGGCAACCGGGTCGTCGCCGTTGAGGACGATCCCCATGCGCTCGAGTGGTTGCGCCGCAACGCATCTCCGTACGATGTATCCATAGTGGAGGGTGATGCTACCGCGTCCGGGACGCTCGGTGACCGGGACGGCACGGTCGATCTGGTGCTGTGCAACCCGCCGTACGTACCGGAGATCGGGGCCGCCGGGTTGCCGCCGGAGGTGACCGAGCACGATCCGCACCGGGCGGTGTTCGGCGGGCGGGACGGGCTCGACGTGGTCCGGCCGGTGCTGCATCGCATCGGTGACCTGCTGCGCCCAGGCGGCGCGTTCGCGATGGAGCACGACGATACGCACGCCTATGTGGTGCCGACGCTCGTCGACGCCGATGCGCGGTTCACCGGCGTGGCGTTGCACCACGATCTGGCCGGGCGTCCGCGTTTCACCACCGCCACGCGGACTGACCGCGGCGACCGGGTGGCAGACTTGCGGTCGTGATGCTCTACGACTGCCGGACCGTCGCCGAGCGCGACTGGGGGATCCGCGCCGCCATCGAGGGGATCGCGCGGGGCGACCTCGTAGTGCTGCCGACCGACACGGTCTACGGCATCGCCGCCGACGCCTTCAAGCCGTGGGCGGTGACCGCGCTGCTCAACGCCAAGGGTCGGGGGCGGCAGATGCCGCCGCCGGTACTGGTCGGTTCGCGGCAGGTGCTCGACGGTCTGGTCTTCTCACTGCCGCCCGAGGCGCGCGACCTCGTCGAGGCATTCTGGCCGGGTGCACTGACGATCGTCGTCGAGCAGGCGCCCACGCTGCAATGGGATCTTGGCGATACCTACGGGACGGTCGCCGTACGGATGCCGCTGCATCCAGTCGCCCTGGAGGTCCTGCAGCACACCGGACCGCTCGCGGTCTCCAGTGCCAACCGGACCGGGATGCCGCCAGCGGTCACCGCGGACGAGGCGCGGGAGCAACTGGGGTACGCCGTGTCCACCTACCTCGAGGCCGGACCCTGCTCCGACCCGATCCCGAGCAGCATCGTCGACTGCACCGGCCCGGTTCCGAGGATGCTGCGCGACGGTGCCATCCCCTACGAGAAGCTTCGCGAGGTCGTCCCGCATATCGAGCCGTTCGTGCTCGCCCAGCCGCAGCTGCCGGGCCTGCCGGACATGCCCGGCGCGCGGGAGTGACCACGGTGCCACCCTTCACCATCCTGCATGTCTGCATGGGCAACATCTGCCGCTCACCGATGGCCGAGCGGTTGCTCGCGGCCGCGCTGCGCAAGCGGATCGGCGACGCGGTCGAGCAGTGGTATCGCAACCACGGTGCGGGCACCGGAGGGTGGCACGTCGGCGAACCGATGGCCGACGGCGCTGCCCGCCAGGTCGCGGCCCGCGGCGGCGACCCATCCGCGTTCGTTGCGCGCAGAATCTCGGGCGATGTCATCGATGCCTCGGATCTCATCCTCACGGCGACCGCCGAGCAGGTCAGTTACGTCCTGGACCTGCGCGCTGACGCGGCGCCGCGCACGTTCGCCCTCGGCGAGATCGGTCGACTGCTGGCCCGGCTGGACCTCAGTGCCCTCCCGAACACTGATGATCCCCGCAGCGCCTACGCCCGCGGGCTGGCTCTCGTAGCAGCCCTGGACGCCGCCCGAAGCGACGGACGGGGCGGCCGGCTCCCGGCGATCGCAGCGGACAGCGTTCCGGACCCGTACGGGATGCCGGACCGCGTGTTCGCGAGGACCGCGGACCGGATCGAGGCTGCCGTCCTCCCGCTGGCCGAGGCGCTCAGCGGCCAGTGAGTGTTGCGTCACATTCGGCGACCATTGGCCGGCCGGCGGTCACGCGCGTTCCTGACGGCCACCCGTCAGTTTCGAGCGGGTCTGGACAGCACAGGGGTCACCGGGAGTAAGGTCGGCTCCATTCGCGTACCGCTGGAGGGCGGTGGACAGAGTCGGCGGTGGTCGACCCTGGGGTGCCTCGCGGACGCGAACGGACGCTGTGATACCTTGCCTGCGAAGATGTGGGAGGGGGTACCCGACCACATCTTTACGAGCCTGATGGCGGGTTTCAGGCCGAATGGGATCAACGGGCGGAGGCAGTTGGACAAGCGGTGATTTTCACCTCTCGGGCCCAAAGGAGTGTCTGGGTGTGTAACGTCCGCGCACGAGCGCAGAGGACAGGGTAACTGTCCGGCGGCGGGCGGACGACCCGCGGCGCCCCGGGTTGGCCCAGCTATGTAGGTATGGGTGTCGTTTCCGCGCTGCTTCTGATCGTTCCCCTCGGTGTGGGCTGGCTTGTCGACAGGCTCATGAACACACTGCCCATATTCACGTTCGTCGGTCTTGTGCTCGGCATCGCCTCGGCCGGGCGCTACACGTACCTCGCATTCCGAAGATTCCTCCGAGACTGACTGGAGACCCCACGTCGTGCAAGCAGAAAGTCCAACCGTCCCGGCCGTGGCAAAGGGCAACCTGCGCCGGTCGATCATCATGGCTTCCTGCGTTGGCGTTGTCGCGGTGCTGGTGACCGGGCTTTTCGGCCATGTCCTGATGGGTCTGTTCGCCTGCCTCGGGCTGGCGCTCGGGGCGCTGAACACGTACCTGGTCCAACGGTCCGTTATCGCCTACGCGACCAGTGAGGCTCCGAACAAGAAGGCCCGCTTCACCCGGTCGGTGTTGGGACGGCTCGCGGTGATCACGGTGCTGGCGGTCGGCATCGGCCTGCTGGTACGTCCGGACGGCCTCGGCGTCTTCGCCGGCCTCGCCTTCTTCCAGCTGCTCATGGTCGGCGGCGCATCGGTACCCGTCTACAAGCAGCTGTAGCACCCATGAGCGCGCCGACAGCGAGTGAGCATCGCAGGGCCGTCAGGCCCGTGCCGGGGTCCCCGCGGAGACGTGAAGCGCTGCGGAGCGTCTTCGTGGGGTGGCAGCTGCGGAGCGAGCGCGGAGGGGCGCCGGCATGAACGGCACGACGGTTGCCGTTGGGAACATTCCGATCGGCGAACACATCACCTGGACCGTCTTCGGTCTGACCTTCAACGTGGACACGATCCTCGGCACCCTGATCGCCGGGGCCGTCGTGATCGGCCTCGGCCTCTGGATGCGCCGGCGGGTGACTTCGAAGACTCCCAGCGGTACTCAGCTGATCTTCGAAACCGTGACGGAGAACGTCCAGCGGCAGGTCGCGAGCACGATGGGCATCCAGACCGCGCCGTTCGTCGTGCCGTTGGCGATCACGTTGTTCCTGTTCCTTCTGATCGCGAACTGGCTGGCCGTCATCCCGACCGGGCACGACCCGGAGTACGTGCCGCCGCCAGCCTCCGATGTCAACCTGACGTACGCCCTGGCACTGCTGGTCATCGTCTGGGTGCACGTCACCGGTGTGCGCAAGAAGGGTTTCCGCGGCTACTACCGCCACCTGGCTCGGCCGCACTGGGTCATGATTCCGATCAACCTGATCGAGGAGATCGCCCGGCCGATCACCTTGGCGCTCCGGCTCTTCGGCAACATCTTCTCGGGTGTGATCATGGTTTCGCTGATCGGACTCTTCCCGGCCTTCATCCTGTGGGCGCCCAACGTCATCTGGAAGCTCTTCGACCTGTTCATCGGTCTGATCCAGGCATTCATCTTCGCCCTGCTGACCGTGCTCTACTTCGGCTCGGCGGCACCCGACGAGGAGGGCGCACACTGACCCGGGCCAGGCCCGCCGGTGCGCGTCAACCCGGGCCGACACACCGACCCAACCGCCGCATCCAGGCACACAGGCACATACCAGCGAAGTGAGGAGAGAAATGGCTAACGCAACTCCACAGGCGATCGAGCTGGCCGGCGCGTTCGTCGGCGGTGGCCTGGCCCTTGGCGGCGGCGCCATCGGCGCGGCGGTCGGTGACGGTCTCGCCGGCAGCGCCACGATCTCGGGCGTCGCGCGTCAGCCCGAGGCGCAGGGCCGGCTGTTCACCATCTTCTTCCTGACGGTTGGCCTGGTCGAGGCGATGTACTTCATCAACCTCGCCTTCATGGCGCTCTTCGTCTTCGTGCTCTCCAGCAAGTAGGGACTCTCGTCATGGCACCCCCTGAGATCGTGGTGGCGGAAGGCAACTTCCTGGTGCCCAATGCCACCTTCATCGCCGAGCTCATCGCATTCCTGATCATCCTTTTCATCCTCAGCCGGTACATCGTGCCGCCCTTGCAGAAGGCGATGCAGGGCCGTCAGGAGATCATCCGCAAGCAGATGGAGGAGGCCGAGGCGACCAGTGCCAAGCTGGCCCAGACCGAGGCCGACTACCGCCAGGCGATGAAGGACGCGAGCACGAAGGCCGCCCAGATCCGCGAAGAGGCCCGGGCGGACGCCGTCGCGATCCGCGAGGAGATGCTGACCAAGGCGCGCGAGGAGGCCGACCGGATCATCGCCGCCGGCCGGGACCAGCTCGGTGCCGAGCGGGCGGCCATCGTGCGCGTGCTGCGGGCCGAACTCGGCTCCCTCGCGGTCACCCTCGCCGGCCGGATCGTCGGTGAGGCGCTCGAGGACGAGGCGCGTCAACGTGGCACCGTCGACAGGTTCCTGCGCGAGCTGGACACCGCAGGTACAACCGGGGGAGGAGCGTCCTAAGTGGATCCGAGCCGGGGCTCTTACGCCACCGCGGCGCAGCGTCTGGACGGCCTCGCCGCGGGCGACCGTCCGGTGCCGCTGGCCGGCATCGGGGACGAGCTGCTCGCCGTCGCCGGCGTGCTCGAGGGTCAGCCCGGCCTGCGCCGGGCGTTGACCGATCCGGGCCGGCCCGGTGATATCCGTGCCGACATGCTCGACTCGCTGCTCGAAGGCAAGGTAGCCGAGGATACCCGGGCGCTGCTTCGGATCCTGGTCACGGGGCGCTGGTCCAGCGGTGCCGACCTGCTGAACGCGGTCGAACGGCTGGGCGTCGAGGCGCTGCTCGCGAGCGCAGATTCGGCCGGCGAGCTTTCCGAGGTCGAGGACGAGCTCTTCCGGTTCGGCCAGGTCGTCGATGGCGATATCGAGCTGGCCGCGGCGCTCGGCTCATCGACCGCGCCGCTGCAGAGCCGGTCCCGGTTGGTGCACAACCTTCTCGACGGCAAGGCCCGGGGCGTCACCATCCGATTGGTCGAGGTCGCCGTCCGAGGCTTCGGTGGCCGTCGGTTCAGCGGCGGACTGACCCGCCTGGTCGAGCTGGCCGCGGACCGGCGCGAGCGCCAGCTCGCCTACGTGACGGTGGCGACGATGCTGACCGAGGACGAACAGAACCGGCTGGCTACGAAGCTCTCCGAGATCTACGGCCGGGCCGTCGATATCAAGGTCTCTGTCGCCCCCGGAATCCTGGGCGGGGTGCGGGTGCGGGTCGGCTCCCACCTGTATGACGCGACCGTGATCCGCCGCCTCAACGATGCCCGTAGCGCCCTCGTGGGTCGTTCATGATCCGCCCGGTGCACCGCGCCCCTGTACCCCGATATGGCGTTCTCCGCCCTGACGTAAGGAAGCCCAGATGGCCGAGCTGACCATCTCCTCCGACGAGATCCGCAGCGCGCTCGAGCGCTACGTCTCGTCGTACACGCCCGAGATCTCGCGCGAGGAGGTCGGCATCGTCTCCGACGCCGGCGACGGGATCGCCCACGTCGAGGGTCTGCCCTCGGCGCAAGCCAACGAGCTGCTGGAGTTCGAGGACGGCACGCTCGGCGTGTCGCTGAACCTCGACGTACGCGACATCGGTGTCGTCGTGCTCGGCGACTTCGAGGGTATCGAGGAGGGCCAGCAGGTCAAGCGCACCAACCGGGTGTTGTCGGTTCCGGTCGGCGACGGCTTCCTCGGCCGGGTGGTCAACCCGCTCGGGCAGCCACTCGACGGGCTGGGTGAGATCGAGAACGAGGGTTTTCGCGAGCTGGAGCTGCAGGCGCCGAACGTGATGGCCCGGCAGCCGGTCAAGGAGGCGCTGCTGACCGGCATCAAGGCGATCGACTCCATGACCGCCATCGGCCGGGGCCAGCGTGAGCTCATCATCGGCGACCGCCGGACCGGCAAGACCACCATCGCGGTCGACACGATCCTCAACCAGAAGGACAACTGGGACTCCGGGGATCCGGCCAGGCAGGTCCGCTGCATCTACGTGGCCATCGGCCAGAAGGCTTCGACGGTGGCGGCGGTCAAGGGCACGCTCGAGGAGCGTGGCGCGATGGCCTATACGACCATCGTGACATCGCCGGCCTCCGACCCGGCCGGCTTCAAGTACCTGGCTCCCTACACCGGCTCGGCCATCGGCCAGCACTGGATGTACGCCGGCAAGCACGTCCTCATCGTCTTCGACGACCTGACCAAGCAGGCCGAGGCGTACCGGGCGATCTCGCTGCTGCTCCGCCGGCCGCCGGGGCGCGAGGCGTACCCGGGCGACGTGTTCTACCTGCACTCGCGCCTGCTCGAGCGGTGCGCGAAGCTGAGCGATGAGTGGGGCGGCGGTTCGATGACGGGTCTGCCGATCATCGAGACCAAGGCGAACGACATCGCGGCCTTCATCCCGACCAACGTCATCTCCATCACCGACGGCCAGATCTTCCTCGAGGCAGACCTGTTCAACCAGGGCGTGCGACCGGCGATCAACGTCGGTACGTCGGTCTCCCGGGTCGGCGGCAATGCCCAGGGCAAGCCGATGAAGCGGGTCGCCGGCCGGCTGCGGCTCGACCTCGCCCAGTACCGGGAGCTGGAGGCTTTCGCCGCCTTCGCCTCCGATCTGGACCGCGCCTCCCGGGCTCAGCTTGATCGCGGCGCCCGACTGGTGGAGCTGCTGAAGCAGCAGAACTACTCGCCGTCCCCCGTGGCCGAGGAGGTCGTCTCCGTCTGGGCTGGCGTGGAGGGCAAGTTGGACGACATCCCGGTGGGCGACATCCGCCGGTTCGAGTCGGAGTTCCTGCAGCATCTGCGTCTATCGAATCCCGGCGTGCTCGCCGCGATCGCCGACAACGACTGGGACGACGACATCGTGTCCACTTTGGACGAGGCGATCGGCCACTTCAAGGACGCGTTCCTCGCCGAAGGCCGGCGTATCGTGGCACACGACGAAGAGGCCAAGGCGATGGCCGAGGGCGTGGAGACCAAGGAAACGGTCAGGCGCATCAGGCGGACGCCACCGCCGCCCCCGGAGAAGAAGTAGCGCCATGCCCGCATCCGTACGTGTCCTTCGTCGCCGGATCCGCTCGACGAGGTCGACGAAGAAGATCACCAAGGCGATGGAGCTCGTCGCGACGAGCCGGATCGCCAAGGCACAGGAGCGCGTCTCGGCGTCGCGGCCCTACTCGACCGCGATCACGATGGTGCTCACGGCGTTGGCCAGCTCGGCGAACATCGACCACCCGCTGCTGCAGGCCCGACCCATGGTGCGGCGGGCCGGCGTGCTCGTTATCACGAGCGACCGCGGGCTGTGTGGTGCGTACAACGTCAACGTCATCCGTACCGCCGAGCAGTTGATCCAGCGCCTGCGCGAGGCCGGGAAGGAGGTCGCGCTCTACGTGATCGGGCGGCGCGGCGTGACCTACTACCGGTTCCGCGACCGGCCGATCGAGGAGAGCTGGACCGGCTTCTCTGAGCAGCCCACCTTCGCCGATGTCGTCGGCGTCGCGCACACCCTCATCAACGCCTTCGTCGCCGGCGCCGACGATGTGGACACGTCCGACGCCGGTGTCCACGCCGGAGCCGACGGAGAACTGGGCGTGGACGAGCTGCACATCGTCCACACCCAGTTCCGCTCGTTGATGACCCAGCAGCCGGTGGCCAACTTCCTCGCTCCGATGCAGGTGGTCGAGACCGAGATGGACGAGACCACCGGACTGCTGCCGGCGTACGAATTCGAGCCCGACCCCGAGGCACTCCTGGACGCGCTGCTGCCCAAGTACATCCACACGCGCATCTACGCGGCATTGATCGACGCGGCCGCCAGCGAGTCGGCGGCACGGCGGCGGGCGATGAAGGCCGCGACCGACAATGCGGAAGACTTGATTCAGACGTACACACGGGAGATGAACGCGGCACGCCAGGCGGCCATCACCCAGGAGATCAGTGAGATCGTCGGTGGCGCGAACGCGCTCGCCGCGGCGGGGAGTGAACTGTGATGACTGCAACGATGAATGACGACACATCGACCAGAGTTGGTACCGGCCGGGTGGTCCGGGTCATCGGTCCAGTCGTCGACGCCGAGTTCCCGCGTGACGCCATGCCCGAGATCTTCAACGCGCTGCACGTCGACGTCACCCTCACCGAGGGCACGAAGACGCTGACGCTGGAGGTCGCGCTGCACCTGGGCGACAACATGGTCCGCGCCATCTCCATGCAGCCGACGGACGGACTCGTGCGGGGCGCCGAGGTACGCGACACCGGCCAGGGCATCACGGTGCCGGTCGGGGACGTGACGAAGGGGCACGTCTTCAACGTGGTCGGCGACTGCCTGAACCTCAAGGAGGGCGAGCGGCTCGAGATCAAGGATCGGTGGGAGATCCACCGTCCGCCGCCGGCCTTCGCCGACCTTGAGCCGAAGACCGAGATGCTGGAGACCGGCATCAAGGTGCTCGACCTGCTCGCCCCGTACGTGAAGGGCGGGAAGATCGGCCTGTTCGGTGGGGCCGGCGTGGGCAAGACGGTGCTCATCCAGGAGATGATCATCCGGGTGGCGCGCAACTTCGGCGGCACCTCGGTCTTCGCCGGCGTGGGGGAGCGCACCCGTGAGGGCAACGACCTCATCCTGGAGATGGGCGAGACGAACGTGCTACCGCAGACCGCGCTCGTCTTCGGCCAGATGGACGAGCCGCCGGGCACGCGTCTGCGGGTCGGGCTGGCCGCGCTGACCATGGCCGAGTACTTCCGCGATGTGCAGAAGCAGGAGGTGCTGCTCTTCATCGACAACATCTTCCGGTTCACCCAGGCCGGCTCGGAGGTGTCGACCCTGCTCGGCCGGATGCCCTCGGCGGTGGGATACCAGCCGACCCTCGCCGACGAGATGGGTCAGCTGCAGGAGCGGATCACATCCGTACGGGGGCAGGCGATTACCTCGATGCAGGCGATCTACGTGCCGGCCGACGACTACACCGACCCGGCTCCGTCGACCACCTTCGCCCACCTGGACGCGACCACGAACCTCGAACGCTCCATTTCGGACAAAGGCATCTACCCGGCCGTGGACCCGCTCGCCTCGTCGTCGCGGATCCTCGCCGCCGAGTACGTGGGCGCCGACCACTACAACGTAGCGGTCGAGGTGAAGCGGATCCTGCAGCGGTACAAGGACCTGCAGGACATCATCGCCATCCTGGGCATGGACGAGCTCTCCGAGGAGGACAAGGTCACGGTCGGCCGGGCGCGTCGGATCGAGCGGTTCCTCTCCCAGAACACGTACGCCGCCACGGTCTTCACCGGCCTCGAGGGCTCGTTCGTCCCGGTCAAGGACACCATCGAGGCGTTCAAGAAGATCAGCGAGGGCGAGTACGACACGTACCCTGAGCAGGCATTCTTCATGTGTGGAGGCCTGGACGACCTGGAGCGCAACGCCGCCAAGCTGCGCGAGCAGTAGACTCCCGTGCGATCGCAGGCCGCTGGGTGACCAGTGGCCTGCGATCTGCGTCTGGCCGCGGTACTACTGCGCGCCCGGGTACTGGCCGGACTGCTGCTGCGGATAGGTCTGGCCACCGCCATGCTGGGGCGGCTGCGAGCCAAAGGTCGCGCGGGGGCCAGTGATCCGGCCACCCATCTCGGTGAACGTCCGGAACGTGATGTACCCGGCGACGGCGATCAGCACGATCTGCGCGAGGCCAAGAATCAGGTCCCTGGTGCCGTGCAGGCCGCTTTCGATGTCGAACAACTTGCCGATGCCGACCAGGAACGTGATCAGGCCGAGACCGACGGCCACGACGTACTCGATCAGCGCGACAAGGACCACCATCCGTGCCATCGCGATCGCTGGCGCGATCCTGGTCGCGACGAGGACGGCGACGATCGGAAACGCCATCACCGTCAGGTTGAGGAACGACTCGGACGCGTTCAGCGAACGGAGCGCGAAGGAGGGTGTGTCGCCGATCCACACGATCAAGGCGAAGAACTCGAACAGCGCGACGTACCCCACCAGGCCGAGGGCGGCGAGCGTTCGTGGAGATGCCAGGATGCCCGAGGAGGGGCCTGCGGATGGAGTTGTCATAGTGCTCCCTTTTCCGGAGGTTGGTCGGGCACACAATATCGACTTCCGCATCATTTGTATGCCCGCTTGTGTCTGCGTGTACAGGGTCAAAACGGGCTCGCCGGCACCCACGGTTCGGTCTGGCAGTCCGGCGCGGTGTGACCACGGTCACCCTCTAGACTCGTAACTACCGCAGCCTCATTCGGGGGTGTCGCGTCCGCTCAGAGGGCTCAAGGGGGCTCGACGGTGGCCAATCCGTTCAATGTAGAGCTCGTCTCCGTCGAAGCGATGGTCTGGTCCGGCGAGGCGGAGATGGTCGTTGCCCGCACCACCGAGGGCGAAATGGGCGTCCTGGCCGGCCACACGCCCCTGCTCGGTCAGCTCAAGGAGCCGAGCCGGGTACGGATCAAGACCGGGGAGGGCGAGATCGCGTACGACATCGCCGGTGGATTCCTCTCCGTCACCAACGACGGGGTGACCATCTTGGCCGAGAGCGCGAAGCCGGCCGAGGGACCGGACCCGGCCACGGTCCCGGCTGCCAGTGCCGCCACCGAGAGCGCCTGATCAGCTGACGACCATGGCGGTTTTCGAGGTCATAGTCACCGGTCTCCTCGCCGCGCTCACCGCCCTGCTGCTCGTCTTCGCCCGACGCGAGATCATCTCCCGGCGCGGCGGCACGATCGACATGAACCTACGGTTGTCGACCTTCGTACCGGGACGTGGTTGGTCGCCCGGACTGGGGCGATTCACCGACGAAGAGCTGCGCTGGTACCGCCTGTTCAGCTTCGGCGTTCGGCCGCGTCGGGTGCTCACCCGGCAGGGCCTGGTCGTGGAGGGTCGCCGCCCGCCGGCCGGCGAGGAACGGGTCGCGATGCCGAGGGGCTGGGTCGTCGTCCGCTGCCGCGGCCGGGGCAGTCCGGTCGAGATCGCTCTCGCCGAATCGGCCCTGATGGGCTTGCTGTCCTGGCTTGAGTCCGCCCCACCCGGTGCTCTGCGCCGCAGTTGACGCATCGCATCCGCCCGGCCACATCGGCCAAGATCGGCGTGGCGGTACGCAATGCAGCGATGAGCGTTCGTTTCCGTGCGGCGGTACCGATCTTGACGCGTCGGATTCCGGGGTCAGCGCTCGCCACCTGGGACCCACTTCACGTCGCCGTCCGGATTGGCCGTCCGGGCGAGGATGAAGAGTAGGTCGGCGAGGCGGTTGAGGTACTTGGCGGCCAGCTGGTTGGTCCGCTCGGGGTCGGCCTCGACCAGAGCCCAGGACCGCCGCTCCGCCCGACGGCACACCGTTCGGGCAGCGTGCAGGAGTGCGGCGCCGGGCGTGCCGCCGTTGAGTATGAATGAGTCGAGCTTGGGCAGGCGCACATTGAACTCGTCGCACCAGCCCTCGAGCCGCGTGATGTAGGTGTCCTCGATCCGTAGCCGCGACCACGTCGGATCCGGGACGATCGGCGCGCATAGATCTGCGCCCACGTCGAACAGATCGTTTTGTACGCTCATCAGCACGGTGGTCACCTCGTCGCTGAGGCCGCCGAGCGCGAGGGCTACGCCGATGGCCGCGTTCGTCTCATCGACGTCGGCGTACGCCTCGATGCGCGGATCGGTCTTGGTAACGCGAGTTCCGTCGCCGAGTGCGGTCATGCCGGCATCGCCGGTACGGGTATAGATACGGGTGAGGTGCACGGCCATGTCTCCTAGCGTAGGCAACGCGGGATTCTGGTTCCGCGGGCGGGCGCCGGCCGGCGACCCTACGATGGCGGCCGTGACGACGTCGACGCCCGATCTGATCCGGGTGCACGGTGGGGCGCGGCTGGTCGGTGACGTGTCGGTGGTCGGGGCCAAGAACTCCGCGCTGAAGCTGATGGCCGCCAGCCTGCTCGCCGAGGGTCGCACGGTGCTCCGCAACGTCCCCAAGATCACCGATATAGCGATCATGGCCGAGGTTGTCCGGCGGCTGGGGTGCCAGGTGCACACGGACGACGCGGACGGCCTGAGCATCGACGTACCGGCGGCGATCGGCCACGAGACCGACTACGACCTGGTCCGGCAGTTACGGGCGTCGATCTGCGTGCTCGGACCCCTGCTCGCCCGCTGCGGCCGGGTGCGGGTGGCCCACCCGGGTGGCGACGCCATCGGCTCGCGCGGGCTGGACATGCACGTCGCCGGCCTGACCAAGATGGGCGCCGAGATCGACAGCGAGCATGGCTTCATCGTCGGAGGGGCCACGGACGGACTGCGGGGCACGACGATCTGGCTGGACTTTCCAAGCGTCGGCGCCACGGAGAACCTGCTCATGGCGGCTGTTCTCGCCAAAGGGAGGACCGAGATTGACAATGCGGCCCGGGAACCGGAGATCGTCGACATCTGCGCGATGCTCACCGACATGGGGGCGCACATCGACGGCGCCGGCACTTCGAAGATCGAGGTGGAGGGCGTCACCGAATTGCGTCCGGTGGTCCACCGTGCCGTCGGCGACCGCATCGTCGCCGGCACCTGGGCCCTGGGCGCGGCGATGACCCGCGGCGACGTACGGGTCCACGGCGTCGATCCCGCTTTCCTGGAGATCGCATTGGACAAGGTGAGTACCGCGGGCGGCCTGGTGGACGCCCATCCGGGCGGGTTCCGCGTGACCATGCACTCGCGTCCGGCCTCGGTCGACGTGGTCACGCTGCCGTTCCCGGGGTTCGCCACCGACCTGCTGCCGATGGCGATCGGGCTCGCCGCGGTCAGCGACGGGGCGTCGATGGTGACCGAGAACATCTTCGATGGCCGGTTCAACTTCGTCCAGGAGATGGTCCGGTTGGGAGCCGATATCCGAACCGACGGCAAGTTCGCGATGGTACGAGGGCGGGAACGCCTCTCCGCGGCTCCGGTACAGGCCACCGACATCCGGGCCGGAGCCGGACTGGTCATCGCCGCCCTCTGCGCCGACGGGGTGACCGAGGTGAGCCACGTCCACCACATCGACCGTGGATACCCGCACTTCGTCGACGACCTGACCGCCCTCGGCGCCACCATCGAACGGGTACCCGCCCCGCCGGAGCCGTCCTTCTCCTACGCGACGATCTGACCTCGGGGTCCGCGCGCCCTCCGTCAGGTGGTGCCGCCGACGCGGCGCGCGCGGTCCACTTCGGTCGAGAACACGAGGACCCGGTAGCGGCCGTCGCTACCCTTGGTGGTCGTCGCGCGGATGCGAGCCTCGCCCAGCCGGGCCTTCAGCCGAGCGGCCGCCGCCTCGTCGTCGGTGATGGCCACCGGCGCGAGCAGCCCGAAATCGTCGGCGGCCGGCGTGGGTGCGGGGTCCTCGCTGACCACCGTGTAAGACCCGTCGTCCAGGTCGAGTGTTCCGTCGTCGTGGCTGGCGAGCGCGGGGTCATCGGAGCCGCGCGGCAGTTCGCGGCTGAACGTGAACCGCAAGATCAGACCGAGCAGTCCAACCATCGCGAACGCGATCAGGATCTCGGCATAGCTGCCCACGCCTCCAGTCTGCCATCGGCCGCCCGCCAACGGTGACTGAACCTCAGCTGCCGGCACCGGTGCGTTATGCCCGTGCCAGCCCGTTCGGGCAGCCGCCATGGATCGAACGTCGGTTCGCCGCCGGTCCACGCTTTTTCATGATTGTTTCCGTACAAGTCGCTAGCTGTAATGGGGTTTTGTACGGAAACTCGGTCCTCACCCGGAACGCATCGCCAGGAATGCCTGGATTGATTGGATAACCTCATCAGGTCGCTCGGTGAGGTCCCGCCAGGTGAACCTGAGAATTGCCCAGCCGGCGGAGATCAGACGGTTCTGTCGGCTTCGATCGCTCTGAAACCGCTCGACCGTCGTGTGGAACGCCCACCCGTCCACTTCGATGACGAGGCGCTCGCGCGGGAATACGACGTCGCCGACCCCGATCGGTCCTGCGTCGTCATCGATGCGTAGGTTAGGCTGCCAACCCTCCACCGCAGCCGCAGCCAGCATCCCGTGCAACAGTCGTTCAGCCTCGGACCGGGCGCCGTCGCCCGCCTGATGTACGAGGGCCGCTACCTTGGCCGTACCCCAGCGACGGGATTCACGGCGTATCCGGTCCGACAAGGCTGTGAGCGTCACCCAGCGACGCTGCAATGCCAGATCGAGTAGCACGGCGCCCGGTCGTAGGTCGAGTAGCCGGAGACAATCGACGATGGTCCGCTCGTACCAGGTCACCGGGACTCCGTCCGCGGCGCCTTGGTCGCGCGGGTCGAGCTGGCCATGAAGCAGCGTCACCTGCCGGATCCGGGTGGTCCGATGTGGACCGATGAGCAGACAGGACCGTGGGTCGTCAATCGGGATCCGAAGCGCCCGGGCGGCCGACGGTCCGGCGAGAACGGATCCAGGTACGGCCAACTGGAGTGCACGGTCGCGAATGAGGGGTGTGATCTCCAGTCCGGCAAACGCCAGCACCGGTCCCACGACAGACCGCCACTCGCCAGCGTCGACGCGTCGCTTGATCTGGTACCCGGTGAAGCCGCATCCGCGCGCGACCGCGCGGGTGAACAGTCCTCGTTGACGCGCGGCGATGCGATTCAGGCGAACCAGGTCCACACCAGAAGCATCGGCCAGACGTCGCCCGGGCGGACCCGGTGAATTCCGCCTGTGGATAACTGGGCATATATCGGTGGCCGGTCCAGCCGGAGCGTAGAGGTCCAGAGGATCAGCCTGCCCACGCACCGGGCGGCGAGGCGCACCGGTCTATGCGGTGAGCTTCGGCCCCGATGCGCGTGACCTGCTCAGTGCGGACAACAGCGGCCGGGTGATGCTCTGGAATACTGACAGCGCATCGAAAAGCACCGCCCTATTCGACTTCGGTGCGGGCGTCAACACCGCAGCGGTTGCCCTTCTGGGGGCATGAGCGGCGTCCTCACTATTGATAAGACGGGATCCGCTCTGTTACGGGACATCGATCGAACCGTATGGCAGCCCGAGCGTGGGCGATCGTTGGTCGCAATGTCACTCTGGAGGAGTGGAGTCAGCGCTCCCGCAACGGCCGTACGAGGAGACCTGTCCCGGGCTCCAGTGAACAAGTTCACCGGGACCACACCGGTTACCGAGCAGTAAAGTACGGGTATGACGCGGCTGCCGGAGCGCGACCGGCCGTGGGTGATGCGGACGTACGCAGGCCACTCGTCGGCCGCCGCGAGCAACGCGCTGTTCCGGCGCAACCTGGCCAAGGGGCAGACCGGTCTGAGCGTCGCGTTCGACCTACCGACGCAGACCGGGTACGACCCCGACCACGAGCTCGCCCGCGGTGAGGTCGGTCGGGTCGGCGTACCGGTGTCGCACCTCGGCGACGCACGAGCGCTTTTCGACGGGCTGGACCTCGCCGCCGCCAACACGTCGATGACGATCAACGCGCCGGCCATGTGGCTGCTGGCGCTCTATGTGACGGTGGCGGAGGAGCAGGGCGTACCACGGGCGGCACTACAAGGCACGACGCAGAACGACATCGTGAAGGAGTACCTCTCCCGCGGTACGTATATCTTCCCGCCCGGCCCGTCACTGCGGCTGACCGCTGACATGGTGGCGTGGGCTGTCGCTAACTGTCCACAATGGAATCCGGTCAATATCTGCTCGTACCACCTGCAGGAGGCGGGAGCCACACCGGTGCAGGAGGTCGGCTTCGCGCTGGCGACCGCGATCGCGGTGCTCGACGCGGTACGGGACAGCGGCCAGGTGTCACAAGAGCGGATGGGCGACGTGGTTGCCCGCATCTCCTTCTTCGTCAACGCCGGCGTGCGGTTCGTCGAGGAGATGTGCAAGATGCGGGCCTTCGAGCGGCTGTGGGACGACCTGACCCGGCAGCGGTACGGCGTGCTGGACGCGAAGCAACGGCGCTTCCGGTACGGGGTGCAGGTCAACTCGCTCGGCCTGACCGAGGCCCAGCCGGAGAACAACGTGCAGCGAATCGTGTTGGAGACGTTGGGAGTCACGCTCTCCCGCGACGCCCGGGCCCGGGCCGTCCAGCTGCCAGCCTGGAACGAGGCGTTGGGCCTGCCGCGCCCGTGGGACCAGCAGTGGTCGCTGCGGATCCAGCAGGTGCTCGCGTACGAGTCCGATCTGCTCGAGTACCCGGATCTGTTCGACGGCTCGCACGTGGTCGAGTCGCTGACATCATCCATTGTGGAGGGATCTCGGGTCGAGCTGGAGCGGGTACTCGACGCCGGCGGAGTGGTCGCGGCGGTAGACACCGGCCAGCTCAAGGGTGCTCTCGTAGCCTCCCTCGCCGAGCGGCGGCGGCGGATGGAGTCCGGTGCCGACGTGGTGGTCGGGGTCAACCGGTTCACCGAGACTGAGCCGTCCCCGCTCACCACGGCCGGGGCGGCGGCGATCGAGACGGTCGACCCTGGGGTCGAGGCCGCCGGGGTCGAGTCCATAAAGAAGTGGCGTGACGCAAGGGATCCAGCTGCGGTGTCCGTGGCGCTGGACGAGCTGCGCCGGGTCGCCGGTACCAGCGAGAACCTGATGCCATCCACATTGGAGTGTGCTCGGGTCGGCGTCACGACGGGCGAATGGGCCGGGGCGCTGCGCGAGGTGTTCGGCGAGTACCGGGCTCCGACCGGTTTGGCCGGGGCCGGGTCGCACGGAACCGGTCCCGAGCTGGCGGCCGTACGGGCGCGGGTGGCCGCCACCGCCGCGGATCTGGGGACGACGCGGCTTCGCCTACTCGTCGGAAAACCGGGGCTGGACGGTCATTCCAACGGCGCCGAGCAGATTGCCGTCCGCGCCAGGGACGCCGGCTTCGAGGTGATCTACCAGGGAATCCGGCTCACCCCGGCCCAGATCGTCGCAGCCGCCGTCGAGGAGGGCGTCGACCTGGTCGGACTCTCCGTCCTCTCCGGTTCGCATTTGCGGGCAGTCCCCGACGTGCTCGCGGGCCTGCGCGCGGCGGGTGTCGACGTACCTGTCGTGGTCGGCGGTATCGTCCCGGACGCCGACGCGGAGCTGCTCCGCTCCGAGGGCGTCGCCCGCGTCTTCACCTCGAAGGACTTCGCCCTCACCGGGATCGTGGACGAGATGGTCTCCGTGATCCGTGCCGCAAATGGTCTCCCCGGCTAATCGTCAGCAGTTCAAGCGACCGGCCGGAGGCCACGCCAATTGATGGGCGACGTGGTGAAGGTGCTCATCTCGAGGAGCTGCAATTCGTCGATACCTCGTGGCCGTGTGACAGGCTTTCTGCATGCCGAGGGCCATCTATCTTGCTGAGATCAGGATCACTCCTTCGATCGAGCGGAAGATCCGGGAGAAGCATTCTGTGACCGCGGCTGAGGTCAGGCAGGCGCTGGTGCTTCGGCCCGACGTCCTGGCGCGATGGGAGAACCACGAAGTCCACGGGCTGCGCGTGATCGCTTTGGGCACAACTTACTGGGGACGGTTGATCTTGGCCGCGCTGTATCCCGTGGATCCCCCGGACGGTGTCTGGAATCTGATGACAGCGAGATCACCTAAAGTTAGGGGTGCATAGCGCGCCAGGACAGGGCACGATTGGCCCATGGAGGAGCCGTCTGACTACGACTGGGCCGACGATGAAGATCTCGACCTCGAAGCCACGATGAGCCGCTTCAGTGACCTGGAGCCGGCACTTGTCGTTGTGCGGCCGATCACCACGTGCGCAGGAATATCTCAGGTGATAACCATGGATCTTCGAGCCCCTCGGCGGGAAGCCGTCACCTTCGCGTGAAGATCAATATCGTACTGGCAGATGCCGGCACCCAGGATCCGCTCGGCAAACTCAACCTGCTCGGCGTGGGTTGGGCGCAGACGCAAGTGAACCCAAACGGTTTGACGCCTGACTCTGCTGTCGCCGTGCTCATGGAAGCGCCTTGGGACATGTGCAACCGTGAACTCACCGTGATTCTCGAGCTGTTGACAGAAGACGATTCGCCGGTGCCCATACCAGTCGAGAGCGGTCCTCAGCCCTTGAAGATCGTCCATCGGCTTACGATTCCGTCACCGCCCGGCGCTCCCAACGGATCTCCGGGCACAGCCAACCTCCTGGCTCAGTTCCATGGCGGCCTGCCGCTGCAGCCCGGCGCGTGGTACCACTGGCGGGTTCAGGGGGAGGGCAAGACCGATCCAATGTGGATCGCCCGTTTTTATGTGCGCCGGCAGCCAACGGCGCCGACGCTGGGTGTCGCCGAAGAGTTTGCCTAGCCGCGACATCGGCCGGTTGTCCCGCGGCCGGTCAGCGGGAGAGGTCTATTGTCCGGTCGTCGTCCGGGATCTCGACCGTCCGGCGGCCATGTTCCGGGATCTCGACCGTCCGGCCGTCATGTGGTCCAAGGGCGGGATTCCCAGCCGTCGACGGGAACGCGACCTGCCGGCGAGCCTCACGTTCCAGCTGCTTGGCGAGTCGGCGGCGCCGCCGACGGCGCCAGAACGTCACGAAGGCCCAGACGAGCAGGGCGAGGAAGATCAGGATCAGGAACGGGAACACGATCGCGAAGAACGACATCGCCGTACTGAAGATGTCCTCGACGGTGCTCGCGACCGGCGCGCCCAGTCCGGCCGTGGAGAGGTTCACCACCGGCCGCGCGGCGGCCTTCATGGAGTGCACGATGAATGAGATGGCCATGCCCGTGACGAAGGGCACCCATTGATGGCTGCTGAAGAACTGACCCGGATCCTTGACGGTCACCGTGCTCGCCGAGGCGGCCGCCCCGAAGGCCAGCCCCCCGGCCGTGGGCCGGACCAGTGTCTGGACCGCGTCGTTGAGGTGATCGAGGATCGGGATCTTGTCGGCCACCATCTCGATCAGCAATAGGACCGCCAGCATCCCCATCACCCAGCCGTTGGACAGCCATTCCCAGCCCGACGGCAACGAGATCAGGTTCGTGTACCGGTCGAGAATGGCGATCATCAGGAGGGGGATGTAGGCGTTGAGCCCCGCTGACGTGGCCAGACCGATCCCCGTGAGCGTCTCCAGCACTGATTCATGGTGACACCGCGGGGCAAGTACCGCTCGACGCGTGCGTACCCTGGGCCGGTGCGTCTGGTCATCGCCCGGTGCTCGGTCGACTACGTCGGCCGGCTCACCGCCCACCTTCCGGCGGGCGTCCGGCTGCTGATGGTGAAGGCGGATGGATCCGTCTCGATCCACGCCGACGACCGCGCGTACAAGCCGCTGAACTGGATGAGCCCGCCCTGCCGGCTCGAAGAGGCGCCGGGCGTGTGGCGCGTCGTGAACCGGTCGGGCGAAGAGTTGCGGATCACTCTCGAGGAGATCTTCCACGACGCGTCGTACGAGCTAGGTGTCGATCCCGGCCTGGTGAAGGACGGTGTCGAGGCGCACCTGCAGCAGCTGATCGCGGCGGCTCCACAGACGTTGGGTAGCGGCTTCACGCTCGTACGCCGGGAGTACCCGACCGCGATCGGCCCGGTCGACCTGCTCTGCCGCGACCCGTCCGGTGCGACCGTCGCGGTGGAGATCAAGCGTCGAGCCGGGATCGATGCGGTGGAGCAGCTGACCCGCTACCTTGAGTTGCTCAATCGTGACCCGTTGCTGGCGCCGGTGACCGGAATCCTTGCCGGGCAGGCGATCGCGCCCCAGGCCCGTACCCTGGCCGCCGACCGTGGCATCCGTTGTGTCGCGCTCGACTACGACGGTTTGCGCGGCCTGGAGGCAGACGACCTACGACTGTTCTGACGCCGCACCCGACGTGACGGTGAGCACATCCGCAGGCGCGCCGTGCTCGACGTGTGTGGGCTGTGAGCCCGCCTGTATGCGAGACTTTCGCGCGTGGCGGTACTGAGCGTAATCGTGCCGGTCTACGGCGTTGATCAGTACCTGCACGAGTGCCTGGACTCGATCCTCAGCCAGACCGGAGACGAGATCGAGGTCATCGCCGTCGATGACTGTTCGCCCGACCGCAGCGGCGAGATCTTGACCGAGTACGCCGCTCGCGATCCGCGCGTGCGGGTCGAGACCCACGCCACCAACCGGGGCCTGGGCGCCGCCCGCAACACCGGGCTGGACCACGCGACCGGAGACTATGTTTGGTTCGTTGACTCCGATGACTGGCTCAACCCCGGCGCGGTGCCGGCCGTCGCCGACCGGGTCGAGCGGACCAGTCCGGACATGCTCGTGGTCGGCTTCGAACGTCATTACCTGCGCGGCCGAGCCATCGCAGAGCAGCTGATCCCGCCGGGTCCGCCGCTGCCGGAGACCTTCAAGCCACGGGAGCAGCCCAGGGTGCTGCATACCCTGCACATCGCCTGCAACAAGGTGATCCGCCGGGACTTCCTGCTCGCCCAAGGAGTGCGCTTCGCCGACGGCTGGTACGAGGACGTCTCGTTCAGCCATCCTCTGATGCTGGCCGCCGAACGCGTCGGAGTGCTGGAGCGTGTCTGCTACGCGTACCGGCAACGCCCCGACGGCGCGATCACCCATACCCGTACCGAGCGGCACAGCGAGGTCTTCGAGCAGTGGCACCGCGTGATGGCGTACGTCGACGCCGAGTGCCCGGACCTGCGAGGGCCGATGTTCCAGCGGATGATCTGGCACTACCTGGGTGTGCTCAACCACCCGTCCCGCATCCACCGCGGTCACCGGCGCGCCTTCTTCGCCCAGGTCGTGCGCGACTACCGCGCCTACCGGCCGGCCAGCGGATACCCGAGGCCAGACGGGGTCGCCCGGGTCCGGTTCGCCCTGGTGGCAATCAATGCGTTCTGGCTCTTCGAGTTCCTGCGCGCCGTCTACCGGTCGCGCTCGCGGCTCGGTTCCGCCGTACGGGTACTGCGGCGTTCGGCCGGCCGGGCGCACTACCTGATGCAGCGGACCCGCCCAATGACCGGTGACGCGGTGATCTACGCGTGTGCATCCCTGCGGGGGTACACCGGTAGTCCACACGCCCGCAGCGTGGCCTCGGTACTCGAGGAGGCGCGCGGGCACACCCAGGGGGCCCGGGAGGTGCTCGTCGTCGACGACCTCCGGATGGCGCCGCCGATGGTGCCGTGCTACGAGACCGGATCGCTGGCCGCGATGCGGGCGTTCGCGCGAGCCCGGTTGTTGCTCAGCAATGCCGAGCTTCCCAACGGCATCCGCGCCCGCCGGACCCAGCGGGTGATCCCTCTCCGGGGTGAACGCCAGGTGGTCCCGGCCGCCCGTGCGGATACCGCACCGGACAACCCCGCACATGTCGGCTGACGCCTGGCGCCTGGTCCGCATCCGCCGGTCGGTCCGGCCTGCCCGACCCCCGTCCGCCGCCGCGTCCCGGCTCTCCCGGCTGAAGGCGACGGTCCGCCGGGTGCTCGGCCCGGTCGCCGAGCGGCTTCGCGGTCGCCTCGGGGTGCGCGTACTGAGCCTGCCCGGACGGGTGCTGGTCCTGGCCGAGTCGGTGGACGCGCTGCGGTCCGTGGTCTACCTCAACCGGCCGGCCGTGGACCGTCGGGTCGTCCGAGTCACGATCCGCGTGCTGTGGTGGCGTGGGCCCTGGCGGGGCTGGTCGGGCCGGATGGCACCCGTCCGACACATGCTGGCCGAGCGGGTCAGCCTCCCTCGCGGCGGACGCGGACCGGCCATTGTGGACCTGCGGGTGGAGTGGCCGGTGCCGGCGCGCGACCTTCTCGCCGCGGCGGAGCGGGCTCTTCGTCCACTGTGGCCGATGACCGGTCCGGAGGTGACCAGCGCCGACTCCGATCGCGTTCTCGTCGACGCCGTCCTGGTCAACCCCCGCGGCCGTACCTTCGCCGCCGACCGGCCGGGCGCACGCCGGTTCTCACTGGTCTTCGACCCGGGATGGAAACACCTGCCGAGTCTTCAGCCATGGCGGCGCGGACGCGGCGATGCCCTGGCGTGCCCGGCGATCAGCGCGCTGCGCACGATCGGGGTGATCGACTGCTCCGGGCTTCCCGGACGCGATCCGCGGGTGGAGGCGTCACTGCTCGTCAAGCTCGCGATGACCGGTGTGGTCGTGTGCGCGCCGGCCCCACCGGCCGGGGTACGGGAGCTGCTCGCACCACCGCTTCAGGCAATCCTCGCCGAGCCGCTGGACGAGGCCGACGGCTTGGGACTCGAACTGCGCAGCGTTCAGCAGCGCCGCTGCGCAATGCGCTGGCACTCGAAGCGTTTCGGCGCCACCCACGATGCTCTCCCGTCGGTGAGCGCGCTGCTCGCCACCCGGCGGCCGGAGCACCTGCCGCGGATACTGCCCGCGATCGCATCCCAGACGTACCCGAACCTCGAGATCGTCCTGTGTCTACATGGGATCGACCTGCCGGAGCCCGCCCTCAAGCTGCTCGAGGCATGTGGCCGCCCGTACGAGGTGGTGCGGGTGGACGGGGACGTCCCCTTCGGCGCCGCGCTCGGCATCGCCACCGCCCGCGCGGGTGGGACGCTGCTGACGAAGTTCGACGACGACGACACCTACGGCCCGGAGCACGTGTGGGACCTCGTCCTCGCCCGCGCCTACGCGGCCGCCACCCTCGTCGGAAAGGGAGCCGAGTTCGTCTATCTCGAGGACGCGGCGGTGACAGTACGGCGCTGGTCGGGTCGACCCGAGTGGGAGGACAACATGGTCGCCGGCGGCACGTTGCTGATCGGGACCGCCGACCTCGAGGAGTTGGGTGGTTGGCGACCCGTTTCGCGCTCGGTCGATCGCGGTCTGTTCGACCGGGTCAACCGGGCCGGCGCGACCATCTACCGGACCCACCCGCTCGGGTACGTGTACCACCGCCGACCTCAGGGC
>JBKPDY010000057.1:0-7657 GCA_046728155.1 Actinomycetota bacterium
CTCCTGCGACATCGACCACGTCCGCGCCTGGGCCGACGGTAGATCCACCACCGTGGACAACCTCGCCCTGCTCTGCCGGCGCCACCACCGGCTCAAACACGAGTACGGCTACCAACTCCGGCGCACCCTCTTCGGCGCCGAATGGACCACACCCCACCGCCGGCGCTACACCGTCCAACACCTCACCGCCCCCCGACCCGACCGACTCGCCCTTACCCTCCACCAACACCTCCGGGGCTATCACCAACGAACCCACCTCCGCCGCTGACCGATGAAGACCAGCCGGGACCATTCAGCCGTCGATGACGGCGTCATCGAGCTGGGCTAGCACCTGGTCGACGGCCTCCTCCTCGGTCAGATCGGACGTGTCCAGCCACAGGCCACCTCGAGGGGCGTGTTGCCGTAGCTCGGCGTCGAGATGGCCCCAGATGGGGAAGACCTGCTTGTCGCGTCCGGCGTCGCGCCGACGCACGATGTCGAGGCGCGGCGTGAGCTGGACCACGGAGGCTCACCCTACGGCACGACGGTGCCGCCCTGACGCCACAGGCATTAGGGTGCGGGCATGGATGATCTGGAACCCATGCCCGACGACTGGACCCGAGCCCTGGCGATCGTTGCCCACCCGGACGACCTCGAATACGGAGCGGCGGGCGCGGTGGCGGCGTGGACGGATGCCGGCAAGGACGTGCGGTACCTCATGGTGACCCGGGGCGAGGCGGGTATCGACACGATGAGTCCACAAGAGTCGGGTCCGCTGCGGGAGGCCGAGGAGATCGCCGGAGCCGCCGAGGTCGGAGTCTCCATTGTGGAGTTTCTCGATTTCCGCGACGGGGTCGTCCAGTATGGGCTGGATCTACGTCGGAACCTGGCCGCGGCGATCCGCAAGCATCGGCCGGAGCTGGTCGTGATCGGCAACTTCCACGACACCTTCCCCGGTGGCGGCTGGAACTCGCCGGACCACCGGGACACCGGCCGAGCGGCCATGGACGCGATCGGTGACGCGGGAAACCGGTGGATCTTCCCGGATCTGGCCGGGGAGCCCTGGAACGGTGTGCGGTACGTCGCCGTCTTCGGCTCACCGGAGGCGACCCACGCCGTGGACATCACGTCCACACTGGAGCGTTCGGTCCGCTCGCTGGAGGCGCACCGCGCGTACCTGGCCGCGCTGGGCGACCATCCGATGGCGTCCGCGCGCGAATTCATCGACTGGATCGCCGACCTGTCCGGAGCGCGCTTCGGCGGTCGGAAGGCGGCGGCGTTCGAGCTGTACCGGCGGTGACCGGTTACTCTCCCGGAATGGCCGAACTGTTGCCGGCGCTGCCGGAGAACTGGGACCGCTGCCTCGCTGTGGCGGCCCACCCCGACGACATCGAGTACGGGACCGCGTCCGCGGTGGCCCGCTGGACCGCGCAGGGCAAGCAGGTCGCGTACCTGCTCGCCACCCGCGGCGAGGCGGGGATCGACGGCATGCATCCCGACCTGGCCGCGCCGTTGCGGGAACAGGAGGAGCGCGCCGGCGCTGGCGAGGTCGGGGTTTCGATGGTGGAGTTCCTCGATCACCGTGACGGCGTGGTCGAGTACAGTCCGGCGCTCCGCCGCGACATTGTCCGGACCATCCGGCGGTACAAGCCCGACATCATTGTCTCGGGCAGTTATGCAGTGAAGATGTTCGCCGGCATGGCCAACCAGGCCGATCATCGGGTGGTCGGGCTCGCCGCCCTCGACGCGGCCCGGGACGCCGGTAACCGCTGGATATTCCCTGAGCTTGCCGACGAGGGGCTCGAGCCGTGGAACGGCGTCCGCTTCGTCGCGTACGCCGGTGCCGACGTGCCGACGCACGGTGTCGACATCACCGGTGAGCCGTTGCGGCGAGGGATCGCGTCGCTGGCCGCTCACGCGGAGTACACCAAGGGCCTCGGCGCGGCCGGCTTCGACCCGGCACCGTTCCTGACCTGGATGGCGCAGCGTAGCGGTCCGGTCATGGGGGTCGCCGAGGCGGTGTTGTTCGACGTGCACGTGCTGCGGCCCGAGGGACCGCCGCCGTGGCTGGCCACAACGTCGTGAATCCCACCCCGCGACAACGCTCCACGTCTCCGCGGGGACCCCGGCACGGACGGTCGGCTACTGGTACGAGACGAAGTAGGGCATCGGCCGGACGGCCATGGTCTGGGCCGGCGTGAGCGTGGGCTGGTCCTCGTCGTAGAAGTTCTTCCAGCCCCAGACCACGTTCGACGGCGGGTCGATGTGCAGCGCGTTCCAGGTGTTGTACTTCTGCGGGGTCGACCCGAATCCGTCGGCGTGGATGACGATCCGCAGCTGGTCGTAGTCGGTCACGACCGATGACCGATGCGTGATCATGTCGAGCCGGAACTGATGCAGCATCAGGATCTTCTGCGGCAGGTTATGGGCGCGGGTGAGGTCGGCCAGCCACTGAGCGGTCTTGTTGATCTCGCTCGCGTCGACCGAGCCGATGACCTCCATCGGGACCTGGTTCGACTTCATGTGCCACTCCGGATCGAGGGCCAGGCCGACGTTGGGGTAGAGCAGCAGATCGGTGTAGAGCTTCGCCTGGCTCAGGAAGTCGGAGCGACCGGGCTGCAGGTCGAGGACCACGTAGATGCCGTTGCTGAGGGCCGCCTCCACCCACGGCCGCAATGACGCGACCGGGGTCTCGTTCGAGTAGTTGCCGTCGGATCCGGCGGAGGCCGCGGCGACGGTCGCGATGATCTCGAACGCCGGTATGACCGGCTCCTTGACCAGAGCGCGGTAGGCCGAGGCCACCTTCCTGGCCCGCGCGATGGTCGCGGTGAGGTTCTGTTCGCCCAGCGAGCCGAGAACGGTGTCACCCGGGTGGCCGTACAGGGCGACCATCCGGCGCCCTGGGAAGACGATCTGGCCGCCACCCGGAAGTTCGAGGCCGGTCGCGGCCGTCTCGACCCGCCCGCGCAGGAGTTCGGCCGATCCGAAGGCGCTGCCAAGAGCCAGCACCTGGGCGGAACCGTCGCCCTTCAAGGCCCTGATCGCATCGGAGCTGGTCCGCGGATCGGGGCCGGAGAGCATGAGAACCCGGGCACCGGCGGCCCGCGCGGTCGCCACTGCCGCTGCGCTGGATCCCCCCTTGATCGCCAGTACCAGGAGGTGGGAGAGCGGCGGAGCGGGAACCACATCGGGCAGCGCAACCGGGTCGTCGCCGTACGGGGTCACACTCACCGACGGCGTTGGTTTGGCACCGGCGTCGCGCTGCCATGAGGTGGCCTGGGTACCGATGGTGAGGATCGTCTGCGGAGCGAGCCGGGTCAACTCTGACCGTAGCGAGCCGCCGGCGTCGGTGGGGGCCGACGTAGGGGTCAGGAGCAGGGGTACACCGAGCTGGGTCGCGGTCGCCACGCCCTTGGTCATGCTGGACCGGTCGGTCTCGCCGACGAGGACCACGGCGGGCGCCTGCTGGAACAACGCCTTGCTGGTGGCGATCGCCAGGTCGGCGGCGCTCGTACCCACGACCACCGTGGTGTCGTGTGCAGGCGCGGCGATACGCGAATGGGGTCGGTCCGGGGTCTCCGGCGTGGTCGCGCTGGGCGTCGAGGCGGGGTTGAACACGGTTCTCGGCGGGTTCGCCGTACAGCCGGCAAGCACCAGCAGCGCTGTCACCACCGCGAGACCGGCGCGGTACCGAGGCATAGACATCCCAAACTACGGAGGGTTCCAGTCGCAGCGAAGGGTAGCAGTCCCGCGCATCCCGGACACTCTGCATCACGCCGACGGGTGACCCGTTACGGTGTGTCGTACTGGTGACACTTACCGCAAGGGTCACACCGACCGCCCAGTCCATTAAGGACAGCGAGCCCGTCGGATCAGGGAGTGACCCGTTCGAGCTCGCGACAGCGCTCTTCCAGCTCCTCGGTGTCGCCGGGCTCGATGTCCTTCGACCGGCGCGCCTCGAAGTACCGACCGGTCACGCCGGCGAGCTCGGGCGCGGTCGAAACCCAGATCGGAGTATCGGCGCCCTTGGCTGGAGACACCGCGAAGAGCCGCGCGGACAGGCTGATCATGGCCGCGCGGAAACCATGCGCATGACGGTTGAAGCCGGTTCTCACGAACCCGGGTGACGCTGCGTTGACGGTGACACCGGTCCCCGCGAGTCGGCCGGCGAGACCCAGGGTGAGCAGGCAGAGCGCACGCTTCGACTGGCCATACGCCTTGAACCCGTCGTATGGGCGGCTGGTGAACTGGAGGTCGGACGCGTCGTATGAACCCTGAATCGCCGACACGATGTTGACGACCCGGGCTGATCCGGCCGCGGACAACGGATCGAGCAGCAGCTCCGTCAGCAGATGCGGGCCGATGACGTTGGTCGCGAGGGTCAACTCCACGCCCTCGGGGCTGCGCTGGCGATCGGAGAACCACGCGCCGGCGTTGTTGACCAGGATGTGCAATGACGGGTACCGGTCGCGCACCGCCGCGGCAAACGCACGTACAGACGCCTGATCGGCGACATCGACGACCATGACGGTGGCGTGGCCACCCTCGGCGGGAGCGATCTGAGCGGCGGCCGCCTCGCCGCGTTCGCCGGTCCGCGCCCCAATGACCACGTGACCGCCCATCGCCGCCAGTGCACGCGCGATCTCGAGCCCGATGCCTCCGGTGGCGCCGGTGACGACGGCGGTCCGGCCGAGTAGGCGCTCGTTCGGCGGTGCAGTCAAGCTGCCTCGCCTCCGCGCTCGATCCGCTGCTGCCTACCGGCCCTGCGATCCTCACTCGCTGTCGGCTCGCTCAAGCTGAATCCCTTCGTCGGGTCGCGCCGACGATTCTCCGCCAACGGATTTACCAGGGCAACACGCCGTCGCCCTCGCCACCCGCGAGCCCTAACGGACCCCAGAACTGCCCGGTCGGACCGCCGGGTGGCAGCGTCGCGAGATGGACGATCACCTCCGCACCCGCTACCGGTTGGCGGAATCCTCGGTGATCGTTCAGGTCCGTGGCGCAGTACCCGGGATTCGCGGCGTTGACGAGGATGCCGGCATCGCTGAGCTCCTTGGCGTACATCGCGGTCACCATGTTCAACGCCGTCTTCGACGACGGGTACGGAATCGACGCAATCGGGTACAGGGCGCTCTGCGGGTTGGTCATCGACCCGATGGAGCCGACCTCGCTGGAGACATTGACAATGCGGGCCGACGGCGAGCGGCGTAGCAGCGGGAGCATCGCGTTGGTCACGGCGACGGGGCCGAACACATTTGTCTCGTAGACCGCCCGCATCGTGGCCAGCGTCGTGTCGCTCGGTCGCCCGGAACCGTCGCCGCGGGCGATACCTGCGTTGTTGACGAGGATGTCCAGCCGGTCGAACTCGGACTCGATCCGCTTTGCGGCCGCCGTTATCGACGGCTCATCGGTAACGTCGAGCGCGATGGCGTGAGCGGTGGCCCCGCCGGCTCGCAGTTCCGCCTCTGCCAGCCGCCCCCGCTCTTCGTCGCGGCAGCCCAGCAGGACGGTGAAACCCCTCGCGCCGAGCAGGCGGGCGGTTTCGAGTCCGATGCCCTTGTTGGCACCGGTGATGAGAGCAACAGTCGTCATGCCATCCATCCTCTCCACCCCTGCGCGACCGTCGGAGGTCGATCGAGGCTGGGATCGGCGGTAGCACCATTCAGGGGCGCGCCCGGGGAAAGCTTATGCCGACGCCGGTAACGGTGACCGACAAACAAGACATATTGGCACTGTCCTTTGTGGATGGGGAGTCTGAGATCCGCTCTGGCGGACTCCGAGTGACCCAGCCGCCCGGACAGCCGATTGGCTGAGCGATGATGGGGCGTGCGCTCCCTTCCCGTCATCGATGTCTCGGCCATGGTCCGCGGTGACGATCCGACCGAGGTCGCGGGGCAGATCCGCGCGGCCTGCCGGGCCACCGGCTTCTTCTACGTCAGCGGGCATGGGGTCCCGGCCGACCTGATCGCCCGGCTGGACGCGTTGTGCCGCGAGTTCTTCGCGCTGCCCGAGCCGGCGAAGCAGGAGATAGCCATGGAGCGCGGCGGACGGGCATGGCGGGGATACTTCCCGGTCGGTCAAGAGCTGACCTCAGGCCGACCGGATCTGAAGGAGGGGATCTACTTCGGCACCGAGCTGCCGGACCACCACGAGCGGGTAAGGGCCGGTGTGCCGCTGCACGGGCAGAACCTGTTTCCCCGCCGGGTTCCCGACCTCGGCCCCACCGTACTGTCCTATCTGGACGAGCTGACGGCTCTGGCACAGACGGTGTTGCGGGGTGTGGCGGTCAGCCTCGATCTCGACCCGGAGTACTTCGCCACCGGTTGCACGGCGAACCCGACGGTGCTGTTCCGGGTGTTCCACTACCCGCCGCAGGAGCCGGCGAGCGACGGCTGGGGTGTCGGCGAACACACCGACTACGGCTTGCTGACCCTCCTCGCCCAGGACAACAACGGCGGACTCGAGGTCCACACGCCGGACGGCTGGATCGACGCGCCACCGGTTCCCGGAACTTTCGTATGCAACATCGGCGACATGCTCGACCGGATGACCGGCGGGTGGTACCGGTCCACTCCGCATCGGGTCCGCAACGTCAGCGCGAACGAGCGGCTGTCGTTCCCGTTCTTCTTCGACCCGGACTTCACCGCCGAGGTGCCGCCGTTGCCGAGCCGGGCCCGGCTCGACCACGATGGTCGACCCCGCTGGGATGGCGCCGACCTGCAGGCCTTCACCGGCACGTACGGCGAGTATCTGCTCGGCAAGGTGAGCAAAGTGTTCCCGCGATTGAAGGCGGACGTGCTCGCGACCGGGCCCGGCTGACGGAACCGGCGCCGGCGGCGGCGCGTCCGAGAGGTGTGCGCAGGTTGTCGGCCTTCGTGTTCCTGGTCACCGCCGTCGCCCTCACGCCGGCCTGTGCCCGGCCGTCGAGCGCCGGTGGTGGCCAGAACGCGAATGCGTGGCCGGCTGGCCGCGAGTTCTGGTCGACGGCGGTCACCGAGAACGGAGGCGATCGCCCGCTGGCCGCCCGCATTACCCTACGTTTCCGGGACAACCCGGAGATCAGCGCAGACGGCGGCTGTAACCAGATCGGCATCACTGGCCACCTCGACGGCGACCGCTTCGTCGCCACTGGATTCCTCAGCACGAACGTGGCCTGCGATCAGCCACGGATGGATCAGGACTCGTGGCTGGTCGAATTCTTTCAGGCTGGTCCGACCTGGCAGGTCAGCGGAGACCGACTCCTTCTGACCACCGCGACGACCGAGATCCGGCTCGTCGACCGGAGGACCCTCGATCCCGACCGGCCGCTCGTGGGCACCCGCTGGATGATCACCGGCGTCTTCGACCGGAACACCGCCGCCTCCTACCCGGCCGGACCGGCGTATGTCACGTTCGATACCGACGGCACGGTGATAGCCACATCCGGCTGCGAAACGCTCGCCGGGCCGGCGACCGTCGACGGACACATGGTGACGTTCGGCCGGCTCGACCGGACCGCGCTTCCGTGCCCGTCCGGGCCGGCACAGTCCCTCGATGCGGCCGTGACCGCGACGCTGCATGGCACGGTGACCTTCCAGATCTCGAGCCGCAACCTGACCCTGACCACAGTGGACGGATCGGGACTGACGCTGACGGCTCAATGATCCGGAAAGTTTCCGGACAAAAGCCCAGTGGTACC
>JBKPDY010000058.1:0-32623 GCA_046728155.1 Actinomycetota bacterium
CCGCGTACAATGCGGTCGCCTCACGATCGCCCCCGTCAACAAGAGTGTTGTACAGATCGAAGAGCACGGCGGTCGGCATGCCGGGAGGCTACGCCGGACTCGAGCAATTCGCCGACGCTTGCGGAGGCGGATCAGCGAGCAATATTCGGGCGCGGGCCAGGTGTTGGTCGCCGTATGGTCATTGGGCTATGCGTGTCCTCCCCGTCCCCGACCCGGGGATCCCCGACCATCGCTCGGCTGCCACATACCTCTGGTGGGTCGTCCGGCAGCAGAAGAGCACCGTGGCGTTCGGCATCCTCATGGGTGTCGTGTGGATGGTGGCGTGGGCGCTCATGCCGGCCGCCATCGGGCGGGCGATCGATGCCGGCGTCGTGGCGCGGGACTCGTCCGCGCTGCTCTTCTGGGGCTCGACGCTCTTCGGGCTCGGTGTCGTGCAGTCGATCGCCGGCATATTGCGTCACCGCTGTGCGGTGGTGAACTGGCTCTCCGCGGCGTACCGCACAATCCAGGTGACGGTACGGCACGCCGGCCATCTCGGCGCCACACTGCCGCAGCGCCTCGCGACCGGCGAGGTGGTGAGCATCGGTACAGCCGACATCAGCCATATCGGAAACTCGATCGATATCACCGCGCGGGCCGCCGGAGCCATCGTCTCCATCGCCGTCGTGGCCGTGATTCTGCTCACCTCGTCGATCCCGTTGGGGCTCGTCGTCGTGCTCGGCGTGCCCGTCCTGCTCGTCATCGTCGGGCTGCTGATCCGCCCGCTGCACCGCCGCCAGCAGGCCTACCGGGAGCAGGCCGGCAGGTTGACCACCCGCGCGGCCGACATCGTCTCGGGCTTGCGGGTTCTGCGGGGTATCGGCGGCGAGGCGACCTTCTCGGCCAGATACGCGACCGAGTCGCAGAAGGTGCGTTCGGCCGGTGTTCGGGTGGCCCGGATCGAGTCCTGGCTGGAGGCGGCTCAGATCCTGCTGCCCGGCATCTTCGTGGCGCTCGTGACCTGGCTGGGGGCGCGCTTTGCCGTCGCTGGCCGGATCCACGTGGGGGAGTTGGTCGCCTTCTACGGGTACGCGGTGTTCCTGCTCAATCCGTTGCGAACACTCACCGAGGCGGCCGACAAGCTGACCCGCGGGCACGTCGCCGCACGCCGGGTTGTCCGGCTCCTCTCGCTGAAGCCGGTCCTGGAGGACCCGGCCGTGCCCGCGACGCCGCCGGACCCGACGAGCTCCAACCTGGTCGACCCGACCTCAGGCGTGGTGATCCGCCCCGGCCTGCTGACCGCGCTGTCGGCCGCGCGGCCCGAGGACGCCGTCGCCGTCGCCGACCGGCTGGGACGCTACACCGACAGTCTGGCCCGCCTGGACGGCATCGCCCTGGCCGAGTTGGACCAGGCGAGCGTCCGCCGACTCGTGCTTGTCGCCGATAACGACGCGGTGCTATTCGCCGGACGGCTACGCGACGAGCTGACCGGTGGCCGGCCGATGCCGGACGAACGGGTCGAGGCCGCGGTGTACGCGGCCAATGCCGAGGACATCATCGACGCCCTGCCCGATGGCCTGGACGCGATGGTGTCCGAGCGGGGCCGTGAGTTCTCCGGTGGCCAGCAACAGCGACTGCGGCTGGCCCGGGCGCTGCTCGCCGAACCGCCAGTGCTGGTGCTGGTCGAGCCGACGAGCGCCGTCGACGCCCACACCGAGGCACGGATCGCCGCTCGGCTCGGGCCGGCCCGCTCCGGCCGTACGACCGTCGTCTGCACGACCAGTCCACTGGTGCTCGACCGGGCCGACCACGTCATCCACCTGGAGGCCGGACGGGTCGTGGCTGAGGGTACACACCGGGAGTTGCTCGACCGCGAGGTCCGGTACGCCGCGACTGTGACGAGAGGCGAGGACGAACAATGAGCGAGCCGACAGCGAGTGAGCATCGAAGGGCCGTCAGGCGGGTTCCGGGGTCCCCGCGGAGACGTGGAGCGAAGCGGAGCGTCTTCGTGGGGTGGAAGGCGCGGAGCGAGCGCGGAGGCGAGCCGGGATGACCGCCAAGGTGATTCTGCCGGTGGCGACTCCGCAACAGGTGCGCCGGTACGCCGGCGAGATGATGCTGCGCCACCCCGGGCAATGGGCCGTGGCGCTGTCGCTGCACGGCCTCGCCGCGATCGCCGGCCTCGCCATGCCTTGGCTCATCGGCCAGCTGGTCGAGGCGATCCGGCACGGAACGACGACGGCGCGGGTGGACGGCGTCGCGTTGGCCATCGTGGCGTTCGTCGTCGTCCAGTCCGTGCTGATGCGATTCGCGACGTTCAACTCGGCCCGACTCGGCGAGCGGATGCTGGCCGAACTCCGCGAGGACTTCGTCGACCGGACCCTCGCGATCCCGCTGTCTACAGTGGAGAAAGCCGGGACCGGAGACCTGCTTACCCGCACGTCCCGAGATGTCGACGCGCTCTCGCACAGCGTCCGCTTCGCTGTACCCGAGATCCTCATCGCATCGGTGACGGCGGCGTTCGCCATCGGAGCCCTGCTCATCGTCGGTCCACGGCTGGCCCTGCCGTGCCTGCTCGGCGTTCCCCTCTTGTGGGCCGGCACACGCTGGTACCTGCGCCGGGCGCCGGCGGGCTACCTACGCGAGAGTGCCGCGTACTCGGACATGACCGACGGTCTCGCGGAGACGGTCGAGGGCGCCCGGACGGTGGAGGCGCTTCGCGCCCAGCGTCGCCGGATCGAGCGTACGGACAACGACATCCGGCGCTCGTACGCCGCCGAGAGGTACACCCTGAGCCTGCGCACGGTGTTCTTCCCGGTCGCCGAGGTCGGGTACGTCATCCCGGTGGTGGCCACCCTGCTCATCGGCGGCTGGTACTACAGCCAGGGCTGGGCGAGCCTCGGGCAGGTCACCACGGCCACGCTGTACGTGCAGCAGCTGATCGACCCGGTCGACCGGATCCTGTCCTGGTTGGACGAGCTGCAGGTCGGCCAGGCGTCGCTGGCCCGGTTGCTCGGCGTGTCGAACGTACCGGACGACCGCGAGCCGACTGGCCAGCGTCCCGACGGCGAACGTCTCGACGCCACCGACGTACGGTTCTCCTATGTGGAGGGACGTGATGTCCTGCACGGCGTGACGCTCTCGGTCGCCCCCGGCGAGCGGCTCGCGATGGTCGGCCCCTCCGGCGCCGGGAAGTCCACATTGGGCAGACTGCTGGCCGGTATCCACGCGCCGCGGACGGGTACGGTCTCGGTCGGCGGCACACCCCTGGTCGACCTCCCGGTGGACGACCTGCGTCGGCACGTCGCCCTGGTGACCCAGGAGCACCACGTGTTCCTCGGTACGCTGCGCGAGAACGTGGCGCTGGCCCGTCCGGGCTGTACCGACGACGAGATCCGAGCGGCGCTGGAGGCGGTCGACGCGTGGCAGTGGGCGGCTTCCCTCGTCGGCGGCCTCGATACCGAACTCGGTGCGGGCGGCGCCACCGCGGTCAGGCTCTCACCGGCTCAGGCACAGCAGGTGGCGCTGGCCCGGCTGGTCATCGCCGACCCGCACACGCTGGTGCTGGACGAGGCGACCTCGTTGATCGATCCTCGGGCCGCCCGTCATCTGGAGCGCTCGCTGGCGGCGGTGCTCCAGGGTCGGACCGTCATCGCCATCGCGCACCGGCTCTTCTCGGCACATGACGCCGACCGGGTCGCGGTGGTCGAGGACGGCCGCATTACCGAGTTCGGCTCGCACGGCGAACTGGTCGCGGCCGGCGGCGCGTACGCCTCGCTGTGGCGATCCTGGCACGGCGACCGGGCGATCCCGGCCCAGACCGTTTCCGATGACTACGCGATGCCGCCCTCGCTGAGCAAGCGCCATAAACCGGCCCCATCCGGCGCGTAGAGCCACGGCTGCCCGCCAGGCCCGGCGGATGCGGAGTCGCCGGCCGGCCCCGGCATCGTCCCGGCGAGGACCGACTGGGTCGGCGACAGGTGCCGGATCGCCACCGCCGACACGTTGTCGGGGTATGCGCTGGCGAACTCCGCGTAGATCTGCTCGTCGTGCTGGCCGTCGTCGCCGACCAGCAACCACTTCACCTGCGGGAACTCCTCGGTAAGCCGGCGCAGAGTCAGCCTCTTGTGTTCGCGTCCGCTTCGGAACCACCGATCGGTGGTGGGGCCCCAGTTGGTCAGCAGCAGCGGGCCGGCTGGATACAGGTGCCGCGACAGGAACCGGGTGAGCGTCGGCGCCGCGTTCCAGGCGCCGGTGGAAAGGTAGAACACGGGAGCGCCGGCGTGGGCGTTGACCAACCGTTCAAAGAGGACGGCCATCCCCGGAACCGCCATCCGGGCGTGTTCGTCCAGCACGAAGGTGTTCCACGCCGCCAGCAGCGGGCGAGGCAACGCGGTCACCATCACGGTGTCGTCGATATCGGAGACCACGCCGAAGCGGACCTGAGGGTCCAGAATCCGGACCGGTGCATCGGCGTCCTCCGCGCCCGTGGCCTCCAGACGGATCGTGCCCCACCCGGGCTCGAGGCTGGCCGGTACCACGCAGTCAACGAATCCGCTGCGGTCGGTACGCACCTGGTGCAGCCTCTCGCCCGAGCGGATCCGGACCACCGAGTCTTTGACGGGCAACGTGGTGAAGCTGCGCCAACCCCGTACCGTCGCGGGCTTCCGCCGCGTCGGCGCCGCCCGTGTGACGAGGACCCGGGCGAGCACGCGCACCCAGTCCGTCGATCCGTAACCCGTGTACGCGACGATCTCCACGTTCCAACCTCGCCGGCGCAGTCGCGGTTCGACGGCGCGATGAAACGCATCCTCCACGCGGGCCGCCCGATGCACGCGGGGCGCACCAGGATCCTCCTCGGGCGTCCTTACCACACCGTCACCATGCCACTGCGGGGCGATCATCGGCATGGCCGACACAGCAATGCAGTCGGCCGATCGCCCAATCTGGCGAGGACGAGGCTGGCCCCTGCCGGCCCGGCCAGCCGCAGCTCGTGGCGCAGCCGGTCCGGATCAACGCCGAGTCCGCGCTTCAGGATCTCCAACCGTCCGATGCCCCGGTCGCGGAGTGACCGACGCAGGTCCTTCACCGCGAACGGCAACTGCTCGACGATCTCGAAACAACGTCCGTAAGGCGAGACGACAGGCTGGTCGGTGAAGACGTACGCGATGTGCGGATCGGCCAGCGCACCGTCGATCGACTCCGCGAACTCGGCCACGAGGTGGGCCCGTACGACGGCGGGGTCAGGGTCGACGAGGTACGGCCTGATGCCGTCGACGGCCGCGCTCCGGTGACCTGTTCCGGTGATCTCATACGTCCCGGCTCCACTGAGGACACTGGCTCGTCGGGCGACTGTCGCGGTTGGACCGAACCAGAGGGTGCACTCCACCAGGTCCCGGTCGACGCTCACCCATTCGGCCTCGGCGAGCGGTGGTAAGAGGTCATGGTCGATGCCGGGCGCGAGCTTCAGCACGGTCGCGGGGACCCGGTCAGCGAGACCGACCACAAAGGACCATGGCGGTGAGTACGCATGGGGGTCGTGGAAGCGTCGGCGTACGTCCCGCCGGGCTGGGTCGCAGAAGACAGCATCCGCATCGGACAGCTCCACGGTGGTCGCATCCGCGCACATGATCGTCACGGGCAGGCCCAGAGCGTCCACGTTGGACTGCGCGACCGCGGCGGTCAGCGGATCCGCCTCTACGGCGGCGACCCGCATACCGGCGCGCGCCAAGGCGATCGTGTCGGCGCCGATGCCGCACCCCAGGTCCACAATGCTGGTGACGCCGGCCGCGGCCAGCCGGGCGGCCCGTCGGGAGGCAACGGACGTACGGGTCGCCTGCTCCAGGCCCGTCCGCGTGAACCAGAGCCGCTCGGCGTCCGGGCCGAGTTTCGACCTGGCCCGTCGCCGTAACCGGACCTGGGTGAGCGCAGCCGAGGCAAGCGGGGCGTCGATTCCGTCCGCGCGTAGTGCAGTGGCCGCGCGCAACGGATCCAGGTGGCTCGCCCGCGCTGCCGCCGCCAGCGCCGCGTCGCCCTCGGCGGACCTCAGCCGAGCCAGGAGTTCGAGCTCCACGCACCGGATTCTGCTCCGATGCTCAGCAAACGGTGACCGTGACGTCCTTTACGGCGTTGGCCTTACCGTGGGCATCGTGAGCACGGTGAACGTTAAGCCTTTACTGTTATCGTCGCCGCCCCGACCCTCCAGCTCGACGGTCGAGTTGTGGCGATCTTGCGGTCGGTTCCCAGTATATGGACACAATGGCGGCCGACACCGCTGTCGGGCCTTGTTTCGGCGAGGACGCCGGCTTATGGAGCAAGCGTCAGCAAACTGTCCAGGTAAAGGTCATCAAGGCGCAATCCCCGCTGCCACCGTCGCGGGCCGGCCGGCGGGCCGCTCTGCGAGCACGCGCAACCGCCGGAACCTGCACGACGCGCAGGCACCGACCCTTCGCCTTGGCGGATCAACGCGTGGTCGCAGCACCCCCCGCGGGTTCGACGACACAGTCCGCGCCGGGGTAAATGAGAGTCTCGTGGCCGTCGGCAAAGCGGACTAGATACGGCGGGCTGCCGTTGGCCCCGCGGATCTCCATGATTGTGGCGATCTTGTCGCGGGCGCCGACCACGTTGCTATGGACGTGAAGCTGATCACCAATCGATGCCTTCATGACCGGTCGGCCTCCTTGCGCCGGGGTGCGGGTTCGCCTTCTTGTGTCAGGATGCCGCATCTGAGGGTACTTGCGCAGCACAATAGGGGCGGGACGAGGGTGACATGCTGGCACTCTCCTTGACGGACTGCTAATCGCCGGCCTAACCTCGCCTTAGCACTCTCCTGCCGAGGGTGCTAGCCAGGTAGGACCGGCACCCGCGACGACGGCACCGCCCGGCACCATACGGCGAGGCGTGCGGCGCTCAGGTGCGCACGCTCGAGAAACGACAACCAGATACCCCAGGAGGGTATGCCAGTGACTACCGCGACCAAGGTTGCGATCAAGCCGCTCGAGGACCGGATTCTGGTCCACGCCAACGAAGCGGAGACCACGACGGCCTCCGGCCTTGTCATTCCCGACACCGCCAAGGAGAAGCCGCAAGAGGGGACCGTCATCGCCGTGGGGCCCGGTCGCATCGACGACAAGGGCAACCGCGTTCCGATCGACGTCAAGACGGGTGACACCGTCATCTACTCGAAGTACGGCGGTACCGAGGTCAAGTTCGGCGGCGAGGAGTACCTCATCCTCTCCGCGCGCGATGTCCTCGCGGTCGTCGAGAAGTGACCCGCTGACCACCTGACTAGTGGCTACCGCCCCGGACCGGCTCGCCGGGCCGGGGCGGTCGCGCGCGAAGGGATACCACACATATGGCGAAGATCCTGAGCTTCTCGGACGATGCCCGGCACCTGCTCGAGCACGGTGTCAACACGCTCGCGGACACGGTCAAGGTCACCCTCGGCCCCCGCGGACGAAACGTCGTCCTGGACAAGAAGTTCGGCGCCCCAGTGATCACCAACGACGGTGTGACGATCGCCAAGGAGATCGAACTCACCAACCCGTACGAGAACCTCGGTGCGCAGCTGCTCAGGGAGGTTGCGACCAAGACCAACGACATCGCGGGCGACGGGACCACCACCGCTACCGTGCTGGCCCAGGCGATGGTCCGGGAGGGCATACGCAATGTGGCCGCCGGTGCCCGGCCGGCCCTGCTCAAGCTGGGCATCGACGCGGCGGCGACCGCCATCAACGATGCCCTGCTGGCCAAGGCGACATCGGTCGGCACCCAGCAGGAGATCGCTCAGGTAGCGACGATCTCGGCCCAGGACGCGTCGATCGGCGAGATGATCGCCGAGGCGATGGAGCGCGTCGGTCGCGACGGTGTCATCACCGTCGAGGAAGGCTCGACGCTGGCGACCGAACTGGAGTTCACCGAAGGGATGCAGTTCGACAAGGGCTTCATCTCGCCCTACTTCATCACCGACGCCGAAGAGGGCGAGGCGGTCCTCGAGGACGCGTACCTCCTGATCACCACCCAGAAGATCAGCGCGCTCGAAGACCTGCTGCCATTGCTGGAGAGCGTTGTCAAAGAAGGCAAGCCGCTGGTGATCATCGCTGAGGACGTCGACGGTCAGGCACTCTCGACGCTCGTGGTCAACTCGATCCGCAAGACGATCAAGGCGGCGGCGGTGAAGGCTCCCGGCTTCGGCGACCGCCGGAAGGCGATGCTCCAGGACATAGCCGTCCTCAGCGGCGGCGAGGTCGTGGCGTCCGAACTCGGCTACAAGCTCGACCAGGTCGGTCTAGAGGTGCTGGGCACGGCCCGACGCGTCGTCATCACCAAGGACACCACGACAATCGTCGATGGCGGCGGTACCAAGGCCGATGTGGAGGCGCGGATCACCCAGATCCGCAACGAGATCGAGGAGACCGACTCGACCTGGGACAAGGAGAAGTTGAACGAGCGGTTGGCGAAGCTCTCCGGCGGCGTAGCGGTCATCAGGGTCGGCGCCGCGACCGAGGTCGAGATGAAGGAGCGCAAGCACCGCATCGAGGACGCGATCTCGGCGACCAAGGCCGCCGTCGAAGAGGGCACGGTTCCCGGCGGCGGCGCAACACTCACCCAGCTCGCTTCGGTGTTGGGGAAGGACCTCGGTCGCGAAGGCGACGAGGCGACCGGGGTCAGCATCGTCCGGAAGGCTCTCGACGAGCCGCTGCGCTGGATCGCCCAGAACGCAGGGCTGGACGGTTACGTGGTTGTGGCGAAGGTGCGCGACTCCAAGTTCGGCACCGGCCTGGACGCCGATACCGGTGAGTTCGTCGACCTGGCCAAGGCCGGCATCGTCGATCCGGTGAAGGTGACCCGCAGCGCGGTCGCCAACGCTGCGTCGATCGCGAGCATGCTGCTCACCACGGAGACCCTGATCGTGGAACGGCCGAAGGCCGCGGAGCCCTCGGCGAACGGGCACGGCCACGGGCACGGTCACCAGCACGGTCCAGGGTTCTAACCGGGATCCGGCTCCTCCCCCGCGGGAGGAGCCGGGTCGCAGGCTCACCTCGGACCGCGCTCGGCGATGGCACGGACGCCGGCTTACCCGAGTGTGTCTCAAACTGTCGGGGCGAAACACCCGGCCGGGCTTAAGGATCCATGACGGATCGCGTATGGATCTTGGCGGTCCCGGGGACCGAGCGCAGACTGGCGATTGTGACGGTTCTCGCAACTCTGACAAAGGAACTGACCGGACGGTCGAGGGTGTCGAAGTGGTACGCGGCCTTTGCCGGCGTCGCCGCGGCGGCCGTCGCACTAGCGGTCGGTGAGCTGCTCGCGGTCGTGGTGGCGGAGGAGTCCGCTCCCCTCGTCGCCGTCGGTGGAGTGGTCATCGACCGGGTGCCCGAGTCGGGTAAGGATCTGGCGATCCGGCTCTTCGGCACCAACGACAAGCTGGCATTGCAGGTCGGGACCATCGTCGTTCTGCTCATCTTCGCGGCGCTCATCGGAATCGCCGGCGCCCTGCGGTTGTGGTGGGGTCTGGCCGGTATCGCGGTGTTCGCGGTCGTGGGAGTCTTCGCCGCCCTCACCCGTACCGGCGCCAAACCCGCTTGGGTTCTGCCGTCAATCCTGGGCGGCGTCGTCGCGGGCTTCGCGCTATGGTTCCTGCTCCGCTTGGCGCAGCGGGCGGCGGAGGCTTCCGGGTCCGCCGACATGGGCCGGGAGATGGGGTACTTCGCCCGGCAGCGACGTCGATTTCTCACCATCGCCGGCGCGACCGTCGTCGGGGCGGCCGCGGCGGGGTACGTCGGTCGGATTCTCGGCCAGGGCTCGGCCGTCAACGCCGCTCGCCAGGCGTTGGTCCTGCCGGCGCCATCGGGAACCCGGGCGCAGGTACCCCCGGGCGCGAACGTCGCGGATCTCAGCTACGTCACCAGCAACCGGGACTTCTACCGCATCGACACCGCCATCGTCGTGCCGCGCGTGGAGCCGGCGGGCTGGACCTTGTCCGTCAAGGGTCGGGTCGGCAACCCGTTCACGATCACCTGGGACGAACTGCTGAAGCGCCCCATGATCGAGCGGTATGTGACGCTGACCTGCGTCTCCAACGATGTCGGCGGCGACCTGGTCGGCAACGCCAAATGGCTCGGCGTACCGGTGAAGGACCTGCTCGACATGGCTCGGCCCGACCCCGCGGCCGACCAGGTCGTGAGCCGGTCGGTGGACGGCTTCACGGCCGGTACGCCGACCAAGGTCCTGTTGGACGGGCGCGACGCCATGATCGCCGTCGCCATGAACGACGAGGCGCTCCCGCTCGAGCACGGCTTCCCGGCTCGGATGGTCGTGCCCGGCCTCTACGGGTACGTGTCGGCCACCAAATGGTTGGCGGAGTTGGAGCTGAGCACGTTCGCCGACTTCGACGCGTACTGGGTACCGCGCGGTTGGGCGCAGATGGCGCCCATCAAGACGGAGTCCCGGATCGACCGCCCGCGGGACAGCTCGACGGTGAGCCGTGGCAACGTGACGATCGCCGGCGTCGCCTGGGCCCAGCACCGCGGGATTTCGAAGGTGGAGGTGCAGGTCGACAATGGTCCCTGGATGACGGCGACCCTCGCCGAGGTCGCCTCCGTCGACACGTGGCGGCTGTGGTCGGTCAACTGGAATGCGACGTCCGGCGACCACAGGCTGCGCGTACGGGCGACCGACAATGCCGGCGATGTGCAGACCTCGGCCCAGGCGCCGCCCCCGCCGGACGGGGCAACCGGCTACCACACAATCGTCGTCACCGTCTCCTGACCGCCGGTGTCAGGCCAGCCGCTGCGTGGGTAGTAGCCGCTGCGGGCTCAGGCGAGCCTCCAGTCGATGAACGTCAACGCGTCCACGCGCCCGATCGGAGAAGTCTTCCCAGTTCGTCTCCAGCAGCCGCAACCGTTCGCCTTCGGTGAAGCCGCCCCAGACGCCGTACGGCTCGCGGGCGACGAGCGCGTGCGCCGCGCACTCGGCCCGGACCGGACACGTACGGCAAACAGCCTTCGCGGCAAGCTCACGTCTGGTCCGGGATGCCCCGCGCTCACCGTCCGGATGGAAGAACTGGGCGCTGTCCCGACCTCGGCAGGCGCCGGCGCGCTGCCAGTCCCATACATCAGCGGAGGGCCCGGGCAACCTACTCACATTCGACATTTCCTTCGCCTCCCGCGCAAGGGCCGGCGCATCCCGACAGAGACCGTACCGCGACATCGAGGACAACGGAACTGATCAACTCCGGCAAAGTGGCCGTCAACCGGGTCCGCTCGTGGTTCCCTTTTGTTATTGAAAAGGGGGGTTCGGGTGCGATCAATACTCATCTGTGTCAGAACAGCCGGCGCGGCACAGGTCGTCTCTACCGCGGCCGCGCGGCTCGGTCTCGGCGGTGTAATCTCCACGGCGGTCGGGGGGGCGGACGCACTCGCCCGCGTCGCGGAGACGCCGGCGGATGTCATGCTCGTCGACACCGCCTCGGTCCGGCCCGACACGGTCGCATTCACCAGACGTGTGCTCTCCCACGCCCCGCGGGCGACGGTCGTCTTCCTGGGCCCGGAGGAGTCCGGGGTCGCTCAGGCCACGGTCGATGCCGGCGCCCGAGGGTTGATCCGGGGTGGGGAACGGGAGGAGCTCGTCGCCACCGTGGCCAAGACGTTGATGCTGCTCATACGGCCCTCCTCGATGCAGGCCGTACCGCTTCAGCGCTCCGAGGCTGGCGAGGGCGAGGACACCGGCGCGGATTCCGAGCCGGGCGGTGCGGGGCTCGCCGCCACCGCCGGTACGGTCGCCCTCGGACTGAGTGAAGCGCGCGGCATCACGTTGACCGAACGGGAGCTCCAGGTGCTGCGCGGTATGGCCGAAGGGCGTAGCAATGCCGAGATCGGCCGAGAACTCTTCGTCTCCGAGGACACCGTCAAGACGCACGCCCGCCGGCTCTTCCGCAAGCTCTGCGCCCGTGACCGGGCACATGCCGTCGCCGCCGCGTTCCGGGCCGGAATCGTCCACTGATGATCATGATCGTCGCGTTCGCACCGACAGCGCGCCACGGAGCCGGTTGCGCAGTCGCGCGTGTCCCGGGTGAACCGGCGACGACCCCGGCGCCTGGCATCTGGTGGCGGGCGCGCCGGCGCTCGAGGCGGGCGTCACCGGCGGTGGGCGTTGTGGGGGGTTCACATGCTGGGAACCGGCGACAAGATCGCCGTTACCGGATCACGGCGCCCGCACGGAGCCGCGGTATCGCGAACTGCGGTGTCCCCGTCCACCGTTGCGAGATCGACTAGCGGAGCTTGTGAAAGGGGTTGTTGCCTCTCACATCCCGGGACGGGCGATCGAAGATCGCTGTTCCAACACCAGAAAAGACGCGTGGCGACGCTTCTGATGCCCTGACGGCGACCATACGATCGATTCCCAGTATGTGGATAAGATGCCGGCTGGCGCTGCCGCCGAGGCACTTCCAAGAGTGACTTAGCCCCTAGGGAAACCAGAATTTGAGACAGGCTCCGCGCGTCGTTTCTGATGTCCAAACGCTGTTCTTTACCCGGTGATCCCGGGATGTGGGAGCAGATAGAGCCACGGTGGTAATCAACGTCGTCCCCGCGCAGCAACGGCCGTCAGTCCTGCGCGCCGTCCTTGTCGTCGTCGTCTTCAAGCAGCGTGTCGTGCACGCCATCGGTATAGCCCCGCGCGTACTCCCAGGAAACGTAGTGGTCCGGATCGGGATCGAACGCCGGTTCGTGGACCCGCGGTCGGCCGGAGTCGAGCAGGTGGCGCAGATTCGCCTTCAGCAGGGCCCAGTCGAAGAAATGCGGCTCGTGGCAATCCTCACAGTCGATGACGAGCCCGCGGATCCCGACCGGGGACAGTAGAGCCTCGAAGACCTCCAGATCGGAGAGGTCCTCCTCCACATCGGTGCGCTCGTCCTCGCTCAGCGGCTCCTGTGGATCGTCCGACTCGTCGAGGTCGGTCACCGGGTCCACGGGATCGTCGTGGAACGGGTCCAGCGGCTCGTCATGCACAGTTCCACCGTATCGCTGCGGCTCTTCGCGTGCGCGTACCCGGAGCGCCTTTGTCTCGCAGATCCCGAGCCGGCCGACGCACCGTGTCAGCGCGGACGCCGGCTTATGCACAAAGCGTCAGTAAACTGTCCGTGCAAACGGCTCCACTACCATTAGCGCGTCGGCCACGCTACGGGCCGGCCCGAGGATCGGGGACCCACCCATGGACCTGCCGCTCGGCCTCACGTTCGACGACGTACTGCTGCTGCCGGCCGAGTCGGACCTGATCCCCAGCGAGGTCCGGACCCAGGCGCGCCTGTCCCGCCGGATCACGTTGCAGGTTCCGCTGGTGTCGAGCGCGATGGACACGGTCACCGAGGCGCGGATGGCCATCGCGATGGCGAGGCATGGGGGCATCGGCGTGGTGCACCGCAACTTCTCCGCCGAGGACCAGGCACAGCAGGTCGACCTGGTCAAGCGGTCGGAGGCGGGCATGGTGACCAATCCGGTGACCTGTTCGCCGGAGGACACCGTCGCGCATGTGGACGGGCTGTGTTCCCGCTACCGGATCTCCGGTGCACCGGTTGTGGACGCCGACGGAATGCTGGTGGGCATCGTGACCAACCGGGACATGCGGTTCGTGACGGACAAGACAGCGCTGGTGCGCGATGTGATGACCGTGATGCCGCTGGTGACGGCACCGGTAGGGGTCACGTCAGACCAGGCGCTCGGGCTGCTGCGCCGTCATAAGGTCGAGAAGCTGCCGATCGTCGACCCGTCGGGCCGTCTCGCGGGGCTCATCACTGTCAAGGACTTCGCCAAGAGCGAACAGTATCCGCACGCCACGAAGGATCCGGCCGGGCGGCTCCGGGTGGCCGCGGCGGTCGGCGTGGGCGACGAATCGTACAAGCGCGCACGGACGCTGGTCGACGCCGGTGTCGACGCGCTGGTCGTCGACTCGGCCCACGGTCACAGCCGCAACGTGCTGGAGATGGTCGCCCGGCTGAAGGGCGAGCTGACCGACGTCGACATCATCGGAGGCAACGTCGCGACCCACGAGGGGGCCGCGGCCATGGTCGCGGCCGGCGCGGACGCGGTGAAGGTCGGCGTCGGGCCGGGGTCGATCTGTACCACGAGAGTCGTCGCCGGGGTGGGTGTCCCGCAGGTAACGGCGATCATGGAGGCCAGCCGGGCGGCGAAGGCGGCCGGGGTCCCGGTGATCGGTGACGGGGGCATGCAGTACTCGGGCGACATCGCCAAGGCGATCGTCGCCGGCGCGGACACGGTGATGCTCGGCTCGCTCCTCGCCGGGTGCGAGGAAAGCCCCGGGGAACTGATCTTCATCAACGGCAAGCAGTTCAAGTCGTACCGGGGTATGGGTTCGCTCGCGGCCATGCAGACCCGCGGTCAAGCCCGCTCGTACTCCAAGGACCGGTACGGCCAGGACGATGTGTTCTCCGACGACAAGCTCGTCCCGCAGGGCATCGAGGGCCAGGTGCCTTACCGTGGACCCCTCGGGGCCGTCGCGTACCAGCTTACCGGCGGGCTCCGGGCGGCCATGGGTTTCGTCGGAGCGGCGGACATCGCCGCGTTGCAAGAACGCGGCCGGCTCGTCCGGATCACCGCCGCCGGCCTCAAGGAGAGCCACCCGCACGATATCCAGATGACGGTCGAAGCCCCGAACTACCACTCCCATTAGGAGACGCGCCCGGGGCGGTCGACAGACGAGGCGACAGATGAAGGAGCGTTGCGGTGCGCGACGTGGTCGAGATCGGCATCGGCAAGACGGCGCAGCGGGGTTACCACCTGGACGACATCGCCATCGTGCCGAGCCGCCGCACGCGTGACGTCGACGACGTGTCGACCGCCTGGCAGCTGGATGCCTATCCGTTCCGGATCCCCTGCGTGGCCCATCCGAGCGACGCGACGATGAGCCCGACCACGGCCGTCATGATCGGCCGGCTCGGCGGCCTCGGGGTCCTCAACGTCGAGGGTCTGTGGTGCCGGTACGACGATCCGCGCACGCAGCTCGAGCAGGTGGCCTCGCTGCACGACGATCTGAGCGTTGCGGTGACCCGGCGACTACAGCTGATCTATGCCGCGCCGATCCGGCCCGAGCTGATCGCCGACCGGGTCAAGGTCTTGCGTGATGGCGGGGTGACCGTGGCCGTACGGGTCTCCCCGCAGCACACGCTCTCGCTCGCCCCCGTCATCCTCGACGCCGGCGTCGACATCCTGGTCATCCAGGGCACCATCGTCTCGGCCGAGCATGTGTCCACTCAGGACGAACCGCTCAACCTCAAGGAGTTCATCGCCGATCTCGACCTGCCGGTCATCGCAGGTGGCTGTACCGACTACAAGACCGCGCTCCACCTCATGCGTACCGGAGCCGCCGGTGTGATCGTCGGGGTCGGCGCCGACCGTTGGTCCACAACGGACACCGTATTGGGCATCAGGGTACCGATGGCGACGGCGATCGCCGACGCCGCCGCCGCCCGGCGCGACTACCTCGATGAGACCGGCGGTCGCTATGTCCACCTCATCGCCGACGGGAACCTCCAGACCAGCGGCGACATCGCCAAGGCGCTCGGGTGCGGCGCCGACGCGGTGATGCTCGGGGCCGCCCTGTCGCGCTGCGACGAGGCCCCGGCGGCGGGTGCGTGGTGGCACTCCTCGGCCAGCCACCCCAAGCTTCCCCGCGGGTCGCTACGGGCCGCGGAACCTCCACTAGGGACACTCGAGCAGCTCCTGTACGGGCCGAGCGATGATCCCAGCGGCGGCCTCAACCTGTTCGGCGGTCTACGGCGGGCGATGGCGAAGTGCGGCTACAGCGATCTCAAGGAGTTCCAGAAGGTCGGCCTTGTCCTCGACAGGTAGGCGTTCATCGCGCTCACGCCGCTGCGCCGCAGTTGTCGCCGCCCTGCTCGCGCTCACGGGCTGTACCGGTGCTCCGTCGGTCACCCCGACCACCCCACCAACGGCCACGGCCTCGCCAACGCAGACCGGTACCGTCGGAGCGCCCGGTCTGGGCGACCCGTACGTTCCGCTCGCCGGCAACGGGGGCTACGACGTGGCGAGCTACGACCTGAGCGTGCGCTACGATCCCGCGAGCCATCGGCTCGCCGGCACGGCGACCATCACGGCCACGGCGACGGCCGGCCTCAGCCGGTTCGACTTCGATCTGCGGGGGCTGGTCGCCTCGTCGGTCACCGTCGACGGTGCTGCTGCGGCGGCTCGGGCGGACGGCGACGAGCTCGTCGTGACTCCGAAGACTGCGCTCGCCGGCGGCCGCCGGTTCGTGGCCGTCGTCACCTATGCCGGTGTGCCCGAGCCGTACCGCGAACCCGGGCTCGGCGACACCGGCTTCTTGTCCACACGCGACGGTGCCATCGCCATAGGTGAGCCGCAGGTGGCTGCGTCCTGGTTCCCGGTGAACGACCATCCGCGGGACAAGGCGACCTACCACATCGCGGTCGCCGCCCCGGACGGGTTGGCCGTGCTCTCCAACGGGATCCTCACGGGCCACAGCTCGGCGGGCGGATTCACCACCTGGACGTGGGTCGAGTCCGCGCCGATGGCCCCATACCTTGCGACTGTCGTGATCGGACACTACCGGGTGCACGACGGCACCCACGACGGCAAGCCGGTGGTGACCGCGGTCGACCCGTCGCTGCCGACCTCGGTGGACAGCGTTCTCGCCCGTACGCCCGAGGTGATCGACTTCCTGGCCTCGAAGTTCGGCCCGTACCCGTTCGACGCCATGGGCGGCATCGTCATCAGCGACAACCGGATCCGCTTCGCGCTGGAGAACCAGACCCGGCCGGTCTACTCGGCCGGATTCTTCGCCAATCAGGCGAGCGGTATCGAGGTCGTCGCGCACGAGCTGGCCCACCAGTGGTACGGCGACAGCGTATCCGTTCACGACTGGCGCGAGATCTGGCTCAACGAAGGCTTCGCGACATACGCGGAGTGGCTCTGGTCGGCCGGTCACGGCGGACCGACCGAGCAGCAGACCTTCGACGCCGCGTACGCGAACAGCCCGCAGATCATGTGGCAGACGCCGCCGGGCAACCCGCCCGTTGACGATCTTTTCAGCGAACGTACGGGCAACTCGGTCTACACCCGCGGTGCGATGACCCTGCAGGCCCTGCGGGTAACCGTCGGCGACGCGGCGTTCTTCCGGATCCTGCGGGAGTGGGCCGCAGACCGGGCCGGCAGCACCGGCACGACCGAGCAGTTCATCGCGTTGGCCGACCGGATCGCCGGCAAGGACCTGCACCCGCTGTTCGGGGCATGGCTCTACGGAACGAGCCGTCCACCTCCGCCGTGACGTTCCTCATCGATTTCTCATGACCGCCTCACGGCCGGCTCACAATCGGCGGGCACCGTGATGGTGTGACGGTTGTCGAGGTCGCCACGCCGAGCCGCGGCGGGCCGGCCGACATCTGCTACGTGCTGTGTCTGCTGCAGGTAGCCTTCGTCCTCCTCGCGGGCGCGGGCGAGACGCTGCTGATGGGCGGTAACCCGGCGTACCTGGTGCTGCCGGTCGCCAAGAGCGCCGTCCTGCTCTGGCTGGGCGCAAAGGTTGTCTCCGGGCGCCGCTGGGCGATGATCACACTGATCGTCCTGCAGGGCATCGCGCTGGCCGGGTTCGCGGTACAACTGCTTCTCTCGCTCATCCCGGCGATCGGGCTCACCGTGAACCTGGTCGGCCTGGCTACGAACGTGGCTGTTCCGGTCGCGCTCATCGTGCTCTGCGGCCGGTCAATGCCCGGCCGCATGCCCCGGCCGGCGGCATACCCTGTGCCGCAGGATCCCTACGCGCCAGCTCCGATCGTCGACGACCTGATGACCGTACGCGTGTTGGCGCAGCCGACCGGGGCGCAGCCTACTGTCGGGCAGGAGCCGCGGTCGTGAACCCGGTCGATGCCTTCGAGATCGGGATCGCCCCGGAGCACATCCTGGCGCTGTTGGCGTTGTTGCTGCTTCCCTTCGTCGTGCTGGTTGCCCGGCGCCTGGGCACGCCGATGCCCGTGGGCCTGGGCGTTCGCGCCGGTCCCGATAAGGTCCGTGCCCCGTTGACGACGGTCGAGCGCTGGGAAGCGTGGCTGCTCGCGGCCTGCGCCGCCGTGCACGCGGCGCTGCCCTTCGGTCAGCACGACCGCCCGGTTCTCGTCGTGGGCTTCCTCGGGGCCGGAGCCGCGTTCGCCTGGGTCGCCATGCGGGTCGTCGAGGGCCGGTCCTGGCGCCTCTGGTCGGCCCTGCTGTTCACGGTTGCGCTGATCGCGTACGCCGCGGTGAGCGTGACCGGCGCGGAGCAGCCCGACCAGGTCGGCCTCGTGACGGTCATGGCCGAGCTGGCCGGACTCGGCGTGTGCCTGGTGCCACTGCGCGAGCGGGGCCGGCGGCGTTTGTTTGCCCGGTTCGCGGGCTCGGCCGGCACTGTCGCGTCCACCTTCCTCGTCGGGGCCCTGATCTGGGCCGGGACGCTCGTCGCCCACAGCGCATCGCCGGGCGCAGCATCCGCTTCCGCGTCCGAGTTCGACCCTGACCACGTACACGGTCACGCTCAGGCGTCCCGGGCTCAGGCGGGGATCGTGGTCCGACTGCCGTCGGGGGAGGACGCCACGGCCGTGCAGCAGCAGGCCGCGGCCGCGTTGGCCGCCGAGGTCCGGCGGGACACCGTACGGTTCGCGAACCTGGATGCCGCACTGGCGGCCGGGTACACGCTTCCGCTCGTGCACGAGGGGACCGCTGTCCACCTCGAGAACAAGGCGTACCAGTCCGACGGTCGGGTGCTCGACCCGCAGCGGCCGGAGACGCTCGTCTACGCCATCTCCGGCGGACGGGCGACCCTGCTCGGCGCGCTGTTCGTGATGCCGACCGCGGGCCAACCTGGTCCGGCCCCCGGTGGTCCGATCACGCACTGGCACGCGCACAACGTCTGTGTGGGTCTCCTACCACCCGGATTCGGTTTGGTCACCCCGTTCGGCAGCTGTTCGGCGCTGACCGTGAACATCACGACCCCCGAGATGATGCACGTCTGGGTCGTGAACAGCCCGGGCGGGCCGTATGCGGACGGGCTCGACGACACGTGGGTCCGGGCGTACCACGCGAAGCATGGAGTGCCGTACACACCTCGGTAGGCTCGACACCGTGAGCGAGCCGACAGCGAGTGGACCGGCCGCGCCGCGCCCGGTGCTGGTGATCGACTACGGCGCGCAGTACGCGCAGCTGATCGCGCGTCGGGTCCGGGAAGCGAACGTCTACTCCGAGATCGTGCCGCACTCCACACCGGTGGCTCGACTGGTGGCGCGGAACCCGGCCGCGATCATCCTCTCCGGTGGTCCGTCCAGCGTGTATGAACCCGGCGCGCCCCAGGTCGATCCGGAGCTGTTCGACGCAGGGGTACCGGTTTTCGGCATCTGTTACGGCTTCCAGGCGATGGCTCGCACTCTCGGCGGCGGTGTGGAACATACCGGCCAACGGGAGTTCGGCGGGACACCGCTCTCGGTGACCGCAGCGGGCACGCTGTTCTCCGGGCTGCCGCCGGATCAGACCGTGTGGATGAGCCACGGCGACTGCGTGACCGTGGCCCCGGCTGGGTTCACCGTCACAGCGAGCAGCCCGCGCGCACCGGTCGCCGCGTTCGAGGACGTCGCCCGCCGGCGTGCGGGTGTCCAGTTCCACCCCGAGGTGGCGCATACGGCGTACGGACAACGCGTGCTCGAACGTTTCCTCTACGACATTGCCGGGATCGAGCCCACCTGGACGGCGGCCGGGATCATCGACGAGCAGGTGGCCGCGGTCCGGGCTCAGGTCGGAGATCGCAGGGTGATCTGCGCCCTGTCCGGTGGGGTGGACTCCGCGGTCGCCGCCGCGCTCGTCCACCGAGCGGTCGGGTCCCAGTTGACCTGTGTCTTCGTGGATCACGGTCTCCTGCGCGCCGGCGAGGCGGAGCAGGTCGAGAAGGAGTACGTCGCCGCCACCGGCATCCAGCTGCGGGTCGTCGACGCCGCCGACCAGTTCCTTGCCGCTCTGCACGGAGTGACCGATCCGGAGGCGAAACGCAAGATCATTGGACGGGAGTTCATCCGCGTCTTCGAAGCGGCCGCCCGCGACCTCGACGCGGAGGAGCACGTGGAGTTCCTCGTTCAGGGCACGCTCTACCCCGACGTGGTCGAGTCCGGCGGCGGCAGCGGTACGGCGAACATCAAGTCGCATCACAATGTCGGCGGCCTCCCCGATGACCTCGCGTTCACGCTGGTCGAACCGTTGCGCACGCTCTTCAAGGATGAGGTCCGCGCGATCGGGGCCACCCTCGGCCTGCCACCGGCGATGGTCTGGCGGCATCCTTTCCCGGGGCCGGGACTCGCCATCCGGATCATCGGCGAGGTGACCCGGAACCGGCTCGACGTGCTACGCGCGGCCGACGCGGTCGCGCGGGAGGAGCTGGCCGCGTCCGGACTGGATCGCACGGTGTGGCAGTTCCCGGTTGTGCTGCTGGCCGACGTACGAAGTGTCGGCGTCCAGGGCGACAGCCGTACGTACGGCCATCCGATCGTGCTGCGCCCGGTCTCCAGTGAGGACGCCATGACCGCGGACTGGTCCCGCCTGCCCTACGACCTGATCGCACGCATCTCGACCCGCATCACTAACGAGGTGCGCGAGGTCAACCGGGTCGTGCTCGACGTGACCAGCAAACCGCCCGGCACCATCGAGTGGGAGTGAGCGCGGCGACTCGAACCTTAGCCCGCCAGCCTCGCCTGCAAGATCCAACAGAGGTCGCCTGAGACGGCAGAAAACTAGGGTCGTCGCGACTCTCTGTTGAATCTTCGGGGTTTGTCGGGTTATCCACAGACCACCCCGATGTCCACGGCCCAGAAAGTGCCGGGAGCCGCCGTACACGGGCGGCGGCAGGCTGGACGGCGTGGACGAACGACGGCTTGGCCGGGTGACGCAGAGACAGCGAGGACTCTTTACCCGAGACGATGCGCGGCGGTGCGGGTTCTCTGGCTATCAGGTCACCCGCCGGCTGGCGTCGGGCGAGTGGCTGGTGGTGATCGGGTCGACACTGACGCGAGCGGGTACCGAGGTCACGCAAGTGTTGCGTGACCGCGCGGCGCTGCTGGCGCTCAGGGGCTCGATGCTGGCCGGGCCGTCGGCCGCACGGGTGTGGGGCATGCCGGTCACCGATGACCGCACGGTGCTCGCTGTGCCGGCGTACAGCCGTCGAACCCTGCCTGGTGCCGTGGTCTTGAAGCTGGATATCGACGAGGCTGACATCGGCTGGGTAGCGGGTTGCCGGACGACCTGGCGGCAGCGCACCGTCTTCGACTGCCTCCGCCTGATCCCCAAAGACCAAGCCATAGTCCTGCTGGATCGAGCCCTACAGCAGCGATGGGCAACGCTGGACGGGTTGCGGGAGCTGACGCACGCCAACGTCGGGCGGCGGGGTATCCGCGACGTGAGGGCCCTGCTACGGCTTGCAGCCGGCGGAGAGCGGTCGGCGGCGGAGCGCCGGCTGACCGCATTGCTGTTCGAGGCAGGGATCACTGGCTGGCGAGCGAACGCTGAGATAAGGGACATCCGGGGCAAGATCGGCTGTGGCGATGTTGTGTTCGCGGCGGAGAAGGTGGTGGTGGAGTTGGATGGACTCGCGTTCCATATCACCCCGGATCGCTTCCAACATGACCGAACCAGGCAGAACCGGTTGGTGGCTGCCGGATGGACAGTACTGAGGTTCACCTGGCTGGATCTAATCGAACGACATGAGTACGTGCTGGTCACGATCAGGAGCGCCCTCGCCCGCAACGGAACAAGGGCTGCACAAGCGGCCTGATCCCGTGAGGCCTAGGCTGCCACGGTGGCAGCGCTCGCGGTGGTACTCGGCGGGACGGTCGGCCTGGTCGCCGGCTGGTTCCTCCCGCCGATGGTGTACCGGTTCGCAGTCCCGGCCGACGAGCCGTTGCGCAGCACATGCGGGACGTGTGATCGGGACGTGCCATGGGCAGGCGTACGTCGTCGCTGCCCGGAATGCGGGACGGCCTGGGGCCCGCCGGCGTGGGCGACCGGTGCGATCGCGGGTGCCGCCGCGGCCGTCGTCGCGTACGCGGTGGGGCTGGTGGCCGCGTTGCCGCTGTACGTGGCGCTCTGCGTGTTCGCCGTGCTGCTCGGCGCCATCGACATCGCCTGCAAGCGACTTCCGCATGACCTGGTGATACCGGCCATCTCGGTCAGCGTCGTCCTATTCGGCCTCGTCGCGGCGGTCACGGGCGAGTGGAGCGCGCTGGTGCGGGCGGGGATCGGCGCCGCGGTGCTCGGCGCCGTCTACTTCGTGCTCTTCCTGGTCGCGCGCGGCGGGTTCGGGTTCGGAGACGTCAAGCTCGCCGTCTTGCTCGGTCTCTTCCTCGGCTGGCTCGGCTGGCGGCCGGTCCTCCTCGGTTTGCTGCTCCCGCCGCTGCTGAACGCCCCGGTAGTGATCGGACTTCTGGTGGCCCACAGGGTCGATCGGCGGGGATCGGTGCCTTATGGTCCGGCCATGCTCACCGGTGCGTTCGCGGCCATCGGCATGTCCGGCTTGATCAACTTCGTCAGTCGGACCTGATAAATGACCGAACGGTCCCTTGGTCGGGAAGGCGACAGCGCGATAGACACGCCTACGGAAATGTTGCGCGGGTTCGAGCGGAGCACACTCAAACCCCAGCCGTCCGTATGGGTGGACGACGGTCAATGAAGGAGAAATACTCGTGAAGAAGCTCCTCGGCAAGCTGCGTGGCCTCACGCGTCGAGACGACGGCGCCTCGGCCGTCGAGTACGGGCTGCTGGTGGCCCTCATCGCTGTGATCATCGCTGGCACGGTGCTCGTCCTCGGCAACGCCCTGCAGAACAGGTTTCAGCAAGCTTGCGACACGGTGACCCACGGTGGTGGCACCAGCCAGACCTGCCCTGTCCAGAACCCGGCTGCGCCTTAAGCCGGCGGCACAGCTCCACCGCAGCCGATCGACACTCGGCTTTACCGGCTGGTATGCCCGCCGATCCTTCGATCGGCGGGCATCGCGGCTGATCGTGATCGGAAGGATCCCAATGCCGAGGCGTCGTGGGGATCAGGGTGCGACAGCCGTCGAGTACGCGCTGCTTGCCGCGTTCATCGCCGTTGTCGTGGTCGTCGCGATCACGTTCCTAGGTCAAGGCGTTGATCATCTATTCGAGCTCGGCAACGATGCCGTACGAGGCAACGGTGAGTAGGTCCATCGCATGAGGTTGGGGCGCGGGGTGCGGGGTGAACGAGGGGCGGCGGCCGTCGAGTTCGCCCTGGTCCTCCCGGTTCTGCTGCTGGTCATCTTCGGGATCATCGACTTCGGCCGCATGCTCTACACGAAGATCACGTTAACCGAGGCGGCCCAGGCGGGGGCGCGGGCCGGTGCGATCTTCGGTCAGGCCAAAGGAGAGGACCAGGCCAACCTGGCCGCCGCCGGGCTGAATCCGGCGCCCGGCGAAATGGATGTCAATGTCGTTGCCTGTCCGAGCACGCCAGCTCCGGGCGATGACGCGACGGCCACCCTCACGTACCACTTCACCTTCGTCACGCCGCTCGCGGCGTTCGCCAATCTCGGGGGTGGCTCGATCGATCTGACGTCCACGAGCGTGTCACCGTGTGTCGGGTGATCCGCGGCGGGGTGCTCGACCGGCTCGCCGGACGCGGCTTGCGCCGGCCCGGCGACGACCGGGGCGCCGTCGCGGTGATCGTCGCTATCCTGCTCGGCGGTGGCGTGCTGCTGGGGTTCCTGGCTCTCACGGTCGATGTCGGCGCGCTCTACCTGGAGCATCAGCAATTGCAGAGCGGAGCCGACTCGGCCGCACTGGCGGTCGCCAAGGCCTGCGCCACGAACGCTCCACAGTGTACGGACGACGGAACTATCGTCGCGTACGCCCAGCACTATGCGGACGCGAACTCCGACGACCAGACCTCGAAGGTTGCGGAGGTCTGCGGCGACGTGCCCGGCGGCCAACTGGCCCCGTGCGGGCCGATCAACAACAACCTGACCGACTGCATCGGCGACCCGCCCGGCAACGGTGCCGCGTACGTCGAGGTGCGCCTTTCGACCCAGACGCTGGACGGGAAGTTCGTGCTCCCGCCGGTGTTCGCCCAGACGATGGCCGGAAACGAGGGCTACACCGGCGCGTCCATCGGCGCCTGCGCCCGCGCCGGCTGGGGCTCGGGGCTAAACGTGCTGGCCATGACTGCCTCGGTGTGCGAGTACAACGTCGCCACCGCCGACAATACCCACTTCGCCGACCCGCAGAACCCGCAACCCAGCGACCAGCACGTATTCATGATCTGGGACCAGCACTTCGACTGTCCCGGCAGCCATCCCGAGTACGAGCCGCCACCGGACAGCGGTCACCCCCCACCCGACTTCGGCTCAGGCCAGATGGGGTTCATTGATGCCGGGTCGGACTGCGCGGCCAGCATTCCCGCCAACGGCAACGTTCACGGCTATTTCTGGGAACACGAGATCTTCACCATCCTGCCGCTGTCGTGCGAGACCGCGTTACGGCAGTTGTGGACCTCGAGCGAGAGCGTCTACCTGCCTGTGTACGACCAAGAAAGCGGACCCCAGGACAACATCAACTACCACGTTCAGTGGCTTGCCCCGTTCGTGGTGACCGGGTTCCAGTTCGGTCCGCCGGTGCCCGGATACGGCGTCCACGACGAGCCCTCGGTCCTCAGTGGCGGCAACGATCCGTGCCTGCATATGTTCCAACGCTGCGTGTCGGGTTACTTCACCGGCCCGCTCATTCCTATCAACCATGCCGTACCGTCCAACGACACGACCGTGAAGCTCATTGGTTGATCCACTCCATAGCCGAAAGACCGGGACTCATGACTCGTCGCATCACCGCCATCGCTGTCGCGATCGTGCTCGCCGCCCTCGGTGCCGCCGGCGGCCTCTTCCTCATCCTGACGGCGGACAAGCGGGCGCAGGACCGGCTGCATGACGGCGTGTTCGTGCTGGTCGCGGCCTCCGACATCCAGGCAGGTACCTCCGGCGCGACCATCAGGAGCAGGAACCTCGTCACGTCGAAACAGTTCCCCAAGGCGATCGTAGATGACAGTGCGCTTTCCGACCTCAACCAGAGCTACGACACCTTGGTGCTGCAGACGACCATTCCCAAGGGTACGATCTTGCTGCAGACCAACTTCGACAGAACCGCTCGCGGCACCAATGATCTCGCGCTCCCCGACGGGAAAATCGCCATCTGGGTACAAACCGTGACGCCCGTGCAAGCGGCGAGCCATTTCCACGTCGGCGATGATGTAGCCATCTTCTCGAGCTACACGCTGCAGACATCGGGTGGCTCCGCATCGCTCACCAAGGTGTTGCTTGCGCCGATAAAGCTGCTCGCTGTCAGTCCCGTGGGCAGTGGATTGCTCGTCAGCGTGGGCGTGAGCCAGACCGACGCTGAGGCCCTCCTTCAGGCGAAGAACCGGGGCACCATCTCTGTAGGTCTGCTCAGCGACACCACTGCCGCAACGCCCGACGGTGGATGAACAATCGACCGAGCCCCTGATAACCGCCCCATCGGAGAAATGACATGACCATCCTGTTCGAGCCGTATCGGCGCGATGCTCAGCAGTTCGCCGTGCTGCTCGGCAGCGATGTGCATACCGCGGCGGCGGGACCCGAGCTGGCCGCGCTCCTCGCGCAGTTTCCGGCCGAGACACTCGCCGTGCTCGGCCCCGGCGTCGACCTCGGGGAGGCGCTGGCTTTCGCGGCCGAGTACCGGGTGAACCGGCCCAACCTCGGCGTCATCCTGATCCGGGACCGGCTCGATGTCGGCCTGCTCGGCGAGGCCATCCGGGCCGGTGTACGGGAAGTGGTGGCGGCCAACGACCCGGCCGGCCTGCTGGCGGCGTGCGCGCGGTCGATGGAGGTCTCGCGCCAGATGGGGCCGGTGGTCCCACGCCGGATGGTGCTACCGGGCGGGCCGGAGTTCGACTCCCGGGTGATCACGGTCTTCGCGGCCAAGGGCGGCTGCGGCAAGACCACGCTCGCGACGAACATCGCCTGTGCGCTGGCGGCCGGCGGAGCCCGCAAGGTGGGTCTGATCGACCTGGACCTCGCGTTCGGCGACGTGGCGATCATGCTGCAACTGGTACCGGAGCGCAGCATCGCCGACGGGGTCGGCATGGGCGACCAACTCGACGAAACGGCCGTCCGGGCACTGCTCACCCCGTACGCGCCGGGCCTGGACACGCTGCTCGCGCCGGCCGGGCCGGCCGAGGCGGAGCGCGTGACCCAGGGCCTCGTCTCCGACATTCTGCGGTTGGCCAAGGGCATGTTCGACTTCCTGGTGGTCGACACACCGCCTCAGTTCACCGACCATGTGCTGACCGCGCTGGACGCCTCGCACCTGCACGTCCTGCTCACCACGCCCGACATACCGGCGCTGAAGAACCTGCGCATCACCCTGGACACGTTCGATCTGCTCGATCTGCCGAAGGAGAACCGGCTCGTCGTGCTCAACCGATCAGACGCCAAGGTCGGGCTGACCGCGACCGACATCGAGCGGGTCATCCGCGTTCCGATCCTGGCCCACGTCCCGTCCAGCCGCGATGTGCCTGTTTCCATTAACCGTGGCGTTCCTATCATGGTGGATAATCCCCAGCATCCGGTGAGCAAGGCGATCCGCGACTTCGCCATCGGAAGGCTCGCCAGCCCCAGCGTCGGTGAACCCGCCGCCCGTGGGCTGAGGGGCCTGTTGAGCCGCAGCAGATGAGGTGACCCATGAGTCTCGCTGAACGCCTTGCGCAGCGCCGCGGAGTTGAGCCGGTCGACCGGTCCCGTGGGGCGTCCGGCGTGGTGGCCCGGGTCAGCGGGCCGCTCGCCGAGATCCGCCGGCGGGTCCACCGCGAGCTACAGGAAATCCTCGGGCCGCAGCTCTACAACGAACGCTCGGCCGAGGTGCTGGAGCAGCGGGTCCGCGACACGCTGGTGGATGTCCTCAACAAGGAGGAGACGCCACTCACCTCGGCCGACCGTAGCCGGATCACCGCCGAGATATGCGACGAGATCCTCGGTCATGGGCCGCTCGAGCCGCTGCTGCGGGATCCGGACGTCAGTGAAATCATGGTGAACGGTCCGGACCGGATCTACGTCGAGCGGTTCGGCCGGATCACGTCGGTGGATGCGTCCTTTGTGGACGAAGAGCATCTGCGCCGGATCATCGACAAGATCGTCGCTAGGGTCGGTCGCCGGGTCGACGAGGGCAGCCCGATGGTGGACGCCCGCCTACCCGATGGCAGCCGTATCAACGCGGTGTTGCCGCCGATCGCCCTCGACGGGGCGGTCCTCACGATCCGCAAGTTCGCCGCCGACCCGTACGGCATGGACGACCTGATCGGGTTCGGCACCTTGACCAAGCCGGTCGCCGACTTCCTGGCGGCCTGCATCCGGGGCCGGCTCGACATGTTGATCACCGGTGGTACCGGTACCGGCAAGACCACCACGCTCAACGTGCTCTCGCAGTTCCTGCCGGCCGACGAGCGCATCGTCACGATCGAGGACGCCGCCGAGCTCCAGCTGCACCAGGAGCACGTGCTGCGGTTGGAGTCCCGGCCACCCAACATCGAGGGGCGTGGCCAGGTCACCGTGCGCGACCTGGTGCGCAACTCCCTGCGTATGCGTCCCGACCGCATCGTCATCGGCGAGGTCCGGGATGGCGCGGCCCTCGACATGCTCCAGGCCATGAACACCGGTCATGACGGCTCGATGACGACGGTGCACGCCAACTCACCCCGCGACTCGCTGGCTCGCATCGAGACGATGGTCCTGATGGCCGGGATCGAGCTGCCGGTCCGGGCGATCCGGGAGCAGACGGCGGCCGCGGTCGACCTCATCATCCATCAGACCCGGCTCAAGGACGGCAGCCGCCGCGTCACCCACATCACCGAGGTGATCGGGCTCGAGGGCGATGTCATCGCGCTGCAGGACCTGTTCCTGTTCGACTTCCGTGCCGGCATCGACGCGTACGGGCGTTACCGGGGCACACTGCAGCCGACCGGGCTGCGGCCGATGTTCCTCGACCGGCTCAACGATGCCGGCATCGCCATCCCGCTCGAGACCTTCACCCCAGCTCCGCCGCCACCACCACGGGCCAACGGACACGTGTACGGGAACCCGGCCGGCACCGGCGATGTACCCCCGCCGGGGTTCGCCGGGTGGAGCTCCGATCCGTTGGGCAACGGCGCACCGCCCGCGGAGGACGCGATCCCGTCGTGGTTCGGCGGATCCGAGAACCGCAACCGCCCGGAGCGCGACCAGGCGCCGCGATGGGGTGACTCGTGACCTTTGCGCTGCCCGCCGCCGACGCGTTCGCCTGGCTGCCGTCGTGGCTGGGCCGGGCGTCCGCCGCAATGTTCTTCGTCGCGCTGCTCGTCGCCGTGCTGGCCTTCGCCTGGCCGAAGAGCCTCAAGCACGAACGGATCCGGCAGATCAGTAATTTCGGACCGGGCGCACGGGCGGCCGCGAGCCACAAGTCGTCCAACGACCCGCCGGTGACCAGCGTGATCGCCCGGACTGCGCTGGCCGCCACCGCCTCGGTCGTGCGGACCGGGCGGATGGAGGAGCGGATCACGCGGCGACTCGAGCGCGCCGGCATGCGCATGCGGGCACACGAATGGGTCCTGTTGCGCGCGTGCGCCGTCGTCACCTGCGCGGCGTTGCTCTCGATCGTGGCGAGCTGGCCGGGTGGCCTCATCGGTGCGGCGATCGGCTGGGCGGGCACGCTGCTCTACCAGAGTGTCCGCATCGATCGCCGGAGCAACCAGTTCGCCGAACAGCTGCCCGACGCGCTCCAGCTCGTCATCGGGTCGCTCAAGTCCGGGTTCTCGTTGCCGCAGGCGTTCGACTCCCTGGTGCGCGAGTCGCAGGAGCCGGTCGCCTCTGAGTTCGGACGCGCCATCTCCGAACACCGGCTGGGCGCGGACATCTCCGATGCCCTCGAGCGGGTAGCTCAGCGGACGGTGAGCGAGGACCTCGGCTGGGCGGTCATGGCGGTACGGATCCAGCGTGAGGTCGGCGGCAACCTGGCCGAGGTGCTCCAGAACACCGTGGACACGATGCGCGAACGGGGCCGGCTGCGGCGGCACGTGAGCTCGCTGTCCGCCGAGGGCCGACTCTCCGCGTATGTCCTCATTGCACTCCCGCTCATCCTCGGCACGTTCATGTTCGTGTACCGCCGGGCGTACATGACGCCGCTGCTCACCGATCCGCTCGGCATCATCATGCTCAGCCTGGGTGGCCTGCTGTTCATCCTCGGCATCTTCTGGATGACCAGAGTGATCAAGGTGGAGGCGTGACGATGGACAAGGTCTACCTCGGTCTGATGGTCGTCGCGGTCTTGGCTTTCTTCATAGGTCTCGCGATCGTCGCGGCGAACATCGCCACCGCTGGCTTCGGCCGGGCCGGGGTGGCGAAGGGACTCTCGGCCATCGACAGCGTGTACCGGTCCGGCCGGTCGACCGCGATCGCGGTCGCGGACAGCGCCGACCGGTACACCCCAGTCCAGGTCAGCAACCGGATGACCCAGTTGGGTCGGGTAGCCACGTCCGGCACTGCGTTGACCCGGTTGCGACGCTGGCTGGATTACGCAGGTAATCCTCCATACTGGACGGTCGAGCGGGTCTTCGAGATCAAGGGTCTTGGTCTGGTCGCGCTCGGCATCGTCGGTACACCGATCGGTTGGGCCCTCGGTGGCGGGGTCGCTGCGGTCATCGGCGGCCTGGCCGGAGCCGCGGTCGGCTTCATGATCCCCGACATCGTGATCTACCAGCTCTCGCACAACCGGCAGGAGAAGATCGCGATCACCATGCCGGACATCCTCGACATGATGACCGTGAGCGTCGAGGCCGGCCTCGGATTCGACGCCGCGTTGGCGCAGGTCACCCGATACGGCCGCGGTCCGGTGGCCGGAGAGTTCGCCCGGGTGCTGCAGGAGATGCAGATCGGTCGTTCCCGTGTTGACGCCCTTCGTGCGCTCGGGCAACGGACCAATATCACGGAACTCAAGTCCTTCTGCGCGATCGTCGTGCAGGCTAGTGAACTCGGCGTGCCGATCGCGGCCGTGCTTCGGGAGCAGTCGAAGGAGATGCGGATCCGCCGGCGCCAGCGGGCCGAGGAGCAGGCTCAGAAGGTTCCAATCAAGATCCTGTTCCCGCTGATCTTCTGCCTCTTCCCGGCGATCTTCATCGTCATTCTGGGTCCGGGCATCATCAACATCTTGGCGGCGTTCGGCAACCGCTGACGCCACGGCGGTTTGTCCAATGCGGTGACGTGGTCACCCCACATTTCCGTACAAAGGCCCTGAGGGCGGCGCGAGGTCGGACCGCCGGGGCGTGGCGAAAGGCATCCGCGTCTCATATTCCGGGATGAACGGCGAAGATCGGTGGGCCAGCATCAGAAACGACGCGTGGCGGCGCTTCTGATGTCAGAACGGCGATCTTAGCCGATTCCCAGCATGTGGATACGAGGGCCAGCACTGCCGGCCGGGGACCGGTCACACCGTCGACCGGGCCGCCACCGGCTGGCGCCGTGCATTGGGAACTCGCCCGGATCTCCGACGTTGGTACGGGAAATGCAACTTCGGGGTAGCGTCCCGGTCGCGGAGGAGGTGTGGCGTGCGGCGGATAACGGCGTACGGAGTGTGCCTCGACGACGAGGGACGGGTGCTGCTCGCCCGTACCGGCGGCGGCCGGTGGAGCGTGCCAGGAGCTGTAGTCGGCCACGGCGAGGACCCACGCCGTACCGTAGCCGACGCGTTCTCCGCTCTGGCCGGCGTGAGGGTACGGGTCGGACGGGTCCGCGACATCGTGACCGACATCGTGAGTTGTGCGGACGGCGTCCGCCACGACGACCAGCTGGTATTCGACGTCGATACCGATGACGGCGTGACGGGCGACGGTGTCCGGTGGGCCAGCCCGACAGACCTGGACCGGCTCCCGCTGACCCGACGCGGGGCCAGGCTGCTCGGTCGCGACGACGGGGACGAGACCGACCAATGGGTTCAGGCCGGGGCCCCCTACCGGCGGCAGCGGTTCGCCGTGTACGCGCTGGCGACCGATCCCGACGGGCAGGTGTTACTGGCGCGGATCTCCGACGGCTATCCGAGCGCGGGCAGGTGGCACCTTCCCGGCGGCGGCACCGATGCGGGCGAGTCGGCCGCCATAGCACTGATGCGCGAACTGTACGAAGAGACTGGTCAGACCGGAGACATCGAGTCGGTGCTCGACGTGGCCAGTCTGCATGAGACCGGCGCGATGGGCCCCGAAGGGCATCCCATCGACTTTCACGGTGTAGCCGTTATCTACCGGGTGCGGGTCGACCAGCCCACGCAGCCGCAGGTCCTCGATCCCGGGGGATCGACGATCGACGCGGAGTGGTTCACCCCTTACGACGCGATGGATCTGATGCTGACGGATACCGCTCGGGCCGCCCTGTTGCGGGCGCTCACAGCACTGTAATCACGTACAGTCACCTGTGTGTCTCCAACCACATCGCGCCCCCGTTACAGCGACGATGGGTCACAATGGGATGGTCGTTGATATACGGCTACTGATTGTGACGCCGCTCGGCGGGATGTTTGACCGGAAATAGACGGTCATGTCCGAAAATTGAGCAGTGCGGGCCATCGCCAAGATGGCCGGGGTGTGCGATCGTGTAGTGCGCCAAGCCGTCGGCTGGTTCCGGCCCCGACGACGATGTCGCCGAGCCGGTGTTTCACAGGAGGTAACCCCGTGCCAAGAGTCTGGCGTTCCCGCCGGAGTCTGGACATGCCCCGCCCCGCCGGCCGGCGCTGGGCCCGATTGCGTCGTGGCGGGTCGCGCGCAACTCAGATGATCGCTCGGGTGACCCGTCCTCGCGGGTCGGGCCAGACCCGCTCCGGTGAAAACGCCCACGTCGGCACGAAGGTCGTGTTCCCCCGCCCCGACCGCTCGTGGCGTCGACTGCGGACCCGCCGACCGGAGAATGGCACGGCAATCGGACCGGCGGTCGCCGGGTCGTGGGCTGCGCAGATTGCGCTACCGGCAGACGATCTGCCAGCCCCACATCGCGTGCCCCCACGCGTCGACCGGGAGGAGCGGCCGACCCCGGTCACCATCCCGCTGCTGCCCGGCGAGCGGACGCCGACCAGGCGGCTCAAGTTCGCAGTCGCGAACGGCTGCACGCTGGCGAGTCTCGCGCTCGGCATGACGGCGGTGTTCTTCGCCATCGACGGTGACTTCCGGTTCGCCGCGTTGGCGCTTCTCGCCTGCGTCGCCTTCGACGGATGCGATGGCGGCCTCGCCCGCCGATTCGGCGTGGCCAGCCCGTTCGGGGCGCAGATGGACTCACTCGCCGATCTGAGCTCGTTCGGGGTCGCCGCTGCCGTGGTGGTCTACGAATGGCTGATCGCTGACGGTACCTCGCCGCTGCTTGCCGGTCCGGCCTGCGCTCTCGTCGCCGTCTGCGCCGCCGTCCGGCTCGCGCGGTTCAACGTCTCGCCGAAGGATGGCCGGTTCTTCTGCGGTGTGCCAACGACCATGGTCGCCGCCGTGCTGGCGATGGACATTCTGATCGGCCCGCACCTCCCGGCCGGAACCGAGGTGCTCG
>JBKPDY010000059.1:0-11466 GCA_046728155.1 Actinomycetota bacterium
GGTTCCTGCCGGCAGCACGAAGTCCGTCACCCTGACCGTCCACATCGATGGGTCGTTGCCGGCATCGGTCAACTCCATCGTGAACGACCGCATCTCGGTGACGTCGGCCCAGAACGCCAGCACGTCCAGCAGTCCACACACCACCCCCATCGCTCCGGCACACGGGGTGGCGGTGAGCCCCGCCACCCAGACCGACGGCACCCGGGTCGGGCAGTCGCTGACCTACACGGTCCACCTGCGCAACATCAGTTTCAACGGCGACACGTACCAGGTGAGCGTCTCGGGTAATTCGTTCAGCACGTCGGTGCTCGACCCGACCTGCACGTCGCCGCTGTCCACCACACCGACCGTGGCGCCTGGCGCGAGCACGGACGTCTGCGTCCGGGTCGACGTGCCCGGCGGAGCAACCGACGGGACGACGGATACGGCAACGATCACGGCCACCTCGTCGGCGGACGCGTCGGCGACCGGATCCGGCACTGTCAAGACGATCGCCGTCGCGGTCGACACGCTGCTCGTCGACAACGACAACAACGCACCGGACGTGAGCGGGTACTACAAGACCGCGCTCACCGACAGCGGTACGCCGTTCAGCTACTGGGATCTCGCCGTCACACGGAGCCTGCCCCAGAACTTCCTGAACGCGCACCGCAACGTCGTATGGTTCACCGGCACGTCGTACCCCGGTCCGCTGCTGCCCTACGAACCCGTGCTCAAGGCATACCTGGATCGGGGCGGCCGGTTCTTCGTCTCCGGCTGGGACATCCTCGACCAGGCGGCGGGCACGACAGCGTTCATCCACGACTACATGCACATAGCCTGGGATGGCACCGAGGCGCAGAACGACAAGGCGACCAGCCATGTCAACGGAGTCGCCGGTAACCCGGTCAGCAACGGGATCGGGGCCGTGCCGCTCGACCTGAGCGTGCTCGGCGGGGCCCAGTTCAGCGACGAGCTGACCCTGCTCGCCCCCGCGGCACCGGCGTTCACCGACGACGCCGTACAGCCGGACGGCCTGTCGGTCGACACCGGCACCTACAAGGTCGTCTTCCTCGCCTTCCCGCTCGAGGAGTACGGGTCGGCGGCGCAGAAGGCCGATCTCATGTCCCGCGTCCTAGGGTTCTTCGGACCCTGACGCATGTAGTCGGCTGCCCCGGACCCTCGTGGTCCGGGGCAGCTGTCTCCGGTGTTCGCTCCGTCCTGGACCCATCACGACGCCGTCCTGGTGCACGACGACCGCGACTTCGACGAGATCTGCGCGGTCGCCCCGGACCTGCGCACTCGTTGGATCGTCCCGCCCGGATCGCCGGGAGCGTCATGACCTGCACGCGGTTGCTGTGGTGGTTTCCTCTGCGTCCTTGACGGCGGCGATGTCACAGCGCCGGGTCGAGCACGCTGTCGATGTCCGCCTTGAATTGCGCGGGATCGACGGCCGGCAGACGACGCCACCGCTCAAGGAGCTTGCTTGCCTGTAACGGACGACGCGGCAGCGGTCGACCCTCGGCGACCGCACGGCCGTCGCGAGTCGCGGTCATTGACTCTTCCCCCGCCGCCCGATCGAGGATCTGGCTGTATTGGCGTCCGCCCAGGTCTCCATCTCTATTCTGGACTATGTGCCCGCAGACGTTGTGACCCTGCGCCATACGAGGAGACCTGCGTTGCAACTACCGGAGCTGCCGCTCGCGCAGTGGCAGCCGACGCGCGACACCTTGCAGCTATGGACCCAGATCGTCGGCAAGGTACGGCTCGCCAACGAGCCGATGGTCAACCACTGGTGGAACGCACCGCTGTACCTGACGGCGAGCGGTCTCACGACCTCCCTCGTGCCGCATGTGAACGGGTCGAGCTTCCAGATCGACCTCGACCTCACCGACCATCGGTTGCGGATCACCACGGTCGCCGGCGGAAAGCGGGAAGCAGCCCTTCAGTCGATGCCGATCGGTGAGTTCTACTCGGCGGTTATGCGAGCCCTGGACGAGCTTGGCGTCGGCACCGCGATCTGGGGTATGCCGGTGGAGATCGAAGGTGCAGTTCCGTTCACCGAGGACCGTGAACACGGCGTGTACGATCCCGACCACGCGCATCGTTTCTGGCTAGCCCTGGTAGCCATTGAGCGGGTGTTCAAGAGCTTTCGTGGCCGGTTCATCGGCAAGACCAGCCCCATACACCTGTTCTGGGGAGCACTGGATCTGGCGGTTACCCGCTTCTCCGGGCGGTCTGCCCCACCACACCCGGGTCGCGCGCCGCACTGCGGCCCACACGTGATGCTCGAGGCGTACTCCCACGAGGTCAGCAGCGCGGGCTACTGGCCCGGCGGCGACGGCCAGGGCTTCTTCTACTCCTACGCCTACCCCGAGCCGGCCGGATTCCGCGACGAGCCGGTCCAGCCCGCCGGCACCTCGTACGACCACGACTTCGGTGAGTTCGTGCTGCCGTACGAGGTGGTTCAGACAGCCGACGATCCGGAGTGGCTGCTGCTGGACTTTCTCCAGACCACGTACGAGGCCGCGGCCAACCGCGCCGCCTGGGATCGGACGAGCCTCGAGCGACACGGCTCCTAACCGTCCGCTCAGCCGAACACGAGCCAGTCACCGCCGGCATCCCGCTCGTGGTGCGGCATCGTCGGCTTGGTCAGGTCGAGGGCGGCGCCGGCGGCCAGCGCACTGTCCACATCGGAGAACCGGGCAAGCTCGCGTAGATGATGCCGTGTCGGGGGCAGCATCCGCAGAGCGGCCGCCTCGGCCGGCGGCAGCCATGCCGAATGATCGGTCTCGCCGCCCACATCCCTGGTGACCTGGGCGAGCGGTAGGCGGGCGAGAAAGAAGTACGTGTCGAATCGGCGGGGTTCGAATATCGGGGTGAGCCACCGGCCGAACGGGGCCAGCAGGTCCGAGCGGAGGACGAGGCCGCGGGCGGTAAGCAGCTCGGCCAGCGTCACGTCACGGCGCAGCAGCGCCTGCCGATCGGCCTCCCAGTCCGGGCCGGAGACGTCTCCGACCACTGTGGACTCATCCGGGCCGGCGAGCAGGACCCCGCACTCCTCGAAGACTTCGCGGACCGCCGCGCAGACCACTGCCCGCGCCGGCGGCTCCGGCAGACCAAGACGCCTCGACCAGTCGTGCGGGGACGGTCCTGCCCAGGCCACGTCGCCGTCGCGCGGGTCGACCGATCCGCCCGGAAAGGCGTACATTCCCGCCGCGAATGCCATGGTGGAGACCCGCCGCAACAGGTACACCTCGAAGTGCGGTTCCGCCGCGCGGAGCAGAAGTACGGTGGCCGCCGTCTTCGGCACAGCCGGTGGGGCACCGGACTCCTGGAACCGCCGGACCGAATCGGCGAACCCCTTCGGCAGCGGAACGCGGCCGCGTGGCCGCTCGACCGCCGGCACGTGGTCACTCAACGTGGACCACCATCGCCGTACCCTGACCCACCCCGACGCAGGCGGCCGCGACGCCGTACCCGCCCCCACGACGGCGAAGCTCGCGGCACAGGTCGACGATCACCCGCGGCGCCGAGGCCCCGAGCGGGTGCCCGATCGCGATCGCACCTCCGTGGGGGTTGACCCGGTCACGGTCGATCTCCGGGAAAGCGTCCAAACAGGACAGCACCATCGCGGCGAACGCCTCGTTGATCTCCCATACCGCGATGTCCGAAGTGGATAGTCCCGCCCGGGCGAGGAGCTTACGGATCGCCGGCACGGGAGCGACGGAGAAGCGGTGCGGCTCGACCGCGACGGTGGCGCTCGCCATAACCCGGCCGAGCAGCGGCGCTCCCAGATCGGCGGCAGCCCGAGACGAGCCAACCAGGAGCGCGATCGCGCCGTCGTTCACCGGCGACGAGTTGCCGGCCGTCGCCGTACCGTCCGGGGCGAACGCCGGTTTCAGCGCGGCGAGCTTTGCCAACGAGGTGTCGGGGCGGATGTTCTCGTCCCGCTTGACCACGCCGGCCGTACCCGTCACGGGGAGCACGACATCGTCGTGCAGCCCGTCGTCCCACGCTTGGTTGGCCAGGACGTGCGAGCGGAGCGCCCACTCGTCCTGCTGCTGACGGCCGATGCCGAGCTCCCGAGCGACGTTCTCGGCGCACACACCCAGCGGCTGGACCCAGTCCCCGGGGAACCGGGGGTTCGTCATACGCCAGCCGACCTGGGTATGCCAGAGCCTCGCCTCGGTCGGGAAAGGCACATCAGACTTTGGAAGCACGAACGGGGCCCGGCTCATGCTCTCCACCCCACCCGCCACGATCAGCTCGGCATCGCCCGCCGCGACGGCCCGCGCCGCCTGCGTGACGGCCTCGCCGCCGGAGGCGCAGAGGCGGTTCACCGTGACGCCGGGCACGCTCGGTGGCAGCCCGGCCAACAAGGCCGCCATCCGGGCGACGTTGCGGTTGTCCTCGCCGGACTGGTTGGTGTCGCCCAGGATCACGTCATCCAGCCGGTCGGCATCCGCCAGGCCGGGGTACCGGCGCAACAGCTCGGCGATAGGAAGAGCCGCCAGGTCATCGGTCCTGATACCGGCCAGCCCGCCCCGGTGTCGTCCGAACGGGGTCCTGACCGCGTCGAGCAGATAGGCGTCCACGTCCCGACGATAGGCCCCGTGGTCGACGACCCACCATGCCAGTGCATCGGACCGGCAGGTCGAGTACAGTCCGCGTCCAGTGCTGCGGGAGGTCGAATGGCTCACTCCGATCCAATCCGATGGGGAATCCTCGCCACGGGCGGCATCGCCGACACGTTCGCCAGCGACCTGGCGCTGCTACCCGACGCGCAGCTGCTTGCGGTCGGCTCCAGGACGAGCGAGGCGGCGCACGCCTTCGCCGGTAAGCACGGCATCCCCCGGGCGTACGGGTCGTGGGAGGAGCTGGCCGAGGATCCTGATGTCGACGTGGTCTATGTCGCCACGCCCCACTCGGCCCACCATGCCGCGTCGAAGCTGTGCCTCGCCGGCGGCCGGGCGGTGCTCTGCGAGAAACCGCTGACGCTGGACCTCGACACCGCCGAGGATCTGGTCACGGCCGCGAGCGCCGCCGGCCTGTTCCTGATGGAAGCCATGTGGATGCGGGCCAACCCGTCCATCCGCCGGATCGGCCAGCGGATCGCCGACGGAGCCATCGGTGAGGTCGTACACGTCAAGGCCGACTTCGGCATCCGGGGACCATTCCCGCCGGAACATCGGCTGCGCGCGCGGGAGCTCGGCGGTGGAGCCTTGCTGGACCTCGGCGTCTACCCGGTGACGTTCGCTCATATCTTCCTGGGCACCCCGGCCACAATCGCGGCCACGGCGACACTCACGCCGGAGGGAACCGACCAGAACACCGCGATCATGCTCGGCTACGACTCGGGGGCGTTGGCAACACTGCATTGTGGCTTCGTGGGCGAGACGGATCAGCGGGCGACCATCACCGGGACCACGGGGCGGATCGAGGTACGCCGACCCTTCCTCCGTACCACCGGGTACACGCTTCTCAGTCCCGATGGTGTCGAGGAGGTCGAGCTGCCGCTACGGGGGCGGGGATACGTCTACGAGGCCGAAGAGGTCATGCGGTGCCTACGGCAGGGGTTCACCGAAAGTCCGCTGATCCCGCACGCCGCCACCCTCGACGTGATGCGCACTCTGGACACGGCACTTCGCCAGATCGGCGTCACCTACCGGTAGCGGCCGTGGACGTATTGGGTTGCCAGAGCAACCACAGACGTTCATCGCCTCAGTCGGCAAGGCTCAGAAGAGGGGACGGATCACGACGTAGCAGACCATCGCGACCGCGGCCGACGCGGGCAGGGTGAGGACCCACGCCGTGAGGATGTTCCCGGCCACACCCCACCGCACCGCGGAGAGCCGTTTCGTCGCCCCGACACCCATGATCGCCGACGTGATCGTATGCGTCGTGGAGATCGGAAGGCCGAAGCCGGCGGCGGTGTAGAGCACCGCCGAGGCGGTCGTCTCGGCGGCGAAGCCCTGCGGCGGGCCCAGATGGATGACCCGGCGGCCGAGCGTACGGATGATCCGCCAACCGCCCGCATAGGTTCCGAGGGCGAGCACGGCCGCGCTCAGGAAGTAGACCCACACCGGGATGGGCGCCGTCGAGCCGAGGTAGCCGCCGACAACGAGCGCCAGACCTACGACGCCGATGGTCTTCGCCGCGTCCTGGATGCCATGACCCACCGACATCGCGAACGCCGATACCGACTGCGCACGGCGGAAGCCCCGATTGAGCGTGCCCGGATGTCCCTTCCGGAAGATCCACAGTACGGAGACCATCACCAGGAAGCCGAGCGCGAAGCCGACGAACGGGGAGGCGACCATCGGCGCGATCACCTTGGTGAAGATTCCCCGCCAGAAGATCTTCCCGCCCGGGGCGAAGACCGTCGCCCCCACCAAGCCACCGAAGAGAGCCTGCGACGACGAGGACGGTATCCCGAAGTACCAGGTGACGAGGTTCCAGATGATGGCACCGGCGAGCCCGGCGAGGACAACGCTGAGGCTGGCCCCGCCCGGCGGCAGGCCGATGATGCCCTTGCCAACGGTCGCCGCCACGTTGCCGCCGAGAAAGGAGCCCACGAGGTTGCCGATCGCCGCCGTGACGAGGGCGACGCGGGGCGTGAGCGCGCGGGTCGACACCGAGGTCGCGATCGCGTTGGCGGCGTCGTGGAAACCGTTGGTGTAGTTGAACCCCATCGCGAATGTGATCACCACGATGGTGCCGATGAGGGTGGCACTCACCGGCTCAGGACTCCTTGACGGAGATCTGCTCGACGGTGTTCGCGACGTGCTCGAAGGCGTCACAGGCCTTCTCGAGCTCGTCGGCGACCTCCTTCATCTTCAGCACCGAGAGGGCATCGTACTCGCCGGAGAAGAGCCGTACGAGCAGCATCCGGTACGCCCGGTCGCCCTCGTTCTCGAGTCGGTTGACCTCGACCCAGTACTCCTTGAGGTCGGTCAACGACCTCAGTCTGGGCATCGCCTGTGACGTGACCCGCGCCTGCCGGTCGATCACGCGCACGATCTCGTGGATCTCCCGGGGCAGGGCGGGCAGCTTCGTCAGGCCGTACAGGTAGACCAGGTTGCCGGCGGCCTCGATGTGGTCCATGACATCGTCCATGCTGGATGCCAGCCGGTAGATGTCCTCACGGTCGAACGGGGTGATGAAGGTCGAGTTGATCCGGTTGTACAGCTCGTGCGTGATCTTGTCGCTGTCGTGCTCGACCTCGCCGAGGCGCTCAGAGACCGACTGCACATCCACGTCGGGCAGCGCCAGCTCGCTGAGTATCTCCGCCCCGCGGACAAGGTTCTCGGCGGCACGGATGAAGAACTCGTACAACGAGTTGTCGCTGGGCGTGAACCTGAATCGCACGGGGAGCCTCGCGTGGGCCGAAGGAGCGGGGGCGGACTTTGACGAATGCTAGGTCTCGATGAACGACAGCCGCGGTGCGGGCCGAGAGCCCTGGTGATCGTTCATCCTCTATTCACCTGTCGTTCGCCTTCGCGGACTCGGCGACCAGGCGCGCCCTCTCTGTTGCCACCTCGAAGTCGGCCGACGGGTACGCCAGATCGAGCTCCGCGAGGTGGGCCAGGAGGATGTTCGCCACGGCCCAGTTGCGGTACCACTTCCGGTCGGCCGGCACGACGTACCAGGGGGCGTCGCGGGTGTGGCAGCGGGTGAGCACGTCCGCGTAGGCCTCCTGATACTGCGGCCAGAATGCCCGGTCATCGACATCGGCCGGGTTGAACTTCCATTGCTTTGTCGGGTCGTCCAGCCGGGCCAGCAGTCGTTCCCGCTGCTCGTCGGATGAGATGTGCAGCATGATCTTCACGATCGTGACGCCGTCCGCGACGAGGCTCGCCTCGAACGCGTTGATCTGGTCATACCGCGCCTTCCACACCCGTTTCGGCACGAGCGACCGAACCCGGACCGCCAGGACGTCCTCGTAGTGGGAGCGGTTGAACACGCCGACGTAACCCGCCCGGGGGACGGCCCGGTGGATCCGCCAGAGGAAGTCGTGGGCCAGTTCGTCCGGTGTCGGCGCCCGGAACGCGGTAATGCGTACGCCCAACGGGTTCATCGCACCGACGACGGCTCTGATCGTGCCGTCCTTGCCGCCGCAGTCCATCGCCTGCAGCACCAGAAGCACCCGGCGCCGACCGGCTCCCATCTCGGCGGCGGCGTAGAGCTTCTCCTGTTCGGCGGCGAGCGACTCGCCGAGCCGGGCCACCTCGGCGCGCGACCACCCCTTCGGCTCTGCCGGCGGGGTGGCCAGACCAGGAGTCGACCGCGGGTTGACGTCGGCCAGGCCAGCGGCGTCCGCGCGGAGGAGCTTGCGGACGCGTCTAGCCCGGGCCGCCATTGCCGCCTCGTCGAGCGTAGTCGCGGTCGAAACGTCCGTCATCCACCCTCCTGGGACTGATCGTACGAACTCGACCTGGCCTCGCACCTGAGAACACTGCTCAGCCGACGCTCACGTCTGCTCGCCTCCGCGCTCGCTCCGCACCTGCCACCCCACAGAGTCGCTCCGCTTCCCTCCACGACTCCGCGAGGACCCCGGCACGGGCCTGACGGCCCTGCGATGCTCACTCGCTGTCGGCTCGCTGACCAGCGCCAGCCACGGCTCGAACGCCGAAGCGAACGGCTCCGTTCCATTGCTGAGCGCCTCGGCCAACCAGTGGCTCGCCTTCATCGCCTCGACCACGACCTGGTCCGGATAACCAAAGACCGTCCGATGTGCGACGAACTCGTCCTCGTCCAAACGTTCGATCTCGCCCCAGCGGCGCCGGCGGACATCCAGATCGAGATCGACGACCGTCACCTCGACCCGGCCGACCCAGGTCGCCGGGGTCGTCACGTCACAGTAGACCTGGGTGGGCCGGGGCGGCGCATTGAACATCGCGGTCCACCAGGCGCGCGCCGGCACGAGCAGCACATACGGTTCGTTGCGAACCGCCGCCTGGTCGCCGTCGACCAGGGCCGGCGTACCCGCTTCGACCCCCAGCCAGGTGCCGTACTCGTCGACACCGAGATGGCGGGCTGGATAGCTCCGGTGGGGGCGTCCGTCGTACTTGAGAAAGACGACATCGACCAACTCCTCTTGGCCCATGCCGTCACCGGGCTCGCGCCGCGAGCAACACCATGCGCGACATTCTTCACCGGAGGTCGGGCCGGCGCCAGGAAGCAGACATCGGCACACCCCGTGGGGCGCGCCGACCGCGAAATCGGCGCGGACGGGTAGCCTCACTCACCATGGCCGGCGCCCGTACCACCGCTTCGGTCTCCGAGTTGCTCGCCGCCGCGATCGACGCCGTGCCCGGAGGTGCAGCCCGACCGGGGCAACAGCGCATGGCGGAGGCGGTCGCCCAGGCCGCCGCAGATGAGGTACACCTGCTCGTGCAGGCCGGCACCGGTACCGGCAAGTCCTTGGCCTACCTCGTGCCGGCGCTGCTCGTCGATGGACCGGTGGTCGTATCGACCGCCACCCTGGCTCTGCAACACCAGCTGGTCGATCATGACCTCCCCCGCCTGGCCGAAGCGGTTCGGCCGCTTCTGCGCCGACGCCCCACGTTCGCTGTCCTCAAAGGACGCCATCACTATGTCTGTCTGGCCAAATTGGACAGTGGAACCGCGCCCGAGTCGGACGGCCTGTTCGAGACCGGGCCCGGCGGCGCGACGAAGTGGTTGGGTGACGCGGGAAGGTTGGGCATGCAGGTGCAGCGCCTGCGGACCTGGGCGACGAAGACGTCGACCGGCGACCGCGACGAGCTCGATCCCGGCGTCGACGACACCGCCTGGCGGCTGGTCTCCACCCCGGCCCGGGAATGCGTCGGGGCGACGCGTTGCGCGTTCGGAGCAATGTGTTTCGCCGAAGCATCGCGAAGCCGGGCCCGCGATGTCGACATCGTTGTGACCAACCACAGCCTGCTCGCCTTCGACATGCTCGCCGGGCGGCACATCATTCCCGACCACCGCCTGCTCGTCGTCGACGAGGCGCACGAGTTGGCCGACCGGGTCAGTTCGGCCAGTCAGGCGGAACTGAGTCCGGACGCCGTCGACCGGGCCGGCCGGCAGATACGGTCCCTTGTGGACGCTGATACCCACGAACGACTCACCGCGGCCAGCGACGCGCTGTCGCTGAGCCTGGCCGGTGCGATGGTGGGACGCCTCACCGGCGGACTGCCGACCTCATTGGCTGAGGCACTGACCCTGCTCGACGCGGCGGGTCGCCGGGCGTTGGACCTGATCGGTGAGATCAAGGCCGACGATCCGAACCCGGTCCGCACCCAGGCGGCGCGGGCCACCCTCAGTGATCTTGTCACCACCGCTCAGCGCATGCTCGACGACTCCGCCTTCGACGTGATCTGGGTCGAGCGCGACGACCGCCGGCGGGCAGTTGTCGTCGCACCGCTGTCCGTCGCGCCTACTTTGCGCGAGTTCCTCTTCCACGACCGCACCGTGGTGGCCACGTCAGCCACGCTCGCTCTCGGGGGCAACTTCGACACGGTGGCCCGCTCGCTGGGACTGCCCCCGGTTGCGGCGGCGGGAGTACCGCTACGCCCGCGGCCGTCCTCGGACGACGCGGACGAGGCGGACGAAACGATCGAGTGGCGTGTACTGGACGTGGGTTCGCCCTTCGAGTACCCGCGGCAGGGCATTCTCTACGTGGCGGCCCACCTACCGCGGCTGACTACCTCCGGACTTCCTGATCCCGCGGCGGCCGAGCTGGTCCGGCTGGTGCGCGCCCTGGGTGGCCGCACGTTGGGCTTGTTCTCATCCCGAAAGGCGGCCGAGCGGGCGGCGGAAGTACTCCGGAACCAGACCGATGTAGAGGTTCTGCTGCAGGGCGAGGAGCAGCTGCCCCTGTTGGTGAAACGGTTCCGGGCCGAGCCCACGAGCTGCCTGCTCGGCGTCATGTCGTTGTGGCAGGGCGTGGATGTGCCGGGCGATGCCTGCCAGCTCGTCGTGATCGACCGGCTACCGTTCCCGCGACCGGACGAACCGCTGGCGGCGGCCCGGTCGGCCGCGGTTGACGCGGCCGGCGGTTCGGGGTTCACCGCGGTCAGCGTGCCGATCGCCGCCGTACGGTTGGCACAGGGTGTCGGACGGCTCATCCGCTCCTCGACCGACCGTGGGGTCGTGGCCGTACTCGATTCGAGGTTGGAGACAGCCCGCGGCTACGGTGCCTTCCTGCGGATGTCGCTGCCGCCGTTCTGGTACACCACGAATCCGGCGGTGGTCGAGGGCGCGCTGCGCCGCCTCGCCGCCGTCGCGCCGAGCCCCGCCTAGTCGGGGTCCTCGCGAAGTCGTGAGCGCAGCGAGTGGCTTCGTGGGGTGACTAGTCGTCGTTGCGTTCCGGAGCCGGCGGGCCGGTCGGTGCGGTCGGCTCGACGACTCCACCCCGCTCGGCGGCACGGTGTTCCGCGATGAGGTGGCGGATACCGGTGTTGAGAACGGCCACCGTCGGTACGGCGATCAGGCCTCCTA
>JBKPDY010000060.1:0-15369 GCA_046728155.1 Actinomycetota bacterium
GAGCCGCCACCGCCACCGGCAGCGGCCCAGGGATCTACGTGATGGAAAACGTGCCCGGCGCGCCGATGCGCGATGCGGTCACCGTCTGCGGCGACGCGTTGCGGCTGGGCGTGCGCCGGCATCGCCTGTTCGAGTCCAACATGATCCTGCTCGGGACCCCGTGCTGGCAAGACCGGTCTGTGGCGAGTGTGCCGGTGTAGGGCTCGTACGGGCTACGCACCAGCCGCGACGGCGGGCCCGGTCCCACCGCCGAGCAGGGCCGGACGGCGATGGGGATCGACTGGCTGCCGTGGCCGGCCCTGGTCCAGGCGATCCCACCGGCCTACACGCACCGGCTCGGCGTGCAGCTCCTGCACCGCCTCCTCGCCGGTTCTCGAGGGGGTTTCGTCACGCCCGCGGCCCCAACGTCACCCGGGCGCCGGCGGGTTTCGTCACTCATCGCCCGGGTCGATTCCGTCACCGACCCAGCCTCGCCGGCGGGGTTACGTCACGGCGACCCGGTCCGAGCTCCGCTGTTTCGTCACTGCCCCTGCGGCCAACCGCTGCCGGCCCGGCCCGGCACCGGGCGGTGGCCCCGCTACTGCTCGCATGCCTGCCGTCAGGCCGCCTACCGCGACCGGCACCGCCCAATGCCCGGCGGTGCGCCATGATGCCACTGTCCACGATGGACCCGATCGAGCAGATGCAGGCCCGGGCCACCGGTCCCGACTTCGCCGCGTGGCTGGCGCATGTCCAACCGGCCGCCGCCTGTGCCAAACCGATCAGGCTCTACGGGGACATGTACCGGGTTGCCGTCGACCAGCACACCGGCACCTGGCGGATCCTGTCGGAAACGTCCACCCACGAAATGCCCGACGGGGTGATCTACAAGCCGTGCGGCAACCGCCGCGCCAGCGCCTGCCCGTCCTGCTCCCGCCGCTACCAACGAGACGCCTACCAGATCGTGCGCACCCTGCTCGTCGGCGGCAAAGGCGTGCCGGACACGGTAGCCCAGCACCCGGCCGTGTTCGCCACCCTCACCGCACCCTCGTTCGGCCCGGTCCACACCCGGGTTGCCCGCCGGCACACCTGCGCCGACCGCCGGCACTGCCAATGCCACCCGGAACCCTGCCACGCCCGGCGCGACAATCCCCGCTGCCCCCACGGCCGGGCGTTGGCCTGCTTCGCCCGCCACGACGAAAAGGACAAGACCCTGGGCACCCCGCTGTGCCTGGACTGCTACGACCACGCCCACCAGGTCGTGTGGAATGCCCAGAACGGGGAGCTGTGGCGGCGCACCCGCATCGCGATCGAACGATTCCTGCAACGCCGGGCCAAGCAACGCGGCCTTGACCCCCAATCGGTCAAGCTCGTCTACGGCCGGGCCGCCGAGTTTCAACGCCGCGCCGCGGTGCACCTGCACATCGTCATCCGCCTCGACGGCTACGACTCCGACCAGCCGAAGGCGATCCTGCCTCCGGCCGGTCTGGACGCCGGGGACCTGGTCGATGCGGTCGAGCACGCTGCCCGGACCACTCGCTTCACCACCGAGGCGCACCCGGCCCGGCCCGACGGGTGGCCGATCGTCTGGGGTGAGCAGGTCGACCCGCGGCTGATCACGGTCGCCGCGTCGGGTGACATCACCGACAGCATGGTCGCTGCCTACCTGGCCAAGTACGCCACCAAGTCCACCGAGGTCACCGGCCACGCCTCCGGCCGGCTCGACCCGGACAGCATCGACATCTACGCCGACCCCGACGGCACCCACACCGAACGGCTCGTCGAGGCCTGTTGGCAACTCGGCCGACCCGCCGAGTGGCGGGGTTTGCGGCGATGGGCGCACATGCTTGGTTTCGGCGGTCACTTCCTCACCAAGAGCCACCGGCACAAGGTCACGTTCCGCCTGCTTCGCGAGAACCGGGCCGTCTACGTCCGCGCCACGACCACCGGACCCGAACCCGACGACCAGGTACCCGGGCGGGAAACGGTCCTCGTTGTCAACTTCCTGCAATTCGTCGGCGCCGGCTGGCACAGCACCGGAGACGCCATGCTGGCCGCCGCATCTGCCGACCTGGCTCGCAGCCGAACCGATCCGGAACCCCAGCAGCATAAGGCGATCGTTACTTGAAAACTCCACAGTGGATGGATGTGACTTGGTGCGAGCGACAGAACCAAGAAGAAGGAGGCTGAAATGGAGCTAGTCACGACCGAAGAGCTGGCGAACGTGCTTCGACGGGATCCGTCGACGCTACGCCGCTGGCGTACATCCCGACCGCCGCAGGGGCCGCCGTTCCTGCGACTCTCGTCGGGAGTCACGATGTACGACATGGACGACGTTCGACTATGGCTGGCCCGTAGTCGCGTCGATCCGCAGGCGGCATGATGGCTTCGCCGGAGATGCCGCCGATCGGTGTCCGGCTCTCGTCCGATGTGGAGGATCTGGGCGAGGGCCGGGACAACCGCTACCGGGCTCGGGTTCGCTGGGTGGTTCCGAGGACCGGAGCCCGTAGGTCGAAGTCTGAATGTGTCCGCTCGATCGAGGCTGCGCAAGCGTGGATCGAGGGCATGGCCCGGGCTGCCAGGGGCGGAGTCGACCCGATCTCGGCCACGATGAAACTCGCCGAGTACGGCGCCGCAGTCATGACTCTGGCCACGCGCGGGCTGGAGCGCAAGACGCTCGACCCGTACCGGGCTGGCTGGCGCAGACGAGTCGTGCCGGCTCTGGGCCACCTTCCGGTACGAATGATTACCAACGGTGCGGTGGATCGGGCCGTTCACGGCTGGATCGCCGACGAGTGCGGGAGGTCGACGGTCAAGAACAGCATCGCAATCCTGGTCCGGGTGATGGAACAGGCGGTGCGGGACGGCATCATCGACCGCAACCCGGCGAAGGTTACCGGCTGGCAGCGGCAGTATCGGAGGGTAGAGGACGAGCTGGATGATCCGCGCTCGCTTGCACTACCTGGCTGGGCGGATCTCGTCGATCTCGCGGCCGCGCTCGTCGCGCGTTCCCACGGTAACTATGCCGGCTGGGGGGACGTGGTCATGTACGCGGCGGCAACGGCGGCCCGCATCGGGGAGGTCTCAGGAGTTCGAGCCGATGACATCGACGAGACGACGTGGATGTGGACGGTCCGCCGGCAGACAACGCCCGGTCCCGGCGGGCTCATTGACAAAGGCACTAAGGGCCGGCGTGCCAGAACAGTGCCACTGATCGAGGACATTAGGCCAATGGTGAGCGAGCGACTTCGTTCCGCGACGGACGCCAACGCTCGGCTGTTCGTCGGTCCGAAGGGCGGCCGGATAAGTACCGCAGTCCTACGGGACGCGACCTACTGGGACGAGGTCGTAGCCGACCTCGGCTATGAGCATCTGGTCCGGCACGACCTTCGCCACACTGGGCTGACGTGGATGGCCGATGCCGGCGTGCCCGTCCACGTGCTCCGGAAGATCGCCGGTCACGGTTCGCTGTCGACGACTCAGCGCTACCTGCACCCGGATCGGCGGGCGTTCGAGGAAGCGGGGGAGGCCCTGACCGCGCATCTCAGGGCTCCTCGGTCCACAAGTGGTCCACGGCTGCGCGCCGTATAGGCCACAAGGCGCTGACGTTCGTGATTAGCCGCAAGGGGCGCTAGCAGCGCATATGCCGTCACCGGCCAAGCATCGATCTTGTCGGGACGGCGGGATTTGAACCCACGACCCCTTGACCCCCAGTCAAGTGCGCTACCAAGCTGCGCCACGTCCCGAAGCTGCCGTACTTGGGCCCGGACAGCCGGTACAGCCTACCCCAGAACGGCCGCCGGCTGCCCGCGGCTTACCCGGCGCGTACCGGCCACACACCGCGGAGAGCCACGCGAGGCGACCCAAACCGTGGCAGTGTGGGCTCGGTGAAGACCGTCGGACTCGTCCTTCATCCGAAGCGCGACTCGAAGTCAGCGATCGACGCGATCGTGGACTGGGCGTCGGCGCGGGCGGCTACTGTGCTCGGGCTGCCGGAAGAGATCGGCCGGATCGACTGCTCCGCGCTAGCGGTCGAGCCGCAGACGCTCGTCGAGCGCTCCGACATCCTGGTCAGCCTCGGCGGAGACGGCACGATGCTACGGGCCATGCGGCTCATCATGGGTCAATCGACCCCAGTGCTCGGGGTCAACCTCGGCCGGCTTGGCTTCCTGGCCGAGATCGATGTGGAGGAGCTGCCATCGGCGCTGTCGGCGTTCGATGCGCACAGCTATACGACCGAGCCCCGGACCGCGGTGACGACCGAGATCGGCGGCGGCCGGGTGCACGCATTCAACGACATCGCGCTGGTCCGCATCCCCGGGGACGGCCTGGTCGCAGTATCGGTCGCAGTCGATGGACATGCGTTCGTGCGGTACGCGGCCGACGCCGTGATCGTAGCGACGGCGACCGGGTCGACGGCGTACAGCTTCTCCGCCGGTGGGCCGATCGTATCGCCCACTGTGGAGGGCTTCCTGGTCGTACCGGCGGCGGCGCATTCGACCTTCAACCGGGCGATCATGCTGGCGGCGGACGAGGTGGTGACGATCGAGCTGCTCCCCTCCAGCGGCGTGATCGCCGTCGAGGTCGACGGGAAGGTCACCGGCAACCTCGCGCCAGGGGACCGGCTTGTCGTCACGGCCGTACCGGATGCGGCGCGGGTGGTCCGGCTGGGAAATACGACGTTCTACCAGCGGGCCCGCCGCAAGCTGCAGGTCACTGGTAGCGCCGAGATCAGCTGATGACGCGCGACACAATGAGGCATGCTCCGGCTGCGTGACCTCTCGCCACGCCGGCGCGCCCTGATAGTGACCATGATCGTCGTGGTCGTCGTCGGGTTCGCGGCCCTGGCCGTACGGGCAATGTCTGCGTCGACCGGTCCAGCCAGCGCAGATCGGGCCCTCGCCGGCACGGTCATCCTGGTGCCCGGTTACGGCGGGAGCCAAGCGGCCTTGAGTGCTCTGGCTGACCGGCTGAGGGCGAGTGGCCGCGCGGCGACGGTCCTCACGCTGCCTGGCGACGGGACGGGCGATCTGGGGGCGCAGGCCGATGCTCTGGATGCGGCGGTGAGCGGGGCTCTACGAGCCGGAGCACCGTCGGTGGACCTGATCGGCTACTCGGCGGGCGGCGTGGTGATTCGGCTGTGGGTCGACCGGCACGCCGATACCAGGGCCGCCCGACGAGTGGTCACGCTGGGCGCCCCGTTGCACGGGGCGAGCATCGCCGCTGTCGGCTCGGCTCTCGTTCCCGGTGCGTGTCCGACCGCGTGCCGCCAGCTCGCACCGGGCAGCAGTCTATTGTCCCAATTGGATACTGCTCGGCTCCCGGCTGATCTGCCGTGGCTGTCGGTGTGGACGCGCGACGACGAGACGGTCACTCCGCCCGACTCCGCCCGGCTCGATGGCGCCGTCAACATCGCCGTCCAGGATGTATGCCCCAACGCGCATGTCCAACATGGACAGTTGCCGACCGACCCCCTGGTCACCGGCTTGGTCCTCCGCGCCTTGAACGACCCGCAACCGCTCACGGGACCACCGGGCGCGGGAGCGTGCGCCGAGCTCCGCTCCGGCGGCCAATAGGGGCACCCTTGTTGCGCGTACGCGTCAATAAGGTGCCCCTGCTTGCACGATCACGTCGTGATGTCCTTGGTGACGAAGTTGGCCCAGGCAGCGCCGAGGAGTACCACGACGTAGACCAGCTGGAGCGCGAAGCCCCGCTCGATGTCCCGGAAGAAGATCGGGTCGCGGAAGAAGTCGACCCAGGCCAACCAGTACCGGGTCGGCAGGAAGGGATGGATGGTGTCGGCCGCGTCCAGCACGACGAGGACCTCGCTCGTCACGAGGACCGCCAACGCGCCCAGCGCCGCCCCGAGCGCGGAGTCGGTGACGGTTGAGAGGAACAGGGCGATGGCGGCGACGCCGAGCATGGAGACCGTGACGAAGGCGACTGCGCCGAGCAGCCGGACGGTCAACTCTCCCGGCGAGAGCGGAACCCCGGACAGCGAGGTCACACCGTTGGCCGCGCCGATCGCCGCCGGACTGCCGAGGCCGAAGAGCGCCGCTCCGGTCGCGAACGAGGTGGCCACGACGGCGATGACGGCCATGAGGACGAAGACGGTCACGGCGATGAGCTTCGCCACGAGCAGGTGGGTCCGTCCCACCGGTCTCATCAACAGGTAGCGCAGGGTTCCACCAGACGCCTCGCCGGCGATGGCGTCGCCCGAGAGCACGGCCACCGCGATCGGGAGGAAGACCGGTACGATCATCGCCATCGCGGCGGCGGGATAGAGGGCGCCGTCGTTGAGCACGGCCGATAGGAACGCCGGGCCTTCACCGGGCGCCGGGGCGAGGTGCCTCGCCGCGACGAAAGCCGCCACGACGATCGGAAGGGCGCACAGCGCGGCGATGGAGATCCAGGTCCGCGGCCGGCGCACCAGCTTCGTCACCTCAACCCCGATCACGATGCCCGTCCACCCGGTCGGCGCTTCGCGTCGTCACGTCGAGGACGATCTGCTCCAGGCCCCGGCGCTCCGGTCCGATCTCGTCGACCCGTACGCCGTGGCGCACGAGGAGGGCATTCAGCGACGCGGCATCGGCCTCGCGGACGACGAACCGGTCGGCCGTCCGCGACTCCACCCGACCGTCCAACAGCGACACCGCGGTGGCGGCGTCGGGGCTGCGGACCACGACCCGACCCGTTGGCGCTCGCAACGTCGCCAGCTCGTCCTGGAGTACGAGCCGGCCACGGTCGAGCACGCCGACGTGGGTACAGAGGTGGTCCACTTCGGACAGAAGGTGGCTGGAGAGAAACACGGTGGTGCCTTCGCCGTTCAACGCGATGAGCAAATCCCGGATCTCCCGGATCCCCCTCGGATCGAGCCCGTTCGTCGGTTCGTCCAGGATGAGCAGGCGCGGTCGACGCAGGAGAGCCGCCGCGATCCCCAGCCGTTGCCGCATTCCGAGCGAGTACGCCCGCACCGGTCGCCGGTCGATCCCGCCGAGGCCGACCTGCTCCAGCACGGTGTCCACACGGGAGCGTCGGGTCCGGCGGTCCCCGCCCGGTCCGGCCGCGTCGATCAGTGCCAGATTCGTGCGTCCGGAGAGATGTCCGTACGCCGCGGGCTCCTCGACGATCGCGCCGACGGCGGGGAGCACGTGGGCCAGGCCGCGCGGGACCGGCCGGCCGAGCAGCTCGATATCGCCGCTCGTCGCGTACACCAGACCCACCAGCATTCGCACCAGCGTGGTCTTGCCGGAGCCGTTCGGACCCAGTAGGCCGTAGCGGTCGCCTTCGGCGACGGCGAGGTCGACCTCGTCGACGGCGATGACCTGGCCGTACCGTTTCGTAACCGCACGGGTTCGGATCATGGCGCCTCCGTGAACCTGGAGAGATCACTGCCGGCCTGCCGCAGCACAGTCGGGTCGACGAGCCCGACGAGGAGATACGTACGACGGGCCGGATCGGAGTCCATCGCCATGACGGTGATCAGTGAGGTGCTCACGATGACGCCCTCGCCGCCCGGCAGTGTGACCTTGGTACCACCGGCCGCGGTGGCCCGGTCGTAGGCGTCGAAGCCCACTCGGCGTGGCACCGAGATCACGAGAAAGCGGCTCAATCCGGTGCCGTAGACGCCGAGACCGACCGAACTCGCCACATCGTCGGTACGGGAGAAGCCGCCGAGACGTAACGGCAGGCTGCCTGGCCGCAGCGAGCGGAACGCGCGGGCGATATCAGTCCCGGCGGTGAAGACGTAGCCGGTACCCGCTCCGCCGGCCGGCGGTTGGAGGATGGTCGACGCCGGAGCGGTCAGCGTTATGTCGAGGAAGCGAGTCACCAGGATCGGCGCGCTCGCCCCACGACCGGTGATCTCGACCTGCAGAGGAAGTCCGGTGCCAGGGTCCGCCCAGATGTCGACGTAGCCCACAGTTGTCCGCGGGTCATCGGGCGCGATCCGCAGGCCGACCGCGGAGATCCCGGCCACCCGGCGAGCCGGCAACGGATGAAGCCCACGGGAGCCGGCGATGGCGAGGATCCGGCGGGCGAGGTCGGGCGGGACGAGGTCGGCCCCCCGCGGCAGCCGGAGCGGCACGACACCCACGATGGTGGTGATCTGGTTGGTGCCGAAGTCCCACAGCAACTGATCAGTCGGGGCCTGATAGAGACCTTGTTCGGTCCCTGGTCCGATCTGGTCGACCCGCCAACTGTCCGGCGCCGCGTACCACACCCGCAGCCGCGTCTCGCCGTTGAGCAGCGCGATGGAATCGGCCAGTTGTGGCAACGACGGCAGGCCGGCCGTGCCGGTGCTGAGCACGAACCCCTGGTACGGCTGGTCCGCCGAGGCTGCGATTCGCCCGTATAGCCGGTCAACGGGGACCGGCTCTACGCGCACCGGCCAGGCGGCGATCAGTCCTGGCAGGCTGACCAGCACGGCGATACCGGCGGCGACCACGCACCACCGCCAGAGTCCGGCTCGGCGCACCGCCGACACAGCCACCACCGTTCCCGGTCCGACCCGAACACCCTAGGCCGCCTGCCTGTGGACACGTCGGCCGGCTGGTTACGGATCACTGACCGCGCTTCGACAGCCCGGAACGGTAGTGGGCAGGAAGCCGTACGGGCCGGGGTGTGGGTCCCGGCCCGTACGAACTCCCTGCCACTGGCGTTCAATGTAGATAACAGCAGCCGCACGCGTAAGAGGTTCGAGAGACCGTGAGATAGCTATCTCAGGCGGCGTCCGCGATCCGCTGCGGCGACCGGGCAGCTTGCTCCAGCAGCGCGCGGGCGGCGTGCTCGACGAGGTCGGCGTCGGGGGTGTCGCCGTGCAACAGTTCGGCGCAGTACATCGACTCGAAGATCCGTACCAGCAGGTACGAAAGCTTGTCGAGGTCGCCGCGCAACCATGGGCGGGCCGTCCCGGCCGGAGTGGCGTCGGCGAGGACGCACGTCATGGCCTCGACCGCTCGCCGGTGCACGCCACCCGTGGCGGTGAAGAGGATGCCGGTGGCCGTCTCGGGTTCGGTGGCGAGGAAGCGACGGAAGGCCCACGACGCACCGACCCGGCGGGTGAAACCACGGGCGACCTCGAGGACGCCCTCGACGCCGGTGCTCACGCGCGCTTGGCGGACCTGGGTCAACACCTGGTCGCCCAGGCGCCACAGCACATCGCTCATGAGCTCGTCTCTACTGTGGACGATCCGGTAGAGCGTTGCCCGGCTGATGGCGAGGCTCAGGGCGAGTTGGTCCATGTCGACCGTGCCCCGGTTCAGGAACAACGCACACGCGCCGGCCACCACCTGGTCGTGGCTGATCACCCGACGCGGCGGCGGCCCCAGCGGCACCTGCAGGCGGCTGCGGTCGACGCGGGCTCCGGCGCGTCGGCGGTGGCGCAACAGCGACCGCATGTGCAACCACTGATCATCCTGCGCCGCGGCGCCCGGCCCGCTGGCGGAGTCGGCCTCGACCGGCACGGCGGCCGCGAGGCAGACGAAGAGCCCAATGGTGGCAACGCAGGTGGCCCGGACCCGCGGGCGCCGACTGAACTGTGTCACCACACGAAAGTCTCATCGCGACCCCGGCCGTGGCAAGCCGGCATGGGAATCGACCCGGTCGCGGTGCTTTGATGGAGGCATGGCGAACCCGGCGATCCTGACCGTCGATGACGATCCGGCCGTATCCCGGTCCGTGGCCAGGGACATTCGGCGACAGTACGGCGATCGCTACCGGGTGGTTCGGGCCACATCCGGCGCGGACGGGCTCGACGCGCTGCGCGAGATCAAGTTGCGCGGCGAACCGGTCGCTCTGCTACTCGCGGACTATCGCATGCCGCAGATGAACGGGATCGAGTTCCTCGAGGCGGCGATGGACCTGTTTCCCATGGCCCGGCGGGTCCTCCTGACCGCGTACGCGGACACCGATGCCGCGATCGACGCCATCAATATCGTCGACGTCGACCATTACCTGCTCAAACCCTGGCATCCGCCGGAGGAGAAGCTCTACCCGGTGGTGGATCAACTGCTCGCGGCCTGGCTCGCCACACCCGACGCGAGTGCGGCGGAGACGCGGATCGTCGGCCACCGCTGGTCGGCCCCGTCCTTCGCCGTACGCGACTTCCTGGCCCGCAACCTCGTCCCGTACCGGTGGCTGTCGGTGGACGAGCCCGAGGGCCAGCGTCTGCTGACCGCGGCCGGGGTAACCGAGGCGGACGTGCCGCTGGTCGTCACGAGCGACGGGAAGTCACTGGTGATGCCGAGCGAGGCGGAGCTCGCCGCGCATGTGGGTATGTCGACCACGCCGACGCGGGAGTTCTACGACCTGATCGTGGTCGGGGCCGGGCCGGCCGGGCTCGGGGCCGCGGTCTACGGCGCGTCCGAGGGGCTGCGCACGGTACTGGTCGAACGCGAGGCCACCGGCGGTCAGGCCGGGCAGAGCAGCCGGATCGAGAACTACCTGGGCTTCCCGGACGGCGTCTCGGGCGCCCAGCTGACGGAGCGGGCCCGCCGGCAGGCGCTCAAGTTCGGCGCGGAGCTGCTGAGCACGCGCGAAGTGATCCGACTGGAGCCTGCCGGCTCCACGCGTATCGTCCACTTCGGCGACGGTACGTCGATCGCCGCACACGCGGTCGTCCTCGCGACCGGCGTGTCGTACCGGTCGCTGGACGCCAGCGGCCTCGCCGACCTGACCGGGCGCGGGGTCTACTACGGATCGGCGAGCACGGAGGCGCCGAACTGCGCCGGCGAGGAGATCTACATCGTCGGGGGTGCCAACTCCGCCGGCCAGGCGGCGGTGCACTTCGCCCGGTACGCCAGCCGGGTCCACATCCTCATCCGCTCGGGTGACCTGACCCGGTCGATGTCGCAGTACCTCATCGACCAGCTTGGCCGGACCGACAACATCGAGGTCCACCCGTACACCGAGGTCATGGGTTGCCTGGGCAATGACCACCTGCAATGCCTGACCATCCGGGACGTCCGGTCCGGCCGGGAGTCCACGGTGGACACCATGTGGCTGTTCATCTTCATCGGCGCGGAGCCGCGTACGGACTGGCTCGACGGCGTGGTCGCCCGCGACTCGCACGGCTTCGTCCGGACCGGCACTGATCTGCTCGTCGACGGCCGCCGGCCGGCCGGATGGTGGCCCGCCCGCGATCCCTACCACCTGGAGTCGAGCGTGCCGGGGGTCTTCGCCGCCGGAGACGTACGCTCGGAATCGGTGAAACGGGTCGCGTCCGCGGTCGGGGAGGGCGCCATGGCCGTATCACTGATCCACTTGTACCTGGAAGCTCAATGACGTCGGTGAAATGAGGCGCCCATGACCACCCTCTCGCCTGACGAGCTGCGCACGCTGTTCCTGTTCGAGTCGCTCACCGACGCACAACTCGAGTGGTTGGCCGGAAACGGGAAGGTCGAGCAGTTCGCCGGTGGGTCCACCGTGTACGCCGAGGGCGAGCCGGCCACGTGCTTCTTCGTCCTGCTCTCCGGCACCATCTCGATGAGCCGGCGGATCCACGGCGACGACGTGGACGTTACCCGCACGAACCAGCGCGGCGTCTACGCCGGCGCGATGCAGGCCTACCTCAGCGACCGGGTACCGCAGGTGTACCCCAACACGGTACGGGCCATCAGCGACGTCGAGATGTTCACGATCACCGCCGAGGCGTTCGCCACGATGATGCGCGAGTGGTTCCCGATGGCGATGCACCTGCTCGAGGGGCTCTTCTTCGGCATGCGCAACAGCCAGACCATAGTGGGGGAGCGGCAACGCCTGGTGGCGCTGGGCGCCCTGTCGGCCGGACTCACCCACGAGCTGAACAATCCGGCGGCGGCGGCCGTCCGGGCCACCGCGACACTGCGCGAGCGTGTCACCGGCATGCGGATGAAACTGGCGCTCATCGCCGACGGACGGCTGGACGGTCGGCGGCTCAAGGCCCTCGTCGGTCTGCAGGAGGACGCCGTGAAACGGGCCGCTTCCGCGCCGAAGCTGACCCCGTTGCAGGCGAGTGATGCCGAGGACGCGGTCGCCGACTGGCTCGACGATCACGACATCGTCGGCACCGACACGGCGGCCACCCTGGTCGCCGGCGGGGTCGACGTCGAGTGGCTCGACCAGATCGCCGACGCGGTAGGGCCGGAGAACCTGGAGCCGGCCGTCCGTTGGCTGACATACACAGTGGACACCGAACAGCTCATGATGGAGATCGAGGACGCGGTCAGCCGCATCTCCGGTCTCGTCGCGGCGGCCAGACAGTACTCGAATCTCGACCGGGCTCCACATCAGACAGTCGACGTTCACGAGCTGCTGGACGCGACACTGGTGATGCTGAATGGCAAGATCCCCAGAGGGGTACAGGTCGTCCGGGAGTACGATCGCTCGCTGCCGAGGATCCCGGCGTACGCGGCCGAGCTGAACCAGGTCTGGACCAACCTGATCGACAACGCGGTCGGGGCGATGGGGGAGACCGGGACGCTCACCGTCCGGACCGGACTCGAAGGCGACTATCTGGCGGTCGAGATTACCGACACCGGTCCCGGCATCCCGCCCGACATTCGGCCACGCATCTTCGAGCCGTTCTTCACCACCAAGCCGGTCGGGGAGGGAACCGGCCTCGGCCTCGACATCTCCTACCGGATCGCGGTCGAGAAACATCACGGCGACATCCGGGTCGAGTCGCGGCCGGGTGACACGCGGTTCAAGGTGCTGCTGCCGCTGCGGGAGGAGGCTCCCTCCGAGTAGGCGTTTGCAAGCAGGGGCACCCTATTGGCCCGTGGGCGCAAGTAGGGTGCCCCTATTGCGTTGTAGCGAGGGTTAGGCGACGGCGGCGAGCTGACCGCGCGAGTCGTCCGCGACCCCGCCGGCATCGCGCAGAGTGATGTCGAGGACGTCGGCCACATCGGCGAGCGTGTGGATCTTCAGACCCGACCGGACCTCGATCGGCAGGTCATCCAGATCCGGCTCGTTGCGCAGCGGGATGATCACCTCGGTCAGCCCGGCCCGGTGCGCCGCGAGCAGCTTCTGCTTCACCCCCCCGATCGGCAGAACCCGGCCGGCGAGGGTGACCTCACCGGTCATCCCGACCTCGGGCCGTACCGGTCGACCGGAGATGAGCGAGGCCAGCGCGGTCGTCATCGTGATGCCCGCGCTCGGACCGTCCTTGGGCACCGCACCCGCGGGTACATGCAGGTGGATCCGGGTCCTGGCCAACGCCTCAGGATCGATTCCGAACCGTTCGCCGTGCGAGCGCAGGTACGACAGGGCGATCTGCGCCGACTCCTTCATCACGTCCCCGAGCTGGCCGGTCAGGGTCAGCCCTGGCTCGCCGGGCATGGCAGTCGCCTCGATGAAGAGCACATCGCCGCCGGCGCCCGTCACCGCCAGACCGGTAGCTACGCCGGGCACCGCCGTGCGTTCGGCCGACTCCGGGGTGAACCTTGCCCGGCCCAAGTACTCGCGGAGGTCCGTCTCGGTGACGTGTACTTTCTGCGGTTCGGTTGCGACCTTGACCGCGACCTTGCGCAGGATCCGGGCGAGCGACCGCTCCAGCTGCCGTACGCCGGCCTCGCGGGTGTACTCGGCCGCGATGGCGGCGATGGCGTCGTCGTCGATGCTCACCTCGTCGGCGGTCATGCCGGCCCGCTCCAGCTGCCGGGGCCATAGGTGGTCCCGACCGATGGCGATCTTCTCGCTCTCGGTGTACCCGTCCAGCGTGACCGCGTCCATCCGGTCCAGCAGTGGGCTGGGGATGGTGTCGGCCACATTGGCGGTGGCGAGGAACAGCACGTCGGACAGGTCGAGGTCGACCTCCAGGTAGTGGTCGCGGAAGGTGTGGTTCTGCGCCGGGTCGAGCACCTCGAGCAGCGCCGCGGCCGGATCGCCGGCGAAGCCGACGGAGAGCTTGTCGACCTCGTCCAGCAGGACAACGGGGTTCATCGAGCCGGCTTCGCGGATCGCCCGGACGATACGTCCCGGCATGGCTCCGACGTAGGTACGCCGGTGGCCGCGGATCTCCGCCTCGTCCCGGATGCCGCCCAGCGAGACCCGGACGAACTTGCGGCCAAGGGCCCGCGCGACCGACTCGCCGAGACTCGTCTTGCCCACACCCGGAGGGCCGATGAGCGCCAGCACCGCGCCCGAACCGCGCCCGCCGACGACGTGCAGGCCGCGGGTGGCCCGACGGTTGCGCACGGCCAGGTACTCAAGGATGCGATCCTTCACATCGGCGAGCCCCGCGTGGTCGGCGTCGAGCACCTCGCGGGCCGCGGTCAGATCTGTGTTGTCCTCGGTCCGGACGGACCACGGCATGTCGAGCACGGTGTCGAGCCAGGTCCGGATCCACCCCGCCTCGGGCGAGGCGTCGCTGGCCCGCTCGAGCCGGTCCGCCTCGCGGAGCGCGGCCTCACGGATCTTCTCGGGGAGGTCCGCCTGCTCGACCCGGGTGCGGTAGTCGCCCGCTCCGTCCGGCTCTCCCTCGCCCAGCTCCTTGCGGATCGCCGCCAACTGCTGGCGCAGCAGGAACTCGCGTTGGCTCTTCTCCATGCCCTCGCGGACGTCCTCACTGATCCGTTCGGAGACCTCGAGCTCGGCGATATGGTCGCGGATCCAGCCGATCAACAGCTCGAGCCGCGCGCTGACGTCCTGTGAGCCGAGCAGCTCGACCTTCTGCTGCAGCGTCAGCCACGGCGCGTAGCCTGCGCTGTCGGCCAGCTCGGCCGGGTCGGTCATGCGCTCGACCGCGTCGATGACCTGCCACGCGCCACGGCGCTGCAGCACGGACGTGATCAACGTCTTGTACTCCCGGGCGAGCTCTCGGCTGCGCCCATTCGGCTCGGGCTCCTCGAACCGGGTCGACTCGACCCAGAGAGCGGCGCCTGGCCCGGGAACGCCGGAGCCGATGCGCGCCCGGTGCAGGCCGCGCAGGACCGCGGCGGGCTCGCCGCTCGGAAGCCGGCCGACCCGCTCGATCACCGCCGCCGTGCCGACGGCTCCGTACTCACCGTCGATGCGGGGGACCGCGAGCACGGTGTTATCGCCGGTCGCGCGGGCGGCGTCGATGGCGGCCTGGGTGGCCGAATCGAGCGTGATCGGGATGACCATGCCCGGAAGTAGGACAGCGTCGTTCAGGGGCAGGACCGGAAGCGTGGTCACACTGACACCTCTTGTCTATGTGTTCGTATGCGTCGTCGTGCTCGGCTCTCAGGTTTCCTGGCCTGGTGCACTGTGTAACTGTCGGCAGCGGGCAACCTGCTCGAGTGGTGACCTGCTCGGTTCCGCGAGAGCTGAGCCTGCTGGACTCAAGTCCTGTGGGCGGCTCTATGTTCCCGTGCTGTGATCGCGGCCACGTGTGTTCGCCCACGGCGTAGGTCAGGCGATCCGGCCGAGTCCCTACGGGCGAAGTTAGGT
>JBKPDY010000061.1:0-10906 GCA_046728155.1 Actinomycetota bacterium
TCGCGAGCAGGCTCTCCGCCTCGTCCGGCGAGTCGGCCAGTTCCTCCAGGAGCAGCGCGCCGATGAGGGCTCCACGCAACGGACCGCTGGCGCGCTCCCAGGAGATCGGCGGTCCGGCATGGCAGAACCGGCCCCGGCCGAGTCCGGGCACCTCACTCGCCGGCCTGAGGTCCACAAGGGACGCTCCACTCGCGAGCATCCGTGACAGCGCCCGCGCGTTCGCGGCCGTACGGCGAGGGTCGGCCATCAGCCGGACCAGGTCTTCGGCCGTGCCTGGGACCGGTGGAACCCAGTCGACGGCAAGGTGCTCGACCGCTTGCCCGGCGAGCGCGTCGGCGAGCGTGGGAACTCCCACCGTCGCCACCCGGGGCTCGCCCGCGAGCAAAGTGTTCACTGTGGACTCCCGGGCGCCGGACTTCCGATCGCCGCCTCGACCGCGAACCTGGTGGCTTGAGCGTTGGAACCGAAGACCTCGACCCCGGCCGCGCTCAGCGTCTCGGCCTGCCGGTAGAGATCCTGCGGATCGTCGGCTGTCCCGATCAGGCTGACCACGACGGAGAGGTCGGGGCGCGATCGCCTGGCCGCGCGGACCGCCGCGGCGAGGTCAGCCGCCGGGTCGGGGTGGGCGCCGTGGCCGAGTACCACGTCGAGCAGCACGACGGCACAGGACGGGTCGGCCGCGTCGGCGGTGAACCGCTCCAGGCGCGGCCACGGATCGATCATCGGATGCGGACGGCCGATGGTGAACTCATCGGCGCCGAGGTCGAGCAGGACGTGCCCGTCCGCGCCGCCGACCCGCCATTGCGGTCCGAGCGCGATGTTGGACGAGACCGGCCCGAGGCGCGCGGCGGCGATCGCCAGAGCCTCCACGCAGAGCGTGCCGCCGCTGAAGAGTCCACGCAGACCACCGGCGCGTCCACCCGACGGCGCGACCGAGGCGGGCCAGTGCGGCCACTCGGGAGTTTTCCTGGCCAGCCGGGTCAGCACGGTCTGCACCGTTGCGGTGAGATCCGGCGCTTCCGGGCTCAACACGGCCGGGACGACCGGGGTCCGCAGTCGCCTTATGTGCTCCCTGATCTCCTCATCGACGCTGGTCGCGGGCGGCTTGGCGACCAGCACGATCAGCTCGGTGGCGGGATCATCATCGAGCAGGTCCAGCGCGGCGTGAGTGGAGCGACCGCCGACCGGCTCGGTAAGGTCCCGGCCGCCCACGCCAAGGCAGTGCGAGACGCCGATGCCGGCCCAGGCCAGCAGGCTCATGACCTGCTGGGCGCCGGTGCCGGAGGCGGCGACCAGGCCGACCGGGCCGGTCCGGACCACGTTGGCGAAGCCCAGCCCGACGCCGCCGATGACAGCGGTCCCACAGTCGGGTCCCATGACGAGCAGTCCACGCTCGGCCGCGGCCCGCTTGAGAACTACCTCCTGGGCAACCGGAACGTTGTCGGAGAAGACCAGCACCGACGCCCCCGCGTCAAGTGCATCCATCGCCTCGACGAAGGCGTACCGCCCGGGGGTGGAGACGACGGCCACCGCCTGCCCCGACCCGCCGGCCACGAGCATGCTGATCGCCGAGCCGGTCGTGCGTGGGCGTGGTGCGATCTCCGAGCGGCCGGGCGCGGGCGAGCGGGGCTCGGCAAGCTCAGCCTCCAGCCGGTCGAGCGCCCCCGCCAACGCGGCGTCGTCGTCAGCGACCAGAGCGACCAGAAGGTCGTCCGGCCCGGCGTCGATCGGGTCCGTGAAACCCATGGCCGACAACAGTTCGACGTTCGCACCGGTCGCCATGGCAACGAGCGCCTTGCCCATGCCCGGCAGGGCGGAGAGGGCGGAGCTGATCTGCATGAGGCGGACCGAGTCGCGGTACAGACCGGTCCGGACGTCGAGGAGCCTCACGCGGCGACCACCCGCTGCAGGGCCATCACCCCGTACGAGAGTCGGCTGTGAGCAATGGCCAGTGCCACCAGAACGCCGTGCAGTAAGCCGGCACCCGAGCAGTGCCCGACGGCGAGCAGGGCACCGGCCGCGCGGGGGAGGGCTCCGCCGGCCGGGTCGACGACACCGGTGCCGATCGCTTCGACCAGGTCCGCGAGCTGTGGGATGCACTCGCCGCGGGCCGCGTGGCCGAGCAGGGCGGCCGAGACGGTGGTGGTCGCGGTGGGGGCCGCGCCCGTCACGGCGTTACCGAGGGTGCGGGCTGCGGGTGCGCCGAGAGCATTGAGCCCGACCAGGGTGCCGGCGAGGACGTCGTCTCCGGTCGGCGTGAGTCCGGGGCCGCGCCCGAGGAGTTGAGCCACCGCCGGCGCGGGAGACTCACCCGACCTCAACGCGTGTACCAGGTCGGCCACGGCGGCGCTGCCGGCGGCGTCGAGCGGATCGGCTACCCGTCCGGTCAGCCAACGTACCGCGCTGGCCAGCCGCGCGGGCGGTACGGCACCCAGTCCTCGCGGCCTTGGGGGCCGCCACCATCGGCTCACCCGGTAGGTTGCGTCACCGACCGCGAGTACCCCGCCCCCCACGCTTCCGATCGTGCCCGCTGCCGCCGGGGCCGGAGGTGACTTCCCCTCGACGACAACGGCACACGGCACCCGTACGGCCTCGGTCGTGGCGATGCAGATGACCGTACGGTCGGGGTTGCCCAGAATGACGTAGGTGGCCTGCGGGGTGGACGCGACGACCGACAGCGGTCGGCGCGGGCCGACGAGGGCAAGCTCGACAGCCGACGAGGCGGCGACCGGATAAGGCCGTCCCACGGCGCCACCTCCTCAGGTCTTCGCCTCCACGCTCGTTCCGCTTCGCGGGCCTGGCGGCCCGGCGATGCTCACTCGCTGTCGGCTTCCCTAGGTCGCCCCGCGACGATGGACTCACGGTACGCAGGGTGCCTAGGGTGGCGTCATGGGAATAGTTGCCGACGCAGACCACCCATCTTCGGCGGAATCGGCCGGTCTCCGGGTACGCGAGGTGCTCGCGGCACCGTGTCTGGCCGATGCCCGGGTGCTCGCGGGCGCGAGCGGCCTGGACCGGATCGTGTCCCGGCTCAACGTCATGGAGGTGCCGGACATCCTCCCCTGGGTCAAGCCGAACGAACTGCTCCTCACCACCGGGTATCCGGTGCGCGATGACCCCGAGGCGCTGATCTCGCTTGTCGGGGAGCTCGACGATCGCGGTCTCGCCGCGCTCGCCATCAAGCTGCACCGCTACCTCGACGAAATCCCGCCCGGACTCCTCGCCGAGGCCGACCGGCGCGGGTTTCCGATCATCGAGTTCCCACAGGGCGTCGGCTTCGACGATGTCCTCAACGAGGTGCTGGGCACACTGCTCAACCGGCAGGCGACGCTCGCGGCCCGCAGCGAGGAGGTGCATCGCGCTCTGGTCTCCGTCGTCCTTGAGGGCGGCGACCTCGGCGACCTGGCGGAGGAGCTGGCCGGGCTGCTCGGGGGTCCGGTGCTGGTCACCACTCCGGACGGTCGGGTCGTCGCGCGGGCAGGCGACGCCGGGTACCTCGCCGAGATCCTGGATTCGCCGGCGTTCGAGCGATCCGGGCGGTACCGGGTAGAGGCCAGGGACGGATTCGACAACCCGTGCGGGTTCCGCGCTGAAGTGTCCATAGTGGCCGGTCGGGTCGACCACGGGCGGATCATCCTCTTCTCGCGCTCGCCGATCCCGGATGCCGACGTACGTAGCCTCGAGCGGGCCGCGACCGTCGCCGCCCTTGCCGTGACGAAGGCGCTCGCGGTGGCCGCCGTCGAGGGGAAGTACCGAGCTGATTTCCTGCGGGACCTGCTGACCGGCCGGGTAGACGACCTGGCCGCAGCGATCTCGCACGCGACCGTCCTCGGCTGGGACGTTGACCGGCCGATGGTCGTCGCAGTAGCCGAGCTGGATCCTGGACAGATCCCGGCGTCCGTCTCCGGCCTGGAACTGCGACCGGTACAGGAACGCTTTGCCGCCGCGTGGCAGACCGTCGTGCACGGTCTGCACCCCGGCTCGCCGGTGGCGAGCTTCCACACCGAGGTCGTCGTCGTGCTCGGCGTGACGCCGGGATACGACCTCGACCGGCTCGTCGCCGACCTCGATCGGCAGGTGGCCGGCGATCGCGGCGGTGGCCGGCTCTCCTTCTCGCTCGGTGTCTCCCGGGTCGCCGGCCATGTAGCCCACCTGCCGCGGGCGTACGACCAGGCTCGTACCGCGGTACGGATCGGCCGGCGGCTGCAAGGGCCCGGCGCCCGGGTCACGTTCGACCGGCTCGGGGCGTACCGGCTCCTGGCGCTCATCCCCGACTCCGACGAGCTTCGCGGCTACGTGCAGGATGTCCTGGGGCCGCTCGCCGACGACTCGGTCGAAGCGAGCGACCTGCGGCGGACCCTCGAGGCACTCATCGACGCCAACGGCAACGTGGCCGAAGCCGCCCGCCGGCTGCATTTCCACTACAACACACTGCGGTACCGGATCGAGAAACTGGAGCGCATGCTCGGGCCGTTCATGAGCCAGGCCGCCCTGCGGCTCGACCTCTCGCTGGCGTTGCGGGTACGGCAGATGCGGTTACCCGCCCGGGCGAAATCGGCGTCGTGAAATCGGCCAGGACGACCGAGCCGACAGCGAGTGAGCATCGCAGGGCCGCCAGGCCCGCGGTGGGGTGGCAGCAGCGGAGCGAGCGCGGAGGCGAGCAGATTCGGTTGTCGAGGTCTGCCAGGTGGGCGGGCAGATGTTGCCAGGGAGCCGCCCGGTACGGTGGCGGCTCCACTGTGAGAACGTGAGCACACCATGAAGCCACCGGCATTCGTCTATCACCGGCCCGCGACCGTGGCCGAGGCGGTAGCGACGCTGCGCGACGCCGGCCCGGACGCGAAGGTACTCGCCGGTGGGCAGAGCCTGGTGCCGATGCTCAACATGCGCCTCGCCGCCCCGCACGCGCTCGTCGACATCAACCGTCTCGGTGCCGAGCTGGGGGAGATCACGGTCGGGCCGGACGAGGTGCGGGTAGGGGCGCTGGTGCGGCACGCCGGGACCGAGCGCGACGAGGCCGCCTTCGCGGCAGTCCCCTTGTTGCGGCAGGCGACCCGACACGTCGCCCACGCGACCATCCGCAACCGTGGTACCACCGTCGGCAGCATCGTGCACGCTGACCCGGCCGCGGAACTTCCGGCCGTGCTCGTGCTGTGCGATGGAAACATCGAGTTGGCCGGCGGTGGGGTCATCGCCGGGGCTGACCTGTTCCTCGGCCCGCTCGAGACCTCGATGCCGGCGGGGTCGCTCGCGGTGTCGGCGACCTTCCGCCGCCTGCCTGCCCGGACCGGGACGGCCTGGGTCGAGGTCTCGCGGCGGACCGGCGACTACGCGCTCTGCGGACTCGGCGTCGCGGTCACGTTGGACGAGAACATGCGGATCGGCCGGGCCCGGGCCGCGTACATCTCGGTCGGACCGACCCCGGTGCTGGTTGACCTGACTGACGCGGTCGGGGGGCAGCCGCATGACGCGGCCGACTGGACGGCGGCTGGGGCATTGGCGGCCGGTTCGCTGGATCCGGAGGCCGATATCCATGCCAGCGCCGACTACCGTCGTCATCTCGTCCGTGTCCTCACGGTGCGGGCGGGGCAGTCGGCGGTGTCCGCAGTAGACGGTCCGGTGACGACATGACCGAGCCGACAGCGAGTGAGCATCGCAGGGCCGCAAGGCCCTTCCCGGGGTGGCAGCAGCGGAGCGAGCGCGGAGGCGAGGCGACATGACCGAGCGGACCTATGACGTCTCGTTGACGGTCAACGGTGTGCCGCAGACGGTCGCCGTGCCCGCGCGACGGCTGCTCTCCGATTGCCTGCGCCACGACCTGCGGCTGACCGGTACCCACGTCGGCTGCGAGCATGGCGTCTGCGGAGCGTGCACGGTCCTCCTCGACGGCGAGCCGGTCCGCTCGTGCCTGACCTTCGCGGTCACCGTCGACGGCCAGTCTGTGACCACAATGGAGGGTTGTCGGTCGGCCGGGGGTGGCCTCGGGCCGGTACAACGGGCGTTCCGGGAGTGCCACGGCCTGCAGTGCGGGTTCTGCACGCCGGGTTTCGTCACCACGGTCACCGCCTATCTGCGCGATAATCCCGACCCGACCCCGGATCAGGCGCGCGAAGCGATAGGTGGAAATCTGTGCCGTTGCACGGGCTACCAGAACATCGTGAAGTCCGTCGTCCGGGCCGCCGAGATCATCCGGACGGAGGCCGGGGCATGACGATCGCGCCCGCGAGGCCCGCGCCGGAGACGGTGGAGACGACGACACCCACACCGGGACCGTTCGGCGCGTCCGTGCTGCGCAAAGAGGATCTGCGGCTGGCGGCAGGCGACGGGCGTTACCTCGACGACCTGGGTCATGACGCGCTCGCCGCCGCGTTCCTGCGAAGCCCGTACGCGCACGCCCGCATCGTCGACATCGACGTGACCGAGGCGCTCGATGTCGACGGTCTGGTTGCGATCTACACGTACGAGGACCTTGACGGACGGATCGGCGAGCCGCTTCCGCTGCTGATCCCGCACCCGTCGCTGCACGCCCCGCGGACCGGGTACCCGTTGGCCCGGGACGTGGTCCGGCACGTCGGGGAACCGGTCGCCATGGTAGTAGCCACGGACCGCTATGTCGCCGAGGATGCGGTCGACCGGATCCGGGTCGAGTGGGAGGTACTACCGGCTGTCGTCGGAGTCCGGGCGGCGATGGGCGGGTCCGCGCGGGTGCACGACGACCTGCCGGACAATGTGGCCGCGCACATGGTCCAAAGTACCGGCGACGCCCAGGCCGCGATCGAGTCGGCACCGTACACTGTGGACCTTTTCCTGGCGGTTGAGCGGTCGGCCTCCACTCCGTTGGAGGGTAAGGGAGTCTACGCGCGTTGGGACGCCGACGACCGGTCGCTGCGGGTGTACAGCTCCACCCAGACGTCGACATCGGTGCGGTTCGCCCTGGCGGCGAAGCTCGGCCTCCCGGTCGACCGGGTCGAAGTGATCGCCCCGGACGTGGGCGGAGGTTTCGGGGTCAAGATCGTGCACCCGTGGCCGGAGGAGGTGCTCGTCCCGTGGGCCGCGATCCGGCTACGGCGTGAGGTCAAGTGGACCGAGGACCGGCGGGAGCACTTCATCTCCGCCGCCCACGAACGGCTGCAGGAGCACACGGTGCGCGTCGGCTTCGACGACGAGGGCCGGGTACTCGGGCTCGACGTGCGGTTCCTGCACGACAACGGCGCGTACACGCCGTACGGCATCATCGTCCCGATCATCACGTCGACCCAGCTGCTCGGCCCGTACAAGCCGGGCGCGTACCGGGTGGAGTTCCATTCGGTCTACACGAACACGGTCATCGTCACTCCGTACCGGGGGGCCGGACGGGTGCACGCATGCTTCGTGATGGAGCGCGTGATGGACGCCGTCGCCGATCGCCTCGGCCTCGACCGGGCCGCCGTCCGGGAGACGAACATGATCCGGCCGGACGAGCTCCCGTACGACCACGGCCTGATGTTCCAGGACGGCCGGCCGCTCATATACGACACCGGCGACTTTCCTACGACTCTCCACAAGGTACTGTCCCTTGTGGATTGGGATGGTTTCGAGGCGCGGCGGGCCCAGGCCCTGACCCAGGGCCGGCGGTTGGGCATCGGCCTCGCAACCTACGTCGAGGGCACCGGGGTCGGCCCGTACGAGGGGGCGCACGTACGGGTCGAGACGACCGGTGACGTGGTCGTGGCCACCGGACTGACCACGCAGGGCCAGGGCCATGAGACCGTGTTCGCGCAGATCGCCGCGCAGGTGCTGGGCGTTGCGGTATCGCGAGTGACGGTCACGACGGGGGACACCCGGCGATTCTCCTACGGCGTGGGCACCTTCGCGTCGCGATCCGCGGTGATGAGCGGCAACGCCGTACACGCCGCGACGGTCAAGGTACGGGCGAAGGCGCTGCGCATCGCCGCCGGGGCGCTGTCGGCCGATGAGTCCGAACTGGACATCGCCGACGGGGTGGTCTTCGTCCGCGGCTTCACCGACGGCCCGCGGATCCCGCTGGCGACGGTGGCCGTCCTGGCGAACCCGTTGCGGTACGCCTTCGACGAGGAGGCGCAGCGGGCCACCCAGTTCACCACGACCTCGTCGACGGATGAGCCACCCGTCGCGGAGGGGGAGGAGCCGGGCCTGGAGGCGACCGGCTGGTACTCGCCCGTGCGGTCCACGTTCGCCAACGGCGCCCACGCCGCGATCATCGAGACCGATCCGGAGACGGCGGAGATCCGGGTCGTCCGCTACTGCGTCGTGCACGACAGCGGCACGATCATCAACCCGATGATCGTCGAGGGTCAGGTCCACGGCGGAGTCGCGCAGGGCATCGGCGGGGCGCTCTACGAGCGGATCGTCTACGACGAGTCGGGGCAACTGGTCAACGCGTCCTTCATGGACTTCCTGATGCCGTACGCGTCGGAGGTCCCGACCGTGGAGACCGACCACGTCGTGTCGCCGTCACCGTTGAACCCGTTGGGAGTGAAGGGCATCGGCGAGGCCGGGGTCATCCCCGGGCACGCGGTGATCGCGTCGGCGCTCGAGGACGCCGAGGGCTTCCGGATCGACCGGATGCCGATCTCGCCGTCCGAGCTGTGGGACCTGCGGCGGCGACACGCGGCCGGCGAGATCCCCCCGTTGCGCCGTCGTACCGGTGGAGAGGAGCGACCGTGAAGCTGTCCGGAGAGGCGACCGTACGGGCCGGCGTCGGGCGGGTGTACGAGGCCCTGGTCGACCCGGCCGTGCTGGTCCGGGCGATCCCCGGGTGCCAACGGCTGGAGCAGACCGGCGCCGATACGTACCGGGCGACGGTCCTGGCCGGAGTCGCCGCGATCAAGGGTACGTTCGACGGCGAGGTCCGTCTGGCCGACCGGGACGAGCCGCACGCGTTCACGCTGCACGCCTCTGGCGCCGGCGCCCCGGGTACGGTCTCGGCCATCGCGAAGGTGAGGCTCTCACCGAGTGGAGACGGGGCGACGCTGGTGGCCTATGACGCGGATGCGACGATCGGCGGGGTGATCGGCGGGGTTGGCCAACGCATGATCACCGGAGTGGCCCGCAAGACCGCGGCCGAGTTCTTCGCCGCCGTGGACCGCGAGCTGACCGGCGTCCAGCCGGTCTCTGCCGCGGTCGAGGCCGGGCGGGAGGAGGCCAACCTGCCCGTACCGCCGGCTGCCGTCGCTCCCGCCCGGACGGTGTGGACGGCCCCCGGGCCCGACGCGGCGACGCTTCTGGCGCGCCAGCGCGTCCGGGATCTGCTTGTCGGGGCCGCGTTCGGAGCCGTGGTGGCCCTTCTCGGGGTGCTCATCGGAGCGATAGTGGCAGGCTGGTGACCGTGCGGACGTTCGTCGCGGCAGCGGTGCAGGTGGCGCCGGTGTCCGGCCCGCTCACCGAGTCGAGCATCAGCTCCAATGTGGACAAATGCGTGGGGCTCGTCGACCGGTGCGTGGCGGAGACCGGCGCCGACCTTGTGGTGCTGCCGGAGACGGCGTCGACCGGCTTCACCCCCGGCGTCGACCCGTCGCGACTCTGGGAGCTGGTGGACACCGTACCCGGAGGCGTCACCGCGCCGGTGCAGGAGGCGGCGGCGCGGCTGGGCGTGCACGTGGTCTTCGGCACATATGAGCGCGGGCCGGACGCGGGGATCGTGTACAACACGGCGGCGCTCATCGGGCCCGCCGGCGAGCTGCTCGCGGCATACCGTAAGACTCACCTTTTCGCCGGTGAGGGCCGGGCCGACGGCGGTTGGGTCACACCGGGCGCGGAGGCCGTTGTCGTGCGGACGGCGTTGGGGTCCGTCGGGTTGATGATCTGCTTCGACGGCGACTACCCGGAGCTCGCCCGCGTGATGGCGATCCGTGGCGCCGAGGTGATCTGCCGGCCGTCGGCGCTGCTCCGCTCGGCCGACCTCTGGGAGCTGACCACCCGGGCGCGGGCCTACGACAACCACGTCTACGTCGTCGGGGCCAATGCGACCGGCACGGACCCGGCCGGGCTGCACTACTTCGGCAACTCGCTGATCGTGACCCCCATCGGCGAGGTGGTGGCGCGGGCGGCCTCGCACGAGGGCTGGGTGAGCGCCCGGCTCGACCCGGCGACCGCGCTGCGGTCGTTGACCCCGGGCTCCAACATCGCCCAGCGGTTCGACCACCTGGCCGGCCGCAACCTCGACTTCATCAAGGGTCACCTCGACGAGCTGGCCGCGCCGGCCCACACTCCGTTCCCCGGACCCGGCGGTCGATCGACGGGCCACGCATGAACGGCGGACGCCGGATCCGGGTCGGGATCGACACCGGAGGCACGTTCACGGACGTGGTGGCGGTCGACGACGACACCGGTGATATCGTGACCGTGAAGACACCGTCCACACCGGACGATCCCGCGGTCGGGTTCCTGACCGGCGTACGCAAGGTGCTGGGCCTGATGGCAGCCGGGCCGGACGATCTGGCGTCGGTCAGCCACGGTACGACGGTCGCCACCAACCAGCTTCTCGAAGGAGATGTGCACGGGCTGGGATTCATCACAACCGAGGGCTTCGCGCACCTGCTCGAGATCGCCAGGCAGAGCGTGCCGGACGGCTACGGCAACAGCTACTTCTGGGTCAAGCCGCCCCGGATCGTTCCGGCCTCGCGCGTGCGCGCGATTGGCGGACGGCTGGACTACACCGGCGCCGAGGTCCGTCCACTCGATGTGGATGGTGCCCGCCGGGCGGCGCAGGCGCTGCGGGCGGACGGGGTCGGGGCCATCGGGGTGTGCCTGCTCCACTCGTACGCGAACCCGGCCCACGAACAGCTCGTGCGCGACATCCTGGCGGAGGAGCACCCGGACGCCGTCGTGTCGCTCTCCAGCGATGTGCTACGTGAGTACCGCGAGTACGAGCGGGCGATGACCACAC
>JBKPDY010000062.1:0-12847 GCA_046728155.1 Actinomycetota bacterium
ACCGCGCTGACCGTCACCTTGAGCGGGTAGCCCAAAGCGATTTCGGCCGCGGTCGACGCCGCCGACTGGGAGTTCGCGAAGTCGGCGGCATTCGCCTTGTCGACCTGATCCTGCGTCTCCCCCGGCGGGATCACCAGTTCGATCGGGATAACCGCGTCATCCCTGTTCCACCAACCGATCAGCGCCTGCAGCATAGTCAGCCGGGGTTGCACCCCAACGGTCAGGAAGCGCAACTGGCCCTGCGACTTCGTCGCGGTCGCGCCGGAGACCTCGATTACCTCGCGTCCGCTCGGATCCTTACCCAGGGTGTCGAATGTCGGGCCGGGCACGTACTCCGCGTACGGCACCGGTGCAATGGTCATCAAACCGAACAGTCCCAGGACGAGCAGCGCCCCGACCAGAACGGTGATCCCACGCCGCTTCACGAGCGTTCCCCACGCATGCGTCGGAGCGTAGTCAGTCCCGCTGGAAGGGTGTTGCCGGCGGGTACCGTAAAGAATATGAGTAACCCACCGTTCGGTTTCTCGCTCCCCGGTGCTGGCGGACCCGACCCGAACGACCCAGCCCAGCTGCAGGCGATGCTCGCCCAGCTCCAGCAGCTGCTCGCCAATCCCGGTTCAGGACCGGTCAACTGGGACCTCGCCCGGCAGGTGGCGCAGTCGCAGCTCACCGATGATCCGGCGGTCGCCGGTCCGCAACGCGCCGCGGTCAGCGAGGCGCTGCGCCTCGCCGATCTGTGGCTGGACCCGGAATCCTCGCTCCCTTCCGGAATCCACACCGCCGAGGCCTGGCGGCGGGCCGACTGGTTGGTCAAGACCCTCGACGTGTGGACCAAGCTCTGCGACCCCGTTGCCGCCCGGATGACCGCGGCCATGGGCGACCTCGTACCCGAGCAGATGCGTACCCAGTTCGGCCCGATGGCCGCGATGCTCACCTCGATGGGCGGGGCAGTGTTCGGCGGCCAGCTCGGCGCCGCGCTCGGCTCCCTCGCCGCCGAAGTACTGAGCGCCGGAGACATCGGCCTCCCTCTCGGTCCGGCCGGCGTCGCGGCGTTGATCCCGGCCAACATCACCGCGTACGGCGAAGGGCTGGAGATCCCTGAGGAGCAGGTGCGCCTGTATGTCGCCCTGCGCGAGGCCGCCCACCAGCGCCTCTTCGGCCACGTCCCGTGGCTACGTGGGCACGTGCTGAACGCCGTCGAGACGTACGCGCACGGCATCACGGTCGACCGTGAGGCCGTCGAGGAAGCGGTCAGCCGGATCGATCCGACCAACCCGGAGACGATGAACGAACTCTCCATCGAGGGCATCTTCAACGAGGCCGACACGCCCGAGCAGAAGGGCGCGCTGGCCCGGTTGGAGACGGCGCTCGCCCTCGTCGAGGGGTGGGTCAGCCACGTCGTCGAGCGGGCTTCGGCGCAGCGCCTGCCCGACTCCGGCCGGCTGGCCGAGACGTTCCGCCGCCGGCGCGCCGCCGGTGGCCCGGCCGAGCAGACCTTCTCGGCGTTGGTCGGCCTCGAACTCCGCCCGCGCCGCCTGCGCGAGGCGACAGCACTGTGGGCCGCTCTCGCCGAGCGTCGGGGCATCGCCGGTCGGGACGCGATCTGGAGCCATCCTGATCTGCTCCCGGGTGACGAGGACTTCGCCGATCCGGAGGCGTTCGCGGCGGCTGAGCCGGACGACCTGGAGTTTCCCCCGCTGGCGTGAGTCGCGGGCGTTGCAACGACTCCCTGAAGCCACGTGCCCCTATTGGCGTGGTGGGTTCGAAGTGAGCAGCGCCCGGGTTGCTTCCCACCCCTCCAACCGGAGGTCGAGGCGGGCGAGGTCGTCGGGTCCGCGGAGCCGATGCCAGCCCGACCCGGCGGCGACGTCCGAGGCGAGAGGAGCAAGTCTCCGCAGCGCCTGCGGTGTCAGTTGGTCCAGCCCGGTCGATGGGATCCAGGCCGGAGCCGGCAGCACCGCCGAGACACCGATCAGCCCCCCGCCGACGGCCTGCGCCGCCGCGACCGGATGACTGGTCAGCGGCCGCAACAGCTTGGCGATCAGCATGCCGGGCAGGTCGGGCGCGTCGGCTGCGATAAGGGCCGCCTGCTCGTAGCCGTCAGCCGCCACCGCCTCGAAGACCGTCGCCAGCTCGAGCCGCGGCAGTTCGTATGAGCGAAGCCCGGGCCAGCCGATCTCCTTGAGCAGGCTCCGGTCCACCACCTGGATCGCGACCGCTGGGTCGACCTCGGCCATCAGCGCCAGGACATCGAGAACATCCTCGGCCAGTGCAGTCCGCCAAAGGGCGGGGGTAATACCCGGGGGGGTCCAGAGCTGGGGCTCGAGCAGGGCGACGGCGACACGGCGGGGCACGGCGACCATCCTGCCGCAGGTCTGACGCGACAATCGGAGCGCCGGGGGGACGGCGGCTCAGTCCTCGCTGAGACCGAGGCCAGCGGCGGCGGAGACACCTTCGAGGTAGCCTCGGGCCCGTTCGGCCCGAGGGTAACGGGAAACCAACGCCCAGAACGCCGAGTTGTGATTGGCCACCACAAGATGGGCTAATTCGTGCAAAACTACGTAATCGACAACCCAATCCGGGAATCCCTGGATCCGGTCGGAGATCCTGATGCTGCGGTCGGCCGGCGTGCAGGAACCCCACCGGCCGTTCTGATTGCGAACCCACTTCACGCTCGCGGGGTCACTGGCCTGCGGATACTCCGTCAAGTACCGCTCGGCGAGCTGGCGGGCGCGGTCGGCGAGGGCCGCGTCAGTGTGGCCCCGACGCTCGCGGGCCGCGAGCCGGGCGACCATCCGGTCAACCCACTCACGCTCTTCCGCACCGGAGAACTGGGCCGGAATCAGCACAACGACCCGTTCCCCGTCGCGATAGGCGGATACAGTCCGCCGGCGGCGTGGGCTGCGTCGTACCTCGATCACCGGTCTGCGCAGACCTGCGGTTTGGCCGCCGCGTGGACCGGGAACCAGGGGGAACGCACCCACGTCCGGAACCTAGCCGGCCCGCACCCACTCTACGCAAGGGCCAATTTCCCGATCACCGGCACACCTAGGTAGTTTGATGGTGATTTGTGGGGAAGATTTGGCGGCTCGAGCGCACGACGATCATGTCGAGCCGTCGGCGTGTCACCGGGGCGCACCCGCGACCGGCGCGGCACACTCGCGAGAAGTGAATCATCAACGAGGAGGACACCGTGGCCACGAAGGCCCAGACTTACAACGGTTACTGCGTCAAATGCAAGGAGAAGCGTGACTTCGAAGGCACGGTCGAGGTGAGTAAGACCGGCATGAACATGGCCAAGGGGAAGTGCCCGGTCTGTGGCACCACCGTCAACCGGATCCTGGGCAAGGCCGCCTCCTGACCGTCACGGGATCAGTGGCACGCCAGGCGAGGGCAGTGGACAGTACGGCGCGTCGCTGTGGATCACACCGGGATGAGCATTAGACGCTGTGGATAACGGAGAACTGGTTGCCTGTCGGGCTGCCACGATGGGCCACCATGAGCCGAGCACCCGCCCGCCGTCCGACGCTGCTGCCGGCCTTACGCCGCCTGTGGCGTGATACGCACCGGCTGCAGCTGGGGACGGATCCCGGTCGGGCGGTGATGCTCGAGCTGAGCGATCCGGGCTGCGCGCGTCTGTTGGATCTCCTCGACGGCACCCGGACCGAGGCTGGCCTGCTTCGCGCGGCGGTCCGGGTCGGTGTACGGCCCGACCACGCCGAAGTGTTGCTGCGGACGCTGCGCGGCGCAGGGCTGGTTGTTGACGCGCACGTGCTCCGCCCGGCCGGACCGACCGATCACGGCGTTGCGAGTGGCACTCGCGCCAGGCTCGAGGCGGAAGCTGCCGCGCTGCTGTTGACCGATGCGCAGCCGATGGCTGGCCCGACGCCTGCGAGCCGGATCCGCCGACGATGTGCTGCCCGCGTGATCGTGACCGGCTCGAGCCAGTTGGTGGTTCCGATTGCGGTCACGTTGGCCTCGGCGGGTGTTGGGCACCTCGATCCGAGCATCACCGGCCCGACCAGCCTCTCGGACCCGCAGCCGGCTGGCCCTTCGTCGGCGGACCAACGTCGACCCCGTGACGAGGCCGCCGCGGAGGCCATCCGACGAGCCGCACCGGAGGTGAGGATCGGGCCCGTCCGTCCCGGCCTGGCGACCTTCGCCGTCCTCGTCGGGTTGGGCGCCCCGGCTGAGCTGACGGCTCTCGCATACGGTCGACGCCAACTTGCCCATCTGGCTGTCGCGGTCCGGGACGGCACAGTGGTGGTGGGGCCGCTCGTGCGACCGGGCGTCAGTCCATGCCTGAACTGTCTGGATCTGCACCGGCAGGACCGGGACCCGGGTTGGCGAGTGGTGGCGGCCCAGTTGAGCGTCACCGCCGAGCAGGCCGAACCGGTTGCGGCTACGACGGTCCTCGCCGCCGCGGCGTACGCGGCCGCGGAGGTTCTTACTCACCTGGACGGCGGTGCCCCCGAGACGCTCGGCGCAACGGTCGAGATCAGTCGTGCCGGCCAGAGCCGCAGGCGCCAATGGACGCAGCATCCACAGTGTGGCTGCCGGGGTCGCCGACGCTCGTGACCGTGATGCCCCGGCAACGGTTACCGTGAGTACCGCCCGTCGCAAACCTGTCGGCAGCACCGGGCACCCGACGGGTATGCCGTGGTGTTCAATTGGTCGCGTGACCCAACCGACGGCGTGCGAGGCTGGCAGGGCCGCCAGCCCCTCCCCGGACTCGCTGCGAAGAAGTGAAGCGAAGCGGGGCGTCGTCGTGCGGTCTGGGCCGGAGCCCCTAAGACGACGCGGAACGATGCGGAGCGTCTTGGCAGGGTGTCAGCGGCGGAGCGGAGGCGAGCAGGGGTGACCGAGATCCCGCGCAGCGCGTTCGGCCGCACGGCGCGGCTTGCCGCGCTGCCGCTCGGCTTTGCCGGCCGGACCGCTGTCGGGCTGGGCAAGCGGGTCACCGGCATTGCCTCGGACGTCATATCCGCCGATGTGCAGCAACGCACCGCCGAGCACTTGTTCAAGGTGCTCGGCCAGCTCAAGGGCGGAGCGATGAAGATGGGCCAGGCGATGTCCATCTTCGAGGCTGCATTGCCGGAGGAGCTGGTCGGCCCGTACCGGGCGGCCCTGACAAAGCTGCAGGAATCAGCTCCCGCGCTACCCGTGGCGACGGTGCACAAGGTCCTCGCCGACGAGCTGGGCCCGCGGTGGCGGCAGCGGTTCCGCGACTTCAACGACAAACCGGCCGCCGCGGCGAGTATCGGCCAGGTCCATCAGGCGGTGTGGCGGGACGGTCGGGTCGTCGCCGTTAAGATCCAGTACCCGGGAGCGGGCGAAGCGCTCCTCGCCGATCTCGGTCAGCTCAGCCGGCTAGCCTCGTTGTTCCGGGTCGTTCAGCCCGGCCTGGACGTCAAGCCGCTCGTCTCGGAGCTGCGGACGAGAGTGACCGAGGAGCTGGACTACGAGCTGGAGGCCGGTTCGCAGAAGGCGTTCGCCAAGACGTACGCCGGTGACGACGCCGTCCTCGTACCTCGGGTGGTGGCGTCTTCGGGACGGGTACTCATCACCGAGTGGCTCGACGGCAAGCCACTCGCACAGGTCATCGCCTCGGGTTCGCATGCCGAACGGGATCTGGCCGGGTTGCGACTGGCGACGCTGCACTTCTCCGCGCCGAACCGGGTCGGACTCCTGCACGCCGATCCACATCCGGGAAACTTCCGGCTGCTCCCGGACGGACGGCTGGGCGTACTCGACTTCGGCGCGGTGGCCCGGATGCCCGGCGGCCACCCGGAGCCGATCGGGCGTCTGACCCGGCTCGCTATCGAGGGTCGCGCTGACGAGGTACTCGACGGACTGCGAGCTGAGGGGTTCGTCAGGCCCGGCTTCGACGTGGACGCCGCCGCGGTACTGGCCTTCCTGGCCCCGATTCTCGAACCGCTGGTTGTCGACGAGTTCCAGTTCAGCCGGGCCTGGTTGCGCGCCGAGGCCGCCCGCTTGACGAATCCGCGCGGTCCGGCGTTTCAACTCAGCCGGAACCTGAACCTGCCCCCGTCGTACATGATGATCCACAGGGTGACGCTCGGATCGATCGGCGTGTTGTGCCAGCTCGAGGCGCGCGCCCCGTACCGTGCCGTCGTCGAGCGCTGGCTTCCCGGGTTCGCCGAGCCGGCCACGGTCGTTTGAATCTGGGCAACACGCCGCTCGTCCGATCACCACGATGGTTGTCCGATCACCACGATGCCCGCCCCGATGAACGGGGCGGGCATCGCGGATCCGTGCGAACTTATGTGGCTGGTCAGCGAACTCCGTAGAGCGAGAGGTTACCCAGCTCACGGGCCTGCTGATGACGGGCCTGCATCGCAACGCGACGGGCCGGACGGCGAGCCTCAGAATTCTGAGGCGATCGCATTCGGGATCGGGCCAAAGCTTCGTTGAACAGATTCATGACAGCGCTCCTGGTCGCAATGGTCGGCTTCATCGGGGTCTTCTTCGTCTCGTAGGTGGGGGTGTCGGTGGTCATGGCTCAGGCCACCAGCCGCTCACGCGCGACCAGCGCGCTGGTCCGGTTGGCAACCTCTACCCGCAGGAGGGCATCCCGCGCGAGATCCTCCTTGCGCGGACGGCCACGAGGCCGCTTACGCGGAACGACCGCGCCACGTTCGAAGATCTCGCCACCCCACACGCCCCACGGCTCGGACCGCTCGATCGCGCCGGCGAGGCACTCGACCCTCAGCGGGCAGTCCCCGCAGAGGGCCTTCGCGACCTCGAGCTCGGCCGGCGTGTCGGCGAACCACAGATCCGGGTCGTACTGGCGGCACGGCAGCTCCGTGTCAAGCCCGACCGTGAGCACGTTGCCCGTCAGGGCCGTCTCGTTGTCGAGCGGAGCAAACGCCAGAGTCATCCCGGTTCACCTCTTTCCTTCGCTCGTCGTTACCTGGGTGATCTTGTGAATCAGTCGGGTAAAACACTGAGGCCGCGGATCCCGGTTGTCGGGTTCCGCGGCCTCGAGGTGAGCCGGAGGTCTAGGTTCTCTAGACCGGCCTGCCTCGAGGTGGGATCCCGCGGGCGTCTCCGCCCGTAGCCTTGACGACCTGGACCTGGACCTGGTGGTCCCGCTGCGCGGAGACCACGAGAGCACCGGTGGTCGGCGTGGCCATACCCTCGCCCATGGCGCTGGTGTAACCCATGTAGTTGATCTTGCTAGACGTGCCGATACCCGCGCGGAGCCCAAAGACGGGCGCGGTGCGGGGCTGAATCTCCACAGCCGACAGGCCCGAGACGTTCGCCCGGGCTTGTACGACGGTCGCCGGCCACGAACGAGTGACTGGCATGCACGCAGAGGTCAGCGCCGACGGTCGCCTGGTCATCGACATCGTCGCCACCACCTCTCTCGTACGCGCCTGTCACCGTCCCGGCGACAGGCATCAAGTTGCTCAGCAGTTTGCGCCGGCCCTCGCAGGTTAAGCCCCCGCCCCGCGGAACGGCAAACCAATTTACGAACTTGTTGCCAACGACTTTGGCGCTCGCTCCGCTCGCGCATGTCCGGAGCCCTTAAGACGCCGCCTTCCCTCGTCGCTCGCTCCTAACGTCACTCGGTCCTCGGTCCAGACGGCGTCGGCTCCGGACGAGACTCCGCGAGAGCTGCCGCCGTAATGAGATCGGCGGGACGAGCGCCGGCCACCAGGGCGAGCACCGCCTGGCCGTACAAACCGAGTTTGCGCGGCCCGATTCCAGCGATGTCGATGAGCTGGTCGACCGACGTCGGCCTCCGCTCCGCCAATGCCACCAAGGTCGCGTCGGTGAACACCACGTAGGCGGGTACCTTCTGCAGCCCGGCGATCCCCAGCCGCCACTCCTTCAGCCGGGCGAACAGTTCTTCATCCATATTGGACGGACAGGTCGAGCAGCGGCCAAGTTTGCGGTCGACCGCGTCGGTGAGGGTCGCGCCGCAGACCCGGCACGGCACGGCCATCATCCGGCGACGGGTGCCATCGGCCTCCCGGGTCCCGCGCCGCCCGGCGCGGCCGGGCGGATCTTGCTCGGCCAGCGGGAGGAAGCGGGACGGGCGCCGCTGCCGTCCCCCCGGCGACCGCGCCGCCGCGTAGGAGAGGGTCAACCACTGTCGCGCCCGGGTGACGCCGACGTAGAGCAGCCGTCGCTCCTCCTCGATCGCGTCGTCGGTTTTCGCGTACGTAGAGGGCAGCACACCGTCGACCAACCCGACCACGAAGACGGCGTCCCACTCGAGCCCCTTCGCGGAGTGCAGGCTGGCCAGTGTCACGCCGGCCATGGTCGGCGCGTGCTGGGCGGCGGAGCGCCGGCTCAGCTCCTCGTTGAAATCCAGCAGGGATCGATGGTCGCCGAACTCCTCGGCCATCCCTACCAGGGCCGCCAGCGCTTCCCAGCGCTCACGGGCGGCTCCCCCGGAGGGCGGTTCGTTCCGACGCCAGCCGACCGCCTCGAGTGCGTCGACCACGACCGTGCGCAGCGACGACGATCCCGACTCCACCCGGGTCGCGGCGCGTAATGCCGCCATCGCCTGGCGTACCTCGGCCCGCTCAAAGAAACGCTCGGCTCCCCGCACGACGTAGGGCACGCCCGCCTCGGCCAGCGCCTCTTCGTACGCCTCGGACTGCGCGTTGGTCCGGAACAGGATCGCCATCTCCTGAGCCGGAGTACCGCCGGCGATCAGCTCGGCACACCGGGTTGCGACGCCGGCCGCCTCGGCGGGTTCGTCGGAGTACGCGCGCAGCACCGGCTCCGGCCCGGCAGGGCGCTGGCCTACCAGCTCCAGCCTCAGCCGGGCCTCGTCGCCACGGGCCAGTCGAATGATCTGATTGGCGAGCGCGACCACCTGCGGGGTCGACCGGTAGTCGCGGACCAGCCGAACGAGCTGCCCGCTACGGTCACCACGGCAGGAACGCGCGAACGACACCAGGTAACTCGACGTGGCACCGGTGAATGAGTAGATCGTCTGGCTGGCGTCGCCGACGACGGTGAGATCGTCCCGGTCGCCCAACCAGGCCAGCAGCAACCGTTGCTGAGCCGGGTTGACGTCTTGGTACTCGTCGACGACCAGGTGCCGGTACTGAGAGCGGACCTGGTCCGCCACGTCCGGGTGCTCCTCGATCGCCCACACCATGGCTCGCAGCAGATCCTCGAAGTCGATCACCCCTGACGAGCGCTTGACCTGTTCGTACGCGGCATAGACGGCGGCCGTCGTAGTCGTGTCCTGCGGCGGCTCCCGCCCCGCCTTCACCGCAGCGACCGCGTACTCGGACGGCTCGACCAGGCTCGATTTGGCCCATTCGATCTCGCTGGCCAGATCGCGGGCGCCGGTACGGTCGGTACGCACGCCGGCCCGGGCGGCCGCAAGGGAGACGAGGCGGGCCTTGCTCTCGATGACCTCGGGCAGCGCCCGGCCACTGAGCAGGCGCTCGGCGAAGTAGCGGAGCTGTCGCAGCGCAGCGGCGTGAAACGTACGGGCTGACACGGAGCCGACTCCCAGGTCGGCGAGGCGGGCCCGCATCTGGGCGGCGGCGCGCGCAGTGAACGTCACCGCGAGTACGTGCCGGGCGTCGATCTCCCCGGTCAGGACCCGGTACGCGATGCGATGAGTGATCGCCCGGGTCTTGCCCGTGCCCGCGCCGGCCAGGATGCAGACGCGGCCAGCGGGGGCGGTCACCGCGGCGCGCTGCTCCTCGTCAAGGCCGGCGAGGACCGCGGCCACGGCTCCCGATGAGGTTCCCGCCACAGTCAGGCATCATCGCAGCCCGGTACGACGATGTCGGAACCTGCTCAGGGCTCGGCGGCCTCCGGCACCTCGGCGATGACGGGCTGAGCCGGCTCGGCCGGCATCGTCAACGTCCGCCCCGCCCACAGATACCCGGCGGAGGCGCATATCCCGGACGCCATGATGAGGAAGATCAGCCGATAGTCCAGCACCGAGACGAGTGCCGCACCGCCCGCGATCGAGAGCGCCTGCGGGGTGCCGACCATCGCGTCTGCCGCGGCCCCAACCCGACCCATCACACCGGCCGGGGTCACGCGTTGCATCAACGTGTTGAAGCCGACAATGGCGATCGGGATGCCGAGGCCGAGGATGATCGCCCCGACTAATCCCAACGCGAGGCTCGGGTACAAGAAGAAGAGGAGACCGAAGCCCATGAGGCCGACGCCGGACGCCGTCGCGCCCAGCTCCCCCAGCTGCCGCACGACGCGAGCGGCGATGAGACCGCCGGAGAGTCCGCCAATGCCCTGCAGGCAGACGATGACGCTCACGAAGACCGGCGAGCGGTGCAGACCCTCATCGACGTACGCGAAGACAACGGTCTCCGCGAACCCGAGCACGGTGACAACGATGAGCACGCCAATGACCCCGCGGCGCAGGCTGGCCGGCCCCACGAGATGGCGCAGCCCAGCCATCACCTCCCCTAACCAATGCAGCTGCGCGGGCTGCGGGCCCGACTCCTGCACCTTCAGCGCGCCGATCGCGGCGGCGCCGACCAGCAGGCACGCGATGTCGAGCACCGCGACGGCTCCGCCGCCGAGCGCCGCGAAGAGCCCCGCACCGCCGATCGGCGCGACCAGGCGCAGGCCCTGGCGCACAGTGGAAGGCGCCGTTGGCCTCGGCCAACAGATCCTCCGGCAGCAACTCTTTCATCATCCCGTACGTGGCTCCGCTGGCCAGCAACGCCGAGATGCCGTACGCGACGGCGACGCCGTAGATGATGTCCACGTCGCCGCGGTCCCGGACGAGGAGCAGTGGCAGGAGCGCGACAGCGGTGGCCACCAGCGTCACCACCAGAAACGGCTTGCGGCGGAACCGGTCCACGACCCAGCCGAGCAGCGGTGCCGCCAGTGCGGGGGCGGCCAGGGCGAAGAGCGTCAGACCGGCGAGGCTGTTCGAGTCGGTCAGCGACTTCACCCAGATCGCCAGTACGAGCAGCAGAGCTGTTTCGCCGACCATGGTGCTGACGGAGCCGATGAAGAACAGCCGGAAGTCGGGTCGGCGGAGAACGGCGCGCATCGAGGTCTCCTCAGGACGGGTGGCGCGGCGGAGGTCAGCCGGGGGCTTGCGGGCGTCTGGGGGCGCGAGCCGATCTTCTCGCCGATCTCGCGCAGCTCATCAGCGGTGTAGAAGCCCATCCCCCTGGCGAGGTACGCCGCCGCCGACCAGTCCGGCTCGTCGGCCTCCCGGCGGGTGCCCTTACTTGCAGAAAACGCCTCAGCCCTCGTCCACCCATTTCATGATCAGGAAATGGGCGATCGATGACGGCATCGCCACGCCGAAGCCCGCCTCCGGGTCGCCCGCCTCTGCCGCCCGTACCTGCGCCCGGGTGGACCAACGCGCCTCGGCGATCTCGGTCGGATCTGGGTTGAGCTGGTCGTCCGGGTCTCCGATCGCGTGGAAGCCGAGCATCAGCGACCCCGGGTACGGCCACGGCTGGCTCGCGATGTAGTGCAAGCCGGAGACGTTGATCCCGACCTCCTCGGCGACCTCCCGCATGACGGTCTGCTCGGCCGATTCGCCGGGCTCGACAAAACCGGCCAGGCACGAGAATCGCGGCACCGCGCCGACCCGGCCACGACTCCAGGCCGCATTGCTGCCGAGCAGGCAGAGCCCGTCCTCACCGGGCGCGCCGTCATGGACCAGCACGATGACCGCCGGATCGGTACGTGGCCACATCTCGAGGCCGGCATCGTCGGTCCGGACCCAGCCGCCCTGCCGTACGGTCGTCGACCTGCCGCTCAGCGGCGAGTAGGGGTGCCGGGCATGCCAGTTGGCCAACGCCACCGCGGTCATCAGCAGGCCGGCCTCGAAATCGTTGAGGATGTGCCCGACCTCGCGGATCCCGTACGGGCGCGCGAAGTCGTCGGCGCGGGCCGGCGGCAACGCCGCGACCACGGCAAAATACGGGGTTCCTTCGCGGTCGACACCGAGGAAGAGGCGCTCGCCATCGGGCGCCTGATCGGACCGTACGAGCACCAGATGGTCTCCGGCGACCAGTGCGCGACCGTCGTCGATCACGAGCACCATCGACCGGATCCACGCCTCGGCCAGCCACACCGGATCGCTCCGGAGCTGGGCAGCACGGTCCAATGTGGAGCGGGATAGGGCCGGCATCGAGCGTCGCCTGGGCGGCCGCTCAATCACCTTGGCCGTCCACGCTGGGCTCTACTGTGGACAGTAAGGTGAGCGACCCTTCGATGAGACCGCCATCGCCGAGGACGACGGTCACCGCCTTCGCCGGGGCGAGGTACTTGGCCGCCGCCTCGGCCACCTCGTGCCGATCCGCCGCGGCGAGCCGAGTCGCGTGCTCGGCCAGGAAGTCAAGCCGCAGCCCGTACCCGGCGTAGGTGCTGGCGAGGCTGGCGAGTCCGGACTGGGTGGACATCCCGAGCAGGAGCGACCCGAGCGCGTACTGGCGAGCCTGCTCCAACTCGGCGTCGGTGGGCGCGATTGTCGCGATGCGGCCCAACTCGTACCAGGTCTCCAGCAGCGCGGGCGCGGTCACCTCGGTCGCCACGTCGGCCGCGAGAACCAAAGATGAGCCCGCGATCGAATGGTCCACAGAGGAGTGTGGGCTGTAGGTGTACCCCTTGTCCTCGCGGATGTTCTCGACCCAACGGGAAGAGAAATAGCCGCCGAAGACGAGGTTCGCCAGCTGCAGGGCGGCGTGGTCGGGGTGGGTACGGCCGACCGCCGGCAGGGCCAGCCGTAGCGATGACTGCACCGCGCCCGGACGGTCGGCCAGGACTATCGGACCGATCTCCAACGGCGGGATGGGCGGCAGTTGGCCACCGGCGCCCGGCCCCGTCCACGGGCCCAGCGCCGCCTCCACTG
>JBKPDY010000063.1:0-38984 GCA_046728155.1 Actinomycetota bacterium
GTACCGTTGCCGGCCGGAGAGGTCATCGCCGATCTAGCCCCCGTCGGGGACGGCGCGCTGTGGCTGACCACGACCCGGTACTCCTCGCCGGGTACCCCACCCAGCGGCTCGCTGTACCGCACCGGTGACGGCGGCGAGCACTGGACCCGCCTTTCGGTGGAGTCCCGCTGACCGATCCTCACACCGGGACACCGTGCGCCCGTACGTGCTCGGCGTAGAGGTGAACGACCCGGCGGGTGACCACACCCGGGTTACCGTCGCCGATGGTTCGACCGTCCACAGTGGTCGCACCCGCGATCTCACCCATGGTACCGGTGCAGAAGATCTCCTCCGCCGCGTAGAGCTCGGCGAGGCTGAGGTCGCGTACCTCGGCCGGAATGGCCGCCACGTCCGCCAGGGCGAGCACGGTCTGGCGGGTGATGCCCTCCGGGCAGGCCACCGGTCGTGGCGTGACCAGTCCGGCGTCGATGACGGCGAACAGGTTCGTCGCGTTCGTCTCGGCAACGAATCCGCGGCTGTCGAGCATCACTGCATCATCGGCTCCCGCCGCGTTGGCCTCCAACTTGGCAAGGATCGAGTTGAGCAGGTTGTTGTGGTGGATCTTCGGGTCGAGAACGTCAGGGCCGGGCCGCCGGATGCTCGCCGTCACCAGCCGCAGTCCGGTCGTCGCGTACACCGGTTCCTTGAACTCGGCCAGCACGATCAGCGTGCACCCGGAGGTGTTGAGCCGCGGGTCCATGCCACTGGTCACCTTGACGCCGCGCGTGAGCGTGAGTCTGACGTGGACACCATCGGTCATGTTGTTGGCCTGCAAGGTTTCGCGAACCGCGTGCCCAATCTCCAAATCGGACGGTACGCCACCGAATCCCAGGGCCGCCGCCGAGCGCCGGAGTCGGGCCAGGTGATCGCGGAGCGCGAACACCTTTCCGTCGTAGAGGCGCAGCCCCTCCCAGACGGCGTCACCTGCCTGGACCACCGAATCGAACGGGGAGATCCCGGGCTCGCTGCGGTGGCGCAGGACGCCATCGACCCAGTAGACGATGTCGGCATTCCGCTCGTCGTAGCGCTGCAGCACGCTCAGCCCGCCACTGTTGCCGTTGACGCGGTCTGGACCAGGGTACGGATCTGGCGCAGCAGCACCGAGAGCGCGGCCAGATCGGCCCGCGACTCATCGAACTCGCCCATCGCGTTGCGGGCCCGGGCGATCGACGTGGCGTTGGCGGCCTCCCAGCGTTCCACCTGCCGCAGCGGGTCCTCGGCTGCGGCGGCGCCGGCCAGCTCGGCCGAGCTCGCGAGCACGTTACGGGTCAGCGCCGCCAGCGCGGCATAGAGGTCGTAGCGCAGGGCCATCCGGGCCAGACTCTGCCACCGGTCCTCGCGGGGAAGCGCGGAGATGCGGGAGAGCAACTCGTCGACGCGGAACCGGTCCGACAGTACAAAGTAGACACCAGCGACATCGTCGAGGTCGCGCCGCATCTCTGCCGCCACCTCGACGACATCGAGAAGGCCGAAGCCGTACGTGATGTGGGTGGCCATCCGGGCGATATCCTCGGGCAGGGCGCGGGCCATCAGCTCGGCCACGTGCTCGCGGACGGCCTTCCGTTCGGCGCCCTGGAACAGCTCGTCTATCCGCGGCAGCAGCGTCTGCACGCCCGGACCCAGCGCGGCGATCTCGCCGGCGACGTCGATCGGCGAGCGTCGGCTGGTGACGAGCCGCCGCACGGCCCGGTCGACCAGTCTTCTCAGTTCGAGGTAGACGATCGTCTGCGCGCTGGTCGGGGTCTGGTTGTCCAGCTCCTCGATCCGCTGCCACAGCTCGCCCAGACCGTACACGTCGCGCACGACCACGTACGCCCGTACCACATCGGGCGGGTTGGCCCCGGTCTCCTCGATCGCCCGGAAGACGAACGAGACGCCGCCGCGGTTGACCGCCTCGTTGACGACCGCCGTCGTGACGATCTCCCGACGCAGGCGATGCCCGGTCATCCGGTCCCGGAAGCGTTCCCGCAGCGGGGTGGGGAAGTAGTCGACGAGTACCTGTGCGGTCCAGTCGTCGTCGGGCAGGTCGGACTCGGCGATCTCCCGCTCGTTCACAATCTTCGTGTACGCCAGCAGCACGGCCAACTCGGGCGAGGTCAGGCCGAGGCCGGCTGCCGTACGCGCGTCGATCTCCTCGTCCGTGGGCAGCGCCTCCAAGGAGCGGTCGAGGTGACCCGTCCGCTCCATCTCGCTGATCATCCGGCGGTGTACGGACAGCAACGCCCGCGACTGCGGACGGGCGTTGCCGAGCGTGACGTTCTGCTCGTAGTTGTCCCGCAGCACCAGGTCGGCCACCTCGTCGGTCATCGCCGCGAGGAGCTCGTCACGCTCCGCCCGGGTGAGCTCGCCGTCGGCCTCGGCGGCGCCGAGCAGGATCTTCACGTTGACCTCGTGGTCGGAGGTGTCGACGCCGGCCGAGTTGTCGATGAAGTCCGTCCCGATGTGGGCGTGGCGCACGCCGTTGACCACCCTGCCGCCCACCATGGCGTACTCGACCCGACCGCGTTGGGTCAGGCCGAGGTTGCCGCCCTCGCCGACCATGCACGCTCGCACCTGTGCCCCGTTGACCCGTACCGCGTCGTTCGCCTTGTCGCCGACGTCCGCATGGGACTCACCGCTGGCCTTGACGTACGTGCCGATGCCGCCGTTGAAGAGCAGGTCGACCGGGGCCCGCAGGATGGCCCGCATCAGGTCGGTCGGGGCGAGCGCGGTCACGGTCGGATCCTCGATACCGAGCGCTCTGCGCATCTCATCGTTGACCTTGATGGACTTGGTCGTGCGTGGCCACACCCCGCCACCGGGCGAGATGACATCCCGGTCGAAGTCGTGCCACGACGAGCGGGGCAGGTCGAACAGCCGGCGACGCTCTACATAGGACTTCGATGGATCAGGGTCGGGGTCGACGAAGATGTGGCGGTGGTCGAACGCGGCGACCAGCTTGATGTGTTCGGAGAGGAGCATACCGTTGCCGAACACGTCGCCGGACATATCGCCGATTCCCACGACGGTGAAGTCCTGCGTCTGAGTGTCGAGGCCCATTTCCCGGCCGTGCCGCTTGACCGACTCCCACGCTCCGCGGGCGGTGATTCCCATCCGCTTGTGGTCGTAGCCGGCCGAGCCGCCGGACGCGAACGCGTCACCGAGCCAGAAGCCGTATGACGCCGAGATCTCGTTGGCAATATCGGAGAAGGTGGCGGTGCCCTTGTCGGCCGCGACCACGAGGTAAGGGTCGTCACCGTCATGGCGGACGACCTCGGGTGGGGCGACGACCTCGCCGCCCGCGAGGTTGTCGGTGATGTCGAGCATGGCGCCGATGAACTGGCGGTAGCAGGCCACTCCCTCGGCCTGCACCGCGTCGCGGTCAGGCGGAGCCGTCGCCGGGCTCGCGGGCAGCCTTGGCTTGACCACGAAGCCACCCTTCGCGCCGACCGGCACGATGATGGAGTTCTTCACCGTCTGCGCCTTGACCAGCCCAAGAATCTCGGTCCGGAAGTCCTCCCGTCGGTCCGACCAGCGAAGACCGCCCCGGGCCACCGGCCCGAAACGCAGGTGTACACCTTCGAACCGGGGGGAGTAGACGAAGATCTCGAACCGGGGCCGGGGCGCGGGCAGGTCTGGCACCGCCTTTGGGTCCAGCTTGACCGCCACGTAGGACTTCGGCCGCCCGTCGGCGCCCCGCTGGAAGAACGACGTCCGCAAGGTCGCCTCGATCAGAGCCAGGTACGAGCGCATGATCCGGTCCTGGTCGAGCGATGCGACGTTGTCCAGGTCGGCCCGGATGGCCGCGGCCACCGCGGCACTGCTGGCGTCCCGTTCCGCGGACGAGACGGCCAGCGACGGATCGAACCGGGCGTCGAAGAGCTCGACCAGCCTCGCCGCGATGTCCGGGTACGCGGCCAGAGAAGACTCCATGTACTCCTGCGAGTACACGGTGCCGGTCTGCCGCAGGTACTTCGTGTACGCGCGGAGCACGACGACCTGACGCCAGGTCAGGCCCGCGCGCAGCACCAGCTCGTTGAGGCCGTCCACTTCGGACTCGCCGCGCCAGGCGGCGGAGAAAGCGTTCTCCACTTTCGCCCGTATGTCGACCAGCTCGAGCGCACCGGCGGGCAGGCTGAGCCCGAAGTCGTAGATGTACACGCCGCCGTCGGGCCGCCGCACGTCGTACGGCCGCTCGTCCTCCACCGCAACACCCAGCGAGTGCAGGACGGGCAGCACGTCCGAGAGCGTCATCGGCTCGCCACTGCGGAAGATCTTCAGCCGTACATCGACATCATCCTTGCGGCGCCGGTAGAGGTGCAGGACGAGCTCACCCGGCTCGTCCAGCAGCTCGAGCATGGCGATGTCCTGGACGGCCTCATACGCGGTGTGTGAATCTTTGTACGTCTCGGGAAGCGAGTCACGGTACCGCTCGACCAGTTGCCGCGCCTGGTCTTCGCCGAGGCGCTGCTCGAGCTCGAGCTGGAAATCGTCATCCCAGAGGCGGGTCGCCTCGGCCAGCTCCACCGAGATGCGGTCGGCGTCGATCGCTCCGATGTGGACGGCCGGGTCGACCCGGACGATGAAGTGGATGCGGGCCAAGGTCGCGTCGGTAACCCGGGTCGTGTAGTCGACCCCGACGCCGTCCAGCTCGCGCAGCAGGATGTCCTGCATCCGCAGCCGGTTGACCGTGGTGAACCGGTCGCGGGGAAGGTACACCAGGCACGAGACGAACCGGCCGTACTGGTCCTTGCGCGCGAAGAGCTTCACCTGCCGGCGCCCCGCCAACCGCAGAACTCCCATGACCGTCCGGAAGAGGTCATCGGTCGCGATCTGGAACAGCTCCTCGCGGGGGTAGTCCTCGAGGATGGACATGAGGTTCTTGCCGGAGTGACCGCGTGGGCTCAGGCCCGACCGCGCCATCACCTCGGCGACCTTGCGCTTGATAACCGGCAGGTCGCGCACCGACATCTGGTACGCGGCGGAGCTGAACAGCCCGAGGAATCGGCGCTCGCCGACGACGGCGCCGTTGCTGTCGAAGACCTTCATGCCGATGTAGTCGAGGAAGGCGGCTTTGTGCACGGTGGAGCGCGAGTTGGCCTTCGTGATGATGAGCAGCCGCTTCTCCTGTACCCGTTGGTACGCCTCGGGGCTCATCGAGGACAGGACGCGGGCTCCGGTGGGATCCCGGCGCAGGATTCCCAGGCCTGTGCCGAGCACGGCCTCCAGCGCACCGGTTCCGTCCGGCCCCGTGACGATGCGGTACTCGCGGTAGCCCAGGAACGTGAAGTGGTCCTCGGCCAACCACCGCAACAGGTCGACCGAGTCGGTGATGTCCTTGTCCGGCACGGGCAGGTGGTCGGTGGCGAGCTCGTCGGCGATCGTGAGCGCTTGTGTGCGCATGCGCTGCCAGTCCTCGACCGCCTCCCGTACGTCGGTGAGCACGCGCTGCACGTCGTTACGAAGCGCCGCCAACGCCGAGGCGTCGTGCACCGCGGGGATCTCGAGGCGGATCCAGCTCTCGACAACGTCGGCCGGGCCGGCATTGTCCGGATCGATGTGCGGGAGCAGCCGCGTCAAGGCACCCAGCGCCTCACGGCGGACCACGACCTGCGGATGCGCCAGCAGGCTCACCTCGTACCCTGCCCGGCTGACCGCCGCGGTGACCGAGTCGACCAGGAAGGGCATGTCGTCGGTGACCACGAGTAGCACCTCGTGGTCACCCTCGCGGGTCAGGTCGAGTTTGAGCTCACCGATCAGCCGCTGCCGGGCCAGTTCCAGGTGGGTCTGCGTGTCGGCGAGCAGTCGGGCCGGCGGGCGTCCGCCGAGCTCCTCGTCGGGTACCAGTCGCCAGTAGCGGTTGACCAGATTGGCTACATCGGGCCCGGCACCCTCGGCCGTCGCGGCCATGGCCATCGCTTCCACCACCACGCGTTCCGGACTCAGGCTGAGGTCGGCCGGTTCGGTCTCCCGGGCGCGATCCTCGCCGCTTCGACGACCGATGGTCTGCTTGTGGGCGGTGACGCTCCCGGGACGCCGGCTCATCGGTTGCCAACCCTCTCCGGCCCACGACGCTGTAGGCCCTGTCCACGCCCAGCCTAGGACCTGTCCGCGGTCTCACTCAGCTGGCCGAGGCGAGAGGCGGCGATTGTTCCGTTAATGTCCCGACAGCTGATGTGCGTCGGCTGGCGCCGCCCGGGCACAATGGCTGTCTCACCGCCAGCCGAGGAGTACCGCATGCGCCGAAGTCTCGCCGCGATCGCCGCCGCGCTGAGCCTGCTGACCTGCCTCAACGCGTGCTCGAGCGACCAGGGGCCCAGTTCGGTCGTGCGCTCGTTCCTGGCCGGTTGGCCCTCGGACAAGGTCGACGCGGTCGGATTCGTCGACTCGTCGGGCAACCCGATGGAGGCTTCGCTGGTCGCGTCCCAGATGAAGGCCCTCGCCGGCGATCTCGACCTCTCGAAGATCAAGGTCAGTCCCACCGGCGAACCGACCGTCCAGGGAACCGACGCGACGGCCGACGTGAACGTCGAATGGCCGGTCGCCAACGGCATCGTGTGGACGTACTCGACCACAGTGCGACTCAAAGGCGGCCAGGACACGTGGCGGGTCGTCTGGTCCCCGGCGACGCTCAATCCGAAGCTGCAGGCCAACGACAAGCTGACGCTCAGGTCAATAGGTGCGACCCGCGGCCAGATCCTCGACGGGACCGGCCAACCCATCGTGCAGGAGCGTCCAGTGGTGGTGGTCGGCATCGAACCCAAGCTCGTGCGCAACCAGTCCGCGCTGCTGTCGGCGCTGGACGCGGCGTTCAAGCAAGCCAAGGTCGAGGTCGACCTCAGCAAGCTGCCAGCTCAGATCGCCGCGGCGAAGCCGGACGCGTTCGTCGAGGTGGTCACCCTGCGGCGGGAGGTCTACGACGGCATCTCGGCTCAGATCCACGACCTCGACGGGACCGTGTTCCGGCAGAGCACCCTGCAGCTCGCCCCGACGCACGACTTCGGCCGCGCACTGCTCGGCACGGTGGGGGATGTCACCAAGGAGCAGATGGACGCCCACCCCGGTGCGTATGTGATCGGCGATCAGGTCGGTCAGTCCGGTCTGGAGGCCCAGTACGACGCGCTTCTACGCGGGACCAAGGGTGTGAGGGTACTCATCACCGGCCGCGGGACCCAGGAGAACCCCGAGGCCGACGTCGAGCTCTTCAGTACGCCGGCCAAGCCCGGTGAATCGCTGCAGACGACGCTCGACCAGCGGGTTCAGAATGCCGGCGACGCGGTGCTGGCCGCCCAGAAGAAGCGCTCGGCGTTGGTCGCCGTTCGGATCAGCGACGGTCACGTCCTTGCGGTGGCCAACGGCCCGCGCGGCGGCGAGGTCAACCTCGCCCTCACCGCCGCCGTCCCGCCCGGCTCGACGTTCAAGATGGTGACGGCGCTCGCCGCGATGACCGAGGGCAAGGCCACCATCAACACCATCGTCCCCTGCCCGAAGGGGTACACCGTCAACGGCCGAACGTTCAACAACTCCGGCCTGTTCGAGCTCGGCAACGTTCCGCTGCACACGGACTTCGCCCGCTCGTGCAACACGGCCTTCGCCTACCTCGGCAACCAGCTCTCGCCGAGCGGATTGCAGGACGCCGCCGCACAACTGGGCATCGGTACCTCGTGGAGCCTCGGCACCGATTGCTTCACCGGATCCGTGCAGGCGAACGCTTCGGCCGTCGACGCCGCCGCGGCCGCGTTCGGCCAGGGTCAGACCCAGGTCAGCCCGATCGCGCTCGCCGCCGCCGTCGCCACCGTGGCGAGAGGCTCGTGGAAACAGCCCGTGCTCTTCTCGACGATGCCGGAGGGCGCACCCGCCGCCAGCCCGTCGCGGCGGCCGACCCCGGCCGACGGCGCCGCACTCGACTCCACCGCCGCCGCCTCGCTGCACACGATGATGCGCGAGGTGGTCACCGCCGGCACGGCGTCCGGTCTCAACGGCATTCCGGGCGGGCCCGTCATGGCGAAGACCGGCACAGCCGAGTACGACAGCGACCCGACCCACGCCCACATCTGGACGATCGGCTGGCAAGGCGATGTCGCGTTCGCTGTCTTCGTCGAGAACGGCGGCTCCAGCCGCGGTGCGGTGGCCATCGCCGCCACGTTCCTCAAGGCCTTGGCTGCCTGAGATCCTGGCGCTCACTCCGTTCGCGCGGTCCGCGGCCTCAGAAGGCGTCGTCTTCCCTCGTCGCTCGCTCCTGCGTCGCTCGGCTCCTCACTCCAGACGCCGCCGGCCGCAGACTTCCGTCGCCTGGTTGGATGGTTGCCGTGACGAATGCCGATCCCGATGTCGTCATCGAGGTTGACGATGTGACGGTTACCCGTGGCGGCACCGACCTGCTGCGCGGTGTGTCGTGGCGGGTCGAGTTGGACGAGCGCTGGGTTGTCATCGGCCCCAACGGTGCCGGAAAGACCACCCTGCTCAGCCTCGCGGCTGCCCGGTTGTTCCCGACCCACGGCAATGTTCACGTCCTCGGCGAGCGGATCGGCCGGGTCGATGTCGGCGAACTGCGGACCAGGATCGGTCTGACCACGGTCGGGCTGCACGATCGCATCCCACCGGACGAGACGGTGCACAACGTCGTGCTGACCGCGTCCTGGGGCGTGATCGGCCGTTTCCGCGAGGCGTACGACGTGACCGACGCATCGCGCGCGAGTCGCCTGCTTGCTCAGCTGGGTGTCGCCCGCCTGGCCGCCCGCAGCTATGCGACCCTTTCGGAGGGCGAGCGCAAACGGGTACAGATCGCCCGGGCGCTGATGACCGATCCGGAGCTGCTCCTGCTCGACGAACCGGCCGCCGGCCTCGACCTCGGCGGCCGCGAGGTCCTGCTCCGCCACCTCGCCGAACTCGCCGCCGACCCCGACGCACCGGTCCTGGTGCTCGTCACCCACCACGTCGAGGAGATCCCGTACGGCTTCAGCCACGCCCTGCTGCTCAGCACGGGCGCGGTGGTGGCGCAGGGGCTGATCGCCGACACCATCACGGACGAGAATCTCAGCTTGACGTTCGGAATGTCGCTGAAGGTCGGGTACGACGACGGCCGGTTCACCGCCCGAGCTGCCTGAACCTCGCTCCCCCCTTGCCGCGGTGATGGACGATCGAGGGCATGAGACTCGTGCTCAACGTCGTGTGGCTCGTCTTCGGCGGTTTCATCCTCGTGCTCGCGTACGCGGTCGCGGGCCTGGTCGCCTGTGTCCTGATCATCACCATTCCGTTCGGCCTGGCCGCCTTCCGGATGGCGAACTACGCGTTGTGGCCGTTCGGGAGGCGGATAGAACGTCGGGAGGGGGCCGGAGTAGCAAGTGACATCGGCAACGTGGTCTGGATCATCCTCTTCGGCTGGTGGCTGGCGCTCGGCCACATCACGCTCGGCGTCGTTCAATGTCTCACGATCATCGGCATCCCACTGGGACTCGCCAACTTCAAGCTCGTGCCGATCTCGCTCATCCCGCTCGGCAGCCGGATCGTCGCCGTGCCATAGCAGTCAAAGGCTTTCGTGGTGGCGTTCGGACGCGCGCTGGATCGCGCGGAGGGCCTTGTTGGCCTCCACCGCGTTGGCCTTGTAGATCCGAACGGAGATGGCGTCCGTGGCGATCCACAACTCGTGGTGACGCTTCTCGAGGTAGATCGCGATGGGGTCGAAGAGTCCGATATGCGCGGTCACGACGAAGAATAACGGCGCCGCCAGCAGCCAGGCCCAATTCCGCGCGAGCCAGCCGGTCGCGCCGACCGCCCCGACCATCACCAGAAAGACTCCCGCCCCGAGCAACGCCGTCGTCACCCGGCTGCCTCGGCCCGCCCGGCGGGTCACCCAGACCCGACGCACCTGTGGGATGGCGATGGTCCCGGCCTGGGTGGATCGGATCCAATCATCGGTGACGAGGAGGTCGTCGTCGCGGAAGAGCATCGCCATGGGTTCCCCAATCGCTAATCTCATTGTGAGCCCTCGTTGCACCCATGCGTAAGCTGCGTGGTGGCCGGCACATCACGGGAAGGCGACCACGATGGCGGAGTTCGTACGGCTCGAGATCGCGGACGGCATCGGCACGATCCGGCTCGACCGGCCGCCGATGAACGCATTGAACGCACAGGTCCAGGAGGAACTGCGGGCGGCGTCGGCCGAGGCGACCGCGAGTGCCGAGGTACGGGCGGTCGTCGTTTACGGTGGCGAGAAGGTCTTCGCGGCGGGGGCCGACATCAAAGAGATGGCCAGCATGTCCTATGTGGACATGGCTGACCGGGCCGTCGCCCTCACCAGCGCATTCGACTCGATCGCCCGGATCCCGAAGCCCGTCGTCGCGGCCATCGCGGGCTATGCCCTCGGCGGCGGGTGCGAGCTTGCGCTCGCCTGCGACTGGCGGGTGGCCTCGGCGGAGGCCAAGCTCGGCCAACCCGAGATCACGCTCGGTGTCATACCGGGTGCCGGTGGCACGCAACGCCTTGCGCGGCTGGTAGGACCGGCGAAGGCGAAGGACATCATCATGACCGGCCGCTTCGTCGACGCGCAGGAGGCGCTCGCGATCGGTCTGGTCGATCGGGTGGTCCAGCCCGACGAGGTCTACGCCGCCGCGGTCGACATGGTCGGGCGGTACACGACCGGTCCGACAGCGGCGCTGCGCGCCGCGAAACTCGCGATCGACGCCGGCCTCGAGATGGACCTCGCTTCCGGTCTCGCCTGGGAGAGCCAGCTCTTCTCGGCGCTGTTCGCGACCGACGACCGGGTCGAGGGAATGAAGGCGTTCATTGCCAAGAGGAAGCCCGTCTTCAAAGGCCGCTGACTGTTGGGATGGCGCGAAGGGGTGCACACCGCCAGTGTCCGTTGTGGATGCACAGCTGTGAACGGCGGCTCGGGAGTCTCAGGTCCGTCATAGCGGACTCCGGATGACCCAACCGCTGGAACCGGCGATCGTCCGCACCGGGCCATCTCCCCTTGGATGATGACGTGGGTAGAGTTCGCATTTTGAGCAGCTGAGGGCGGAGACATGACCGAGACTGTCGAGGGGCACGGCGGCGCCCTCGCTGTGGCGACGCTGCGCAGATTCGGCGTACGCGAGCTGTTCACCCTCTCCGGCGGCCACGTCTTCCCGCTTTACGATGCCGCCCACGCAACCGGCATGCCGATCTACGACGTACGCCACGAGCAGTCAGCTGTCTTCGCCGCCGAGGCGGTCGCGAAGCTTCAGCGTCGGCCGGGGCTGGCCGTGCTGACGGCCGGTCCCGGCGTGACCAACGGGATCTCCGGCATCACGTCGGCGTTCTTCAACGGCGCGCCCGTGATGGTCCTCGGCGGCCGTGCGCCGCAGTTCCGCTGGGGGGCGGGCAGTCTGCAGGAGATTGACCATCTTCCGATCGTGTCGCCAGTAACCAAGATGGCCGCCACCGTGATCACCACGCGTGACGTGCCGACCGTCATCCATGACGCGGCGCTCGCCGCACTCACACCGCACCGCGGTCCGGTCTTCGTCGACCTGCCGCTTGATGTCGTGTTCGACACCGGCGAGGCTGCGATCAGCGAGGAGACCACGCCGGAGGTCATCGAGCCCGACCCGGAGGATGTCGCGAAGGCCGCGGCGCTGCTCGCGGGCGCCCAACGACCCGTGATGATCGCAGGTTCCGATGTCTACGCGGGCGACGCGATGGCCGCACTGCGCGAGGCGGCGGAGGCGCTGACGATCCCGGTTGTCGCCAACGGCATGGGGCGTGGTGTGCTGCCACCGGGGCATCCGCTGTCGTTCGGCCGTGCCCGTCGGGCGGCGGTGGCCGGCGCCGATGTCGTGGCCGTGATCGGAACGCCACTGGACTTCCGGCTCGGCTTCGGCGCCTTCGGCGAAGCCCAGGTGGTGCACATCGTCGATGCGCCCGGGCAGCGAGCCACGCACGTAACGACGGCGGTTTCGCCGGCCGGTGACCTCAAGGTGATCCTCGCCACAATCGCTGAGTTCACGGGCAACCATGCCGACCACACCGACTGGGTGGAACAGCTCCGCACGGTCGAGGACGCGGCCCGGGCCAAGGAGGAGGCCGAACTTGGCGCCGATACGGATCCGATCAAGCCGAGCCGGGTCTATGGCGAGCTGCGCAGAGTACTCGACCCCGACGCCGTCACCATCGGCGACGGCGGCGACTTCGTTTCGTACGCGGGGAAATATCTCGAACCCGCGCAGCCGGGTACATGGCTCGACCCTGGTCCGTACGGCTGCCTCGGCACCGGCATGGGATACGCGATGGGAGCCAGAGTCACCTACCCCGACCGGCAGGTGTGCGTCCTGCTGGGCGACGGTGCGGCCGGATTCTCGTTGATGGATGTCGAGTCGCTCGTACGGCAGCGGCTTCCCGTGGTCATCGTGGTCGGCAACAACGGCATCTGGGGCCTGGAGAAGCACCCGATGCAGGCACTGTACGGCTATGACGTCGCGGCCGAACTGCAACCGGGACTCCGCTACGACCGCGTCGTCGAGGCGCTGGGCGGCGGCGGCGAGCTGGTCGACAAGGCGGCGCAACTCGGGCCGGCGCTGCGGCGTGCCTTCGCCGCCGGCCTGCCTTACCTGGTCAACGTGCTGACCGACCCGACCGACGCGTACCCGCGCTCCGCCAACCTGGCGTGAGCCCGCCGTATCAGGGTTATGTCAGCCCCGATGAGTCCGGCGTCGGCGGGATGTCAGACCCGTCGTGCAGTGTTGACCCAGACACCGACGACAGGAGAGACGATGACTCACGCCATCTGGGCCGAAGGGCTGGTCAAACGCTTCGGCGCGACCACCGCACTCGCTGGGGTGGATCTGGCCGTCCGCACGGGTACCGTGCTCGGCCTGCTCGGCCCGAACGGCGCGGGCAAGACCACCGCGGTGCGTATCCTCACGACACTGCTGCGTCCCGACGCCGGACGGGCCAGCGTCGGCGGATTCGACGTTCAGCGCCAGGCCCACCAGGTGCGACAGTTGATCGGACTCACCGGTCAGTACGCGGCGGTCGACGAGACGCTCACCGGCGTAGAAAACCTCATCTTCATCGGCCGGCTGCTCGATTTGTCGCGCAGCGAGGCGCGGGCGCGGGCTACGGAGTTGCTCACCGCGTTCGGCCTGGATGACGCCGCAGACCGGGCCACCAAGACCTACTCGGGCGGTATGCGGCGCCGCCTGGATCTCGCCGCGAGCCTGGTCGGTCGACCGCAGGTCCTCTTCCTGGACGAGCCAACGACCGGGCTCGATCCCCGGGCACGCAACGAGGTGTGGGACATGGTCCGCACGCTGCTCAGTACCGGCGTCACCGTGCTGCTCACGACGCAGTACCTGGACGAGGCCGACCAGCTGGCCGATGAGATCGCCGTGGTCGACCACGGCCGCGTCATCGCCACCGGCACCCCGGAGGAGCTGAAGGCCAAGACCGGTGCGCAGACGCTGGCGGTGCGACCGGCCGACGCCGGCAACCTCGCCGCCGCCGTCTCGATCGTGGAGGACGTCACCGGTCAGCGAGCCGACGTTCAGAACGCGATGATCAGTGTTCCGGTGCTCGACCCGTCGGCCCTTCCGGCGACGGTTCGCCGGCTCGATGAGGCCCGCATCGCCGTCGCCGAGCTGGCCCTGCGCAACTCGAGCCTCGACGAGGTATTCCTGAGTCTCACTGGACACCCGGCCGAAGACGCGGCCGCCGAAGGGGATGACGCGTGATGACCGCTATCACTTTGCCCGTGCCGAGGCCGACCCGGCGGAGGGTGAGCACAGGCGACAGCCTGCGGCACACCATGACCTTGGCCTGGCGGAGCCTAGTCTCGATCAAACACAACCCGTTCGAGCTGCTGGACCTGAGCATCCAGCCGATCATGTTCGTCCTGCTCTTCACGTACGTGTTCGGCGGGGCGATCTCCGGTTCACCGGGCGACTATCTGCAGTTCGCGTTGCCCGGCATCGTGGTCCAGACGGTCCTCTTCGCCACGCTCACCACGGGTGTCGGGCTCAGCACGGATCTGACCAAGGGGGTGTACGACCGGCTGCAGTCACTACCGATCGCGCGCTGGTCGCCGCTCGCTGGCCGGATCCTCGCCGACACCGCCAAGCAGGTGTGGTCGATCAGCCTTCTGTTCGGCGTCGGCATGGTGATCGGCTACCGGTTCCACGGCAGCCCGCTCCACGTGATCGGGGCCTACCAGCGACTGCTCGTCTTCTCGCTTGCCGTCTCCCGGACGGCCGTGCTGATCGGCGAGATGGTCGACAACCCCGAGAAGGTCCAGATCTTCGGCTTCGTCGTCGTCTTCCCGCTCACCTTCTGCAGCAACGCCTTCGTACCCGCCCACACGATGCCGGGCTGGCTGCAGTCATGGATCAGGGTGAATCCGGTGACGATCCTGGCCGACGGTGTCCGGGGGCTGGTCGACGGTGTACCGGCCGCTGGCAACATCGGCCTGTCGCTGCTGTGGGCGCTCGGCTTCACGGTCGTCTTCGCTCCGCTGGCGGTCGCCCGGTTCCGTCGTCGCATCTGATCCACCCTGTTTCAGCAAGCCGCCGCCGAGTCCGCTGACGCCTGGGTGGCGGTTTCGCATGGCAGGGTTTGCCGCCTAACCAGGGAGCGCAGAGACCCCGGTGTCCGCCGCGGATGAGGTCCGTGGCTGGGGAGGCTCAGGTCCGCTATAGCGGACTCCTGGTGACCCAGCCGCCGGCAAGCCTGCGCGAGGCAATCGAGCGGCGTCGAGGTCTCCTCGCGCACGGGCAAACTCGCCCCGTCTTGGCGACGTTGAGGTGGCTCTCCGGCAGGCATGCGGTCCGCGGTCTGTTCGGCCGCGGTCAGCATCGCGTGCGGGCGCCATCGATGGCGACCCACACGCCGTCGGGATCGGTGACGAACAGGGTGCGCCCGTACGCCTCGTCGACGATGTGGGCGTCGGTGAAGCCGGCCGCGACCAGCCGGTCCTGCAAGGGTTCCAACGGTTCGTCGGCCTCGAACGAGAGCGATGTCTGGCCGGGTCGATATCCGGTCGCCGCGCCGGACGCGTCGTGCAGCGCGGCCATGCCGGTCGTCTCGATGGTGAAGTCGACCCAGCCGCCGGTGGTGGACTCGACGCGAGCCTTCAGACCCAGCGCCTCGAGGAAACGACGCATGGCGCCCAGGTCATTGGTGAACCGGACTGGTCGTACCCGCATGGTCATGCTCCTTCGTCTGGTGCGGGTCGGGACAGATGGACAGGCGGGGGCCTCGGGCATACCCATGGCCCTACCAGCGCAACGAGTTGGCGAAGCGCACCAGTGGGTCGGACGGCTTCCGCGACACGTGACGGGTCTCCTCGGTCACCCCTCCGCGGAGCGCGGCGACCAACGCCCACGGTGCCCAGACCACCTCGAACGCGATCCGAACCAGCGACGGAGGCACCGGGATGTACGGGATCATGACCAGGCCCAGGTCCACCGCCCCGAGCACGGCAAAGAAGCCCAGTGCGATGGTGAGCCAACCGAGAGCTGGCCTTTCACGACGGTGGACTCCGATGCCGATGACCAGCCAACCGAGACCGAGCAACGCCAGGCCCACCGGCGTGAGGAGCGAGTTCTCGCGCAGTGCTCCGTAGACGCCGACGACGAGCCCCGCGAGCGTGAGCAGCAGAGCGACGAGGGTCGCGCCCGTGCGCAGGAGTCTCGCCCACAACAGCAGCGACAACAGTCCAATGAGGACGGCGCTTCCCAATGCCCATTTCACCTCGACCCGGCGCAGGCCGGTCGCGCCGTACCAGTCGCAGTCGGACGGAACGGCGCCGCTGGCCGGATCGTAGTGCGAGCACACATAGACCTTGAGCGCCTTGGCTGGCTCCGCGACGTACCGGCCGGCACCGAGACCGTCGGGTTCGTTGGCGGCGTTGCACTGCGGTACCGTGCGGGGCTCGGAGTCGGCGCCGGCCCGTTGCCAGCAGGACCCGATCCCCTGCCCGTCCCACCAGAAGTCGACGCCGTTGGGCGCCGGTGTGCCGTTCCTTGTGCGGCCCAGGGTGTTGTCCACGTACCGGTTGCGGTGCGAGGTGTCGAACTGGGCCGCGACAGTCTCGTCGGCGCGCAGGTACCCCGGAACCCACCAGCTGGCAAAGCCGGCGTAAGAGTTTCCGTACACGAAGTTTCCCGTCCATACGTCATCGTTGCCCCCGGCGTTGACCACGCCGGTCCCGACCGGTACCCCGGCCGTCGGGCAGACGACGCCGCTGTCGATGCCGCGCTGCGCGATCGGTCGGGCGCAGGTGCCGTCCCGGACGAAACGGTAGAAGTCCGCGTTGTTGTCCGCGATGACGTTGCGTTCCACCGTGGCGTTGTTCTGCGGCAGACCCGTGCTGTCGTCCGGATCGGCACTCGTGGTCGTGACGCCGGTCGAGTTTGCGGTGAATGTGTTGTCGTGCAGGTGGACGGAGTCGGCGCCGATTCCCGAGTAGCCGAGCAGGTTGTCGTGGCTCGTGCAATCGCGGATCTCCACGGCGAAGCGACCTGGGTCGGTGCCCGTATGTGTGTCGGGAGTCGCCTGCGCCGCGATTCCCGCGTGGCCGTTGCCGTACGCCTCGCAGTCGGCGATGAGCCCGTGATCGTCGGCGAAGGCATCCACGCCGTCCTCGGCGTTCCAGCGCGCGACGACATGGTCGACGGCGAATCCGTCGGACTCCATGACATAGACGCCGGTCGACGCCGTGTGCTGGGTCGTGAAGTTGTGCAGGTACAGCCCGGGTGAGCGGTCCGCCCGTACGGCCATGAGCTTGCGGTACTGCGCGTCGATGACGACATCGCCGGGTTGGGCTCCGGTGCCCTCGATCTGCAGGTTCTGCTTGTTCTGGATGGCGATGAGATTCTGCAGGTTCGGACACTCCTGCTGCTGTTCCCAGGTGAGCACCTGATAGCCGAGGGCGGCCTTGCGGACGGTCGGCAGGCTGGCGCAGCCCGACGTGGGCGCGGCCAGGCTCGGCGTCTCCTGGTACAGCCCGGGGAGAATCTTGATCGTCATGCCCGGCTGGGAAGCGGCGGCAAGGGCCGCCTGGATGCTCCGGTAGCCGCTCTTCTGGCACTGCGCCCACAATGCGGCGTTCGCCGTCCGCAACGCGGCGGCGAATCCGGCGGTGCGCCGGGTGAAGTCGGCTGTGTCGGTGCCGCACACGAGCAGAGCCGGTCCGGTCACGCGGTATGCGGGGACGGTGCCCTTTCCACTCAACGGGGTCGGGTCGCGGTCGTCATGAGCCGATGCCGGGGACAGGCTCAGTAGCAGCAGAGTCGTGATCGATGCCACGAGAGTGACCGCGGCCGGGACGAGCAAGCGGGTCAGTCTCCCCATGCCGGCGAAGCCTATGAGACGTCGCGCCGGCGGGCCATCGGTGGGTCACTTCTCACCCGTCGCCGGGTGGAGAATCGTCGATGGATTTATCCTGTTTGCGCTGGTCATCGGGTCCTCGTCGGAATTCCTCCTCCCAGCGGCGCAACGCCTCGTCGTCCTGGGCGCGGGCGGTGCTGTCGATGCTCCGGAGGAACTCGGGGTCGTCGTCCGGGGCGACCGTGCGCGACCGTCGAGTGGACAACCCCGCCGCCGTACGCCAGATCCGGCCGGCCGGGCCCGCGCTGCGCGCTCCGTCCGGTGCCGTCCCGGCGCCGCCGGGAGCAGGGCGTCCAGCCGCCAGGTAGATGGTCGCGCCGACCACGGGCAGCACCAGGATGACGATGACCCAGACCGGGCGAGGCAACGCCCGCACCTCATCATCGTCGGCGGACAGGCAGCTGATGAGGGCGACGATGGTCAGGACCAGCCCGAGTGCGAACAGGAACATGAACAGGCGAACCATGTCTTGCATCATGCCGCGCGGATAAGGCAGTTGCCGAGCCCCGTACGCTCGTCTTGTGCTCGATGATCTGGATCCGGCGCGGCTGCTCGCTGCCTATGACGAGCAGCTCCGGACATGGCTCCCGGACCCTCTGCCCGCGGGCACGCTGATCGAGCAGGACGGCCCGCTGCGCCGTGTGGTCGAGCCCGGCCAACGCGGCTTCGTCGGCTATCGCGACGTCGACGGGCTGACCGGCGAGGCGCTCGATGCATTGATAGCCCGGCAGCGCGACTACTTCGCGGCGCGGGGCGAGGCGGTGGAGTGGAAGCTGCACGGTCACGACCGGCCGGCCGACCTGGCAGCGCGTCTGACCGCGGCCGGATTCGTGCCGGAGGAGCAGGAGACCGTGGTGATCGGCCCGTGCCCGCCGCTGGCGGCCGCGGCTTCGGTGCCGCCGGGCGTGCAGCTGCGCGAGGTCACCGCACAGACCGACCTCGACCGGATCGTGGCGATGGAGGAGGTGGTCTGGAACGAGGACAAGACCCACCTCGGCATCGGCCTCGCCGCAGAGATCGCAGCCGATCCCTCCGCCATCACGGTTGTCGTCGCGGTCGCCGACGACCTGGTCGTGAGTGCAGGCTGGGTACGATACGCACGCGGAACGGCGTTCGCCACGCTGTGGGGCGGCTCGACCCTGCCGACGTACCGCGGACGCGGCATCTACACGGCCCTCGTCCGGTACCGGGCGGCGCTGGCGCTCGACCGCGGGTACAGGTACCTGCAGGTCGACGCCTCCGATGACAGCCGTCCCATTCTCGAGCGACTCGGTTTCGTCGCCGTCACCACGACGACCCCGTACGTGCATACGTCTCGTTAGCGGCCGGCCGTACGAAGATCGCCGTGCGCGTACCTCTCGCGTCGCGGACCGCCGCTTTCCGTACTAGGACGGCGATCTTCGCTGGAACGCCGTCTCGTCGCGCTACGACTTACCAGCGACCAGGATGAGGACCAGGAGGACGACCGCGCCGGCAGCGATCGCCATGGCGAGGATGGCCGGGAAGCGGGAGCGGGGGAGCGGCTGGCCAAGCCGCATGGCCCGTTCGCTGCGGGCCCAGTGATCCACTGCCCGTACGGTGACGGTGGCGCCGAGCACGATGAGGCCGACCGCGATCGCCTCCCGTACGTGCCCCCATCGCAGCGACGGAACGAAGGCGGCGACGCCGAGCCCGCCGCCCAGCAGTGCCAGACCGGTCCGGATCCAGGCCAGGAAGGTGCGTTCGTTCGCGAGGGAGAACCGGTAATCGGGGGTTGAGCCGACCTCGTCGTGCTGGGTCGGGTCGAACCAGTGCCGCATGGCGCCGAACACGTGATGATTCAACCGCAGGGTGGTCGGCGTCACGGCAACCGCCCACCCGCGACAAGCTACCGGCGGGTAACCTTAAGGTGGCCAACTGCACAGCGACCGAGGTTGACCGTCGCCGGTCCGCCGGTGAACCCTTGCGGGCAACCGTTCGATCAGGGAGAGCGATGAAGATCGTCGTACTCATGAAGCAGGTCCCGGACTCGGGATCGGACCGGGCCCTGCGTAGCGACGACAGCACCGTCGACCGGGCGTCGGCGAACAACGTCATCAACGAAATGGACGAGTACGCCATCGAAGAGGCATTGAAGATCAAAGAGGCCCACGGTGGCGAGGTCACCATCCTGACGATGGGGCCGGACCAGGCGGCCGAGGCGATCCGCAAGGCGCTGTCGATGGGCCCGGACAAGGCGGTCCATGTGCTCGACCCCGCGCTGCACGGCTCCTGCGCGCTGGGTACGTCGAAGGTGTTGGCAGCGGCCGTGAAGACGCTCGAAGCCAACCTGGTGATCGCCGGAGCCGAGGCGACCGACGCCCGGGGGCAGGTGATCCCGCACATGCTCGCCGAGCGGCTGGGTCTGACCGCGCTGACCGGCGCACGCAAGGTGACGATCGACGGCGACACGGTCACCATCGAGCGGCAGACCGAGGACGGGTACGAGGTCGTCACCGGGTCGACGCCGGCGATCGTCTCGGTCTGGGACACCATCAATGAGCCCAGGTATCCCTCGTTCAAGGGGATCATGGAGGCGAAGAAGAAGCCGGTACAGACCTTGTCGCTCACCGATCTGGGCATCGACGCGGGCGAGGTCGGCTTCGCCGGGGCGTCGACCGCGGTGGTCGAGTACGCCCGGCGCCCAGCCCGCTCGGGTGGCACGCGGGTGACCGATGACGGCGGAGGCGGCGTCAAGCTGGTCGAGTTCCTCACGTCCGAGAAGTTCGTCTGAGGGGTACACATCGATGGCTGAGGTACTCGTACTCGTCAAGGTCGCGGAGGGCAAGGTCGTCAAGACCACCCTCGAGGCGCTCACCCTCGCCCGCGGGCTGGGCGAACCGGCGGCCGTCGTCATCGGCCCATCGGGCACAGCGGCCTCCGTTATGGACAAGCTAGGTGAGTACGGCGCGACGAAGGTCTACGCCGTTGAGGGAGACGAGTTCGACGCTTTCCTGGTGGCGCCGAAGGTGACCGCGTTGGAGTACGTGGTCCGCGAGGCCTCGCCGGCGGCCGTGCTCGTACCGTCCACACAGGAGGGCAAGGAGATCGCCGCCCGCCTCGCGGTGCGCCTGGACAACGGCGTTCTCATCGACGTCCAGGCCATCGACGCCGACGGCACGGCCACCCAGGCCGTCTTCGCCGGCTCGACGATCGTGAAGTCGAGGGTTACCCGTGGCGTGCCGTTGGTGACGGTACGGCCGTCCTCGGTGACCCCGACGCCGGCGCCCGCCACGCCCGACCTTGTGAGTGTGTCGGTGTCGCCCGCCGAGTCGGACAAGCTGGCCCGGGTGACCGATCGGGTGGCCGAGGCGAAGGGTGCCCGGCCGGAGCTGACCGAAGCGTCCATTGTGGTCTCCGGCGGGCGTGGCGTCGGCTCGGCCGACAACTTCAAGCTCGTCGAGGAGCTGGCCGACCTGCTCGGAGGTGCGGTGGGCGCGTCCCGAGCCGCGACCGACTCCGGCTTCTACCCGCACAAGTTTCAGGTCGGCCAGACCGGCAAGACAGTCTCGCCTCAGCTCTATGTCGCACTCGGGATTTCCGGGGCGATCCAGCATCGGGCGGGCATGCAGACCTCGAAGACGATCGTCGCGGTGAACAAGGACAACGAGGCGCCCATCTTCGAGCTCGCCGACTTCGGCGTCGTCGGTGACCTCTTCAAGGTCGTACCGCAGGCGATCGAGGAGATCCGCAAGCGCCGGACGTAAATCGTTGGTACGACCGTCGGACTGACGCCTAGGCTGCACCTGTGATCGGCGTCAGGCTCGCCCGCCCCGGCGACCTGGTCGAGTTGGTCCGCGCGTTCGGTCAGGAGCGGTATTTCACCGAGCGCCTGGACCGGCAGTCCCGTGGGCTCGGTGAGGTCTTCGTCGCGTGGCGGGACGGGGTTCCGGTCGGCAACGTGAGTCTGATCCGCGAGCCGGTTCCCGAACCGGAGATCCGTGAGCGCATGCCCGGCGTGCCGCAGATCAGCCATCTCGAGGTGGCTCCGGCGTATCGGCGGCAGCGGATCGCCTCGACGCTGCTCGATGCCGCGGAGCGGCATGCCCATTCGCTCGGCCACGGCAGCGTGCTGCTCGGTGTCGGTGCAGCGAACCCCGCTCGGCCGCTCTACGACCAGCGTGGATACGAGGACTGGGGCTTCGGCCCGGTGCTCTTCGAATGGGCCGATCCCGAGCCCGAGAGTGAGCTGTGCCACGTACTGATCAAGCTGGTCGACCCGTCGTGTCCGCCGCTGTCGGCCTGGGACGCCTGGAAGCCGGCCGAGGCGGCGAGGCGATTCGCCGATGCTCAGGTGCCCTGGGCCGTCGCGGCCGGCTGGGCGGTCGACCTGCATCTGGGCCGCCGAACCCGGGACCACTCCGACTTGGAGATCGCGATTCCACGACGACAGTTCGGTCTCTTCCGGACGTACGTCGAGGGCTTCGACCTGTACGACGTAGGTATCCGTCGCATGCGCCGGCTCGATCCGGCGGAGGAGCCGGATCCGGGCGGCCACCAGGTGTGGATCTGCGAGTCCGCCGTCCCGGCGTGGAGGCTGGACCTGTTCCTCGAGCCCGGTGACGAGCGGACCTGGGTCAGCCACCGCGATCCACGGATCACCATGCCGCTGGCCGAGGCGATACGCCGCACCGCGGACGGCGTCCCATACCTCGCACCCGAGATCGTGTTATTCGTCAAGGCCAAACACGGACGGCCAAAGGACGTCGCGGATCGCGACAACCTCGTTCCCACCCTGGACGCGCGGGCGCGGCGATGGCTCCTCGACGCGATCGCGCTCGTCCACCCCGGCCATGACTGGCTGCGGGCGGTCGCCCCCTGATGTGGACGCCATTGCCCTCGCGAACGCGGCTAGGCTTGACCGCGATGACCTATCTCGATCACGCCGCGACGACGCCGATGCTGCCTGAGGCGATCGAGGCGTACGCCGCCGCCGCGGGCCTCGTCGGTAATGCGTCCTCACTGCACGCGGCGGGTCGTCGGGCCCGGCGCACCGTCGAGGAGGCTCGGGAACAGGTTGCCGCCGCCCTCGGGGCGCGTCCGTCGGAGGTCATCTTCACCGGTGGCGGGACCGAGAGCGACAACCTCGCCGTCAAGGGCATCTTCTGGTCCCGACAAGCCGCCGATGCTGCCCGTACCCGCGTCATCGCCTCGGCGGCGGAGCACCATGCCGTCCTCGACGCGGTGCGTTGGCTCGGCGAGTTCGAGGGCGCCGAGGTGACCTGGCTGCCGGTGAACGGTCTCGGCCGGGTCGACCCGGACGCGCTGCGCGCCGAGCTGGATGCGCACGCCGACGGGGTCGCGGTGGTCACCGCCATGTGGGCGAACAACGAGGTCGGAACGGTGCAGCCGGTCACCGAATTGGCTGCGATAGCAGCCGAACACCGCGTGCCGTTGCACACCGATGCGATCCAGGCGGTCGGGCAGGTGCCGGTCGACTTCGCGGCGAGCGGCGCCTCGGCGCTGACGGTCACCGGGCACAAACTGGGTGGCCCGACCGGGGTCGGCGCGTTGCTGCTCGGCCGAGAGGTTGGCTGCGTCCCATTGCTGCACGGTGGTGGTCAGGAGCGGGATGTGCGCTCCGGGACCCTCGATGTGGCCGGAATCACAGCTTTCGCGGTCGCGGTGGAGATGGCGGTCAAGGCGGAGACCGAGCACGCGGCCCGGATGACCGCCCTGCGCGATCACCTCGTTGCCGGGGTACGCGCGGTCGTGCCCGACGCCGTGCTCAACGGCGACCCGTCCGGGCGGTTGCCGGGCAACGCCCACTTCTCGTTCCCGGGCTGCGAAGGCGACGCCCTGCTCCTCCTCCTCGACGCACAGGACATCGCCTGCTCGACGGGTTCGGCCTGTTCGGCGGGGATCGCCCAGCCCTCGCACGTCCTGCTGGCGATGGGCGCCGACGAGGCGCGGGCCCGGTCGACCCTGCGCTTCAGCCTCGGGCATACGTCCACGATGGACGATGTCGACGCCCTGATCGCCGCGCTTCCCGCGGCCGTCGAGCGCGCCCGCCGAGCCGGACTCCTCAAGAACTCCAGATAGGCTGGTCAGGTGAGGGTGCTGGCCGCGATGTCGGGTGGCGTCGACTCAGCGGTCGCGGCGGCGCGGGCGGTCGACGCCGGACATGACGTGACCGGCGTACATCTGGCCCTCTCTCGTAATCCGGGGACCTACCGATCCGGTGCCCGCGGCTGCTGCACGTTGGAGGACGCCCGCGACGCCCGACGAGCCGCCGACGTTATCGGGATCCCGTTCTACGTATGGGACATGGCCGAGGAGTTCCACCAGAGCGTGGTTGACGACTTCGTCGCCGGGTACGCCGCCGGCCGTACCCCCAATCCGTGCGTGCGCTGCAACGAGAAGATCAAGTTTGCGGCGGTGCTGGACCGGGCGCTGGCGCTCGGCTTCGACGCCGTCGTCACCGGTCATCATGCCCGGCTGGGAACCGACGGGCTGCTACGCCGGTCCGTTGACGCGGCCAAGGATCAGTCGTACGTGCTGGCTGTGCTGACGCGCGAGCAGTTGGAGCACTCGATCTTCCCCCTGGGCGGCTCGACGAAGGCGGCCGTGCGGGTGGAGGCGGCGACCCGTGGGCTCGGGGTCGCCGAGAAGCCGGACTCCCACGACATCTGCTTCATCGCCGACGGCGACACCCGGGGCTTTCTCGCCGGCCGGCTCGGCGAGGCTCCCGGCGAGATCGTCGACTCGACCACCGGTGCGGTTGTCGGCACCCACTCGGGTGCGTTCACGTTCACGGTGGGCCAGCGCAAGGGGTTACGGCTGGGACGCCCCGCGCCGGACGGCAGGCCCCGGTACGTACTGTCGATCACGCCGGTGACGAACACGGTGACCGTCGGACCTGTCGAGGCGCTCGAAGTCACCACTGTGGAGGGTGATCGTCCGGTGTGGACGGGCGGAGCCGTCCCGACCGGACCGATCGAATGCGAGATACAGCTACGAGCCCATGGCGAGCCCGTCCCCGCGGTGGTCACGCTCCGCGGCGACGCGCTCGAGGCGACGCTGCGCCGTCCGGTCCGTGGCGTCGCCGCCGGCCAGGTCGTGGTGGCGTACCGGCCCGACCCGGGCGGCGATATCGTCCTGGGCTCCGCGACGATCGCCGGGCGCTGATAGCGTCGCGTCTCATGGGCGCTTGGGTTTGGCCTCCGGCGTCGGCCACCGGCGTGGGGTCCCTCCCCGGTACGGATATCGCCGACGCCGTGAGGATCGTGCTGGACGCACTGCCGTCGCTGCCGCACATTCCGGAGCTGCCGGACCGCGGGCCCGGCGCCGACATGATCGGCCGGACAGCGGGTCTGCTGGTCGACATCCCGGTGGAGCTCTACGCCGGACAATGGCGGGTCTCCGGGCGTCCCGGCGTTGACCTGCGCCGCGCGCGGGACCTGCTCGACCATGACATCGACGCGCTGGCCGAGGCCGCCATCGGCTACGAGGGACCGCTCAAACTGCAGGCGGCGGGCCCCTACACCCTCGCCGCCGGCATCGACATGGCGACCGGTGGGCGGCTGCTGCACGATTACGGAGCCACCCGAGACCTGGTCGCCTCGCTCGCCGATGGGGTGGCGATCCACGTCGCCGAGGTCGCCCGTCGGATTCCAGGCGCGGCGGTCGTACTGCAGCTCGACGAGCCGTCCCTTCCGGCGGTTCTGGCCGGACGGGTGCCGACGGAAAGTGGCCTTCGTACACTTCGTTCGCTGTCACCATCCACTGTGGTCGACGGCCTCCGGGCCATGGTGGAGCGAGCCGGCGTACCTGTCGTGGTCCATTGCTGCGCACCGGATCTGCCGCTCGACCTGATCCGGCAGTCCGGTGCGGCCGGGCTTGGTCTCGATATCTCCCTTGTGGACACTGCCGGACTGGACGCGTTGGGCGAGTGCATCGACGCCGGGCTGGCGCTCTTCGCGGGAGCGATCCCCGGTACCGGCTCGGCCACGCCCTCGTCGCGTGACGCCGCGGCAAGCCTGGCCGACCTGTGGAGCAAGCTCGGATTCGCTCCGGGGGAGCTGACCAGACGAGTGGTGGTCACGCCAGCCTGCGGATTGGCCGGGGCGAGTCTCCCGTACGCCCGAGCCGCCATGGCCGCCTGCGTCGAGACGACGAAACGGCTGGAGGACTACGCGGCGTAGCCCGTGCGGTGAGCGCGTTGCACCTGGGCCCAGGTCTCCGGATCGATCGGTCCGGTCCGCTCGACGAACGCCGCGTCCGGCAGCAGATGCACGGCGCCGTCGTCGGCCATGCTCAGCACGTCGACGGTTGTCGGGTACGTGCGTAGTACCACGCACCGCAGTTGTGCATCGTCGCGACGGGCCAACCAGATCTCACCCGGCCGTGGCCGGCCCGACCATGACGGGTCGGGTGGCGAGCCCAGCAGAGGCGGTGGCGGCGCGGTCGCCTGTCGTGGCGTACGGGCCATCCGTAGCAACAGCGCCATGACGACGATCGCCGCGAACGAGACCAACAGCCCCCACGCCACACACGCAACTGTAGGCCAGCTGCGATGTGTCAGGGGTTGCGGTTACGGTTCGGGGTGTGCGAGCAGGCATGACGGAGCCGACAGTGAGTCAGCATCGCAGGGCCGTTAGGCAGCTGCCGAGCGAGCGCGGAGGCGGGCAGGCATGACCGAAGAGGACGTTGGCACGGCGGTTGAGCAGGGCGTGACCGCGGCCGCGGGGGAGAAGCCGACCCCGGAGGTACTGGAACGCCACGCGCAGCTCGCGACCGAGCTGGAGGAGCACCAGTACCGCTATCACGTGCTCGACGCTCCGACGATCGGTGACGGCGAGTACGACGCCATGATGCGCGAGCTCGAGGCGCTGGAGGAGCGCTACGCCGGCCTTCGGACGCCCGACTCCCCGTCACAACGGGTCGGTGGCGGCTACTCGACCCTCTTCGCCCCGGTGGCTCACCTGGAACGCATGCTGAGCCTCGACAACGCTTTCACCGACGACGAGCTGGCCGCCTGGGCCGAACGGATCGAGCGTGAGGTCGGCTCCCGCGCCGTTGCCTACCTCTGCGAACCGAAGATCGACGGACTCGCGATCAGTCTCACCTACGAGAGGGGCCGGCTGGTCCGGGCGGCCACCCGTGGCGACGGACGTACCGGCGAGGACGTGACTCTCAACGTCCGTACCATCGCGACGGTGCCGGAGCGTCTCAAGGGACCGGGCGTACCAGAGCTGCTCGAGGTTCGTGGTGAGGTGTTCTTCGACGTCGACTCGTTTACGAAGGTCAACGATGAGTTGATGTCGCGCGGTAAGACCCCGTTCGCCAACCCCCGTAATGCCGCCGCCGGGAGCCTGCGTCAGAAGGACCCGCGCGTCACGGCGTCGCGGCCACTCCGGATGATCGTGCACGGAGTGGGTGCGCGCAAGGGCTTCGAGCTCAAGGCACAGTCGCACGCGTACGAGAAGCTGCATGACTGGGGGCTACCGACGTCCACCCGGTGGAAGGTGGTGCCCGATCTCGCCGGCGTACGGGAGTACCTCGCCTACTATGCCGAGCATCGCCACGACGTCGAGCACGAGATCGACGGCGTCGTCGTCAAGGTGGACAGCGTCGCATTGCAGCGCCGGCTCGGTTCGACCAGCCGTGCGCCGCGGTGGGCGATCGCGTTCAAGTATCCGGCCGAGACGGCGACCACGAAACTGCTCGACATCCCGGTGAATGTCGGGCGCACCGGGCGGGTCACGCCATACGCCGTGCTGGAGCCGGTCTTCGTCGGCGGCGTCACCGTTACCAACGCGACCCTGCACAACCAGGCCGACGTCGTGCGCCGCGGCGTTCTCATCGGAGACACGGTGATCGTGCGTCGTGCGGGCGATGTGATCCCGGAGATCGTCGGTCCCGTCGTCGAGAAGCGGGACGGCTCCGAGCGAGCGTTCGTGATGCCGACCGTATGCCCCGCCTGCGGCACCGCCCTGGCGCCGGCGAAGGAGAGCGATGTCGACATCCGCTGTCCCAACACCCGCTCGTGTCCCGCCCAGCTCCGCGAGCGCCTGTTCCACCTGGCCGGGCGCGGCGGCTTCGACATCGAGGTGCTGGGATACAAGGCCGCCGTCGCTTTGCTCGACTCCGGCGCCATCCACGACGAGGGCGACCTGTTCACGCTCGATGCTGACAAGCTCGCCCGGGTTCCCTTCTTTGTCAACGCCGACGGCGGCCTTTCCACGAACGCCACCAAGCTGCTGGCCAATCTCGACGACGCTCGTAAGCGTCCACTGTGGAGAGTCCTGGTGTCTTTGTCGATCCGTCATGTCGGGCCGACGGCGGCGCAGGCGCTGGCCGCCGAGTTCGGTTCCCTCGACGCCATTGCCGGGGCCTCGGTGGCGGAGCTGTCCGCGGCGGAAGGCGTCGGGCCCACCATCGCGGAAACGCTGAGCGAGTGGTTCACCGCCGACTGGCACCGCGAGGTGGTGGAGAAGTGGCGCGCCGCGGGCGTGCGGCTCGCCGAGGAGCGGGTGGACACCGGACCGAAGCCGCTCGCCGGCGTCACCGTCGTCATCACCGGGTCACTCGATGCGTACTCCCGCGAGGGCGCGGGCGAGGCGGTGACCGCTCTCGGCGGCAAGGTCACGAGTTCGGTGTCGACGAAGACCGATTTCGTGGTGGTCGGGGAGAGCCCCGGATCCAAGTACGACAAGGCCGTCTCGCTCGGCGTTCCGGTGCTGGACGAGACGGGCTTCGGGGTCCTGCTCGGCGACGGCCCGGATGCCGCTCGCGCGGTGGCCCGCACCGAGCGGTAGGACCCCCTGTACACGCCGGTGGTGGGTGCTTTCGCCGAGCCGGCAGACGCGCGCCGGCGACGGGGGCCGGTGCGTCGGGAGCCGGGGGTGACGGCGGGCGGTGGCGACCTTGGGCGGTTGCGAGTGCGGCGGCCGCCGTGCGGTGCGGTGAGGCGGCTCCGGTCCGGCCGGGTCACCTGGAGTCCGCTCGGGCGGACCGGATACGCCCCAGCCGCCGATCTGTCGCGTTCCTTACCTTGCGTTCTGCGGCGAATAGCGACTATTGTCCCGTTTTATTGGCGGGTGATCACGCGACGCTCGACCTTGACGTGCCCGCTAAATCCGCTCTTGGGGGTTATACCGGCAATAATTGGCGTGCCGCGCGTCGCTGAGTATTCCATGGCAGCTCAGCTGGCGCACTGCGCGTGCGTCATGGAGGTGTGATGGAGGCGACCTTGTTGCGTAGCGCACGCTGGCGTGGGCGCTGGTCGCCCGGACTTCGGGAGAGCAGGCAACGCAACGCTATCCCGCGCGATCGTGCGCCAGCGTTCTTCGCGTATGTCGCCACCGTGGTCGCCGGGGCTGTCGTGGGCGTTGTGTTCTGCGTCGGGCATCTGCCGAGCGTCCGCCACGACAATCCGGCGTTCTGGGTCATCGCCGCCCTGGCCGTCATCGTGGATATTCGACCGTTCCACGCGCCCGGCCGGGAGCCGGAGGCGACCGTGTTCACGTCGATCGCGTTCAGTTTCGCGTTGATGCTGGGCTGGGGTGTGGGTCCGGCGGTGGCGGTCCAGTCCGCCGCAGTGGTCGTGTCGTCGGTCCGCTTGCGCCACGCGCCGTGGCGGGCGCTGTTCAACGCCGCCCAGTACGCGCTCGCCTTTTGCGCATCCGCCATCGTGTTAGCCGCGCTGCACCGACCCATCCCGCTCAATGCCACATCGTCGGCCGCGGTGACTCCGGTGACGGTGACGGCCGTCCTGGCCGCCGTGGTCGCGTGGTTCGTGGTGAACGAGATCCTTGTGATCACCGCACTCCACCTGGCCTTCGGCGGTCGTTGGCTGCCCTCACTCGTCGGCTCGCTCCGGGAGGAGCTGCTGTCGACGCTGAGTCTGCTCGCCTTGAGCCCGCTGGTCGCCGCCGCCGGAAACGTAAGTGCCCTGTTCGTGCCACTGATGCTCATCCCCTTGTACGCGGTCTCCGAGTTGGCGCGCTACTCCGACCGCGAGCGGCGCAAGGCACTGCGGGACGACCTGACCGACCTGCCGAACCGGCGGGCCCTGTTCGGCGAGATGCGACGCCACTTTCGCCGGTTCGCCGAGCGGTTCCGGCGACTGCCGGAGGATCCGCGGCGAATGGCCCTGTTGCTGCTTGATATCGACCAGTTCCGCCGGGTCAACGACGCGCTGGGCCACACGGTCGGCGATCGCCTGCTGGGCGCGGTGGCCGACCGGCTCGCGGACGCGGTCGGTTCGGACGGACTGGTGGCCCGCCTCGGCGGCGACGAGTTCGCGGTACTGGCACCGCGGCTGGCCGACGGCTCGGCGGCCGGGATCCTAGCCGAGCGGCTCACCCACGCGTTGAACTCACCCGTCGTCCTCGACGGTCTTCAGCTCGATGTGACGGCGTCGATCGGGGTGGCGCTGTATCCCGACCACGGCTCCGATACCGCCTCGCTCCTGCGCCGGGCCGAGGTGGCGATGTACGACGCGAAGGACCGCAACGCGCCGTACGCCATCTACACTCCCGAGTCGGACCAGAACTCGGTCGAGCGACTTGAGCTGCTCGGAGACCTCCGGCGGGCCCTCGAAATGGGCAAGCGGGATGAGATCGGGCTGTACTACCAACCACAGATAGAGCTGGCGACGGGCGAGGTCGTCGGGGTGGAGGCGCTACTGCGCTGGGAACACCCGACACGCGGCATGGTCAGCCCCGGGCACCTGATCAAGATGGCAGAGCACACGGCGGTGATGCGGCTGGTGACGCATCGTGTTGTCGAGGACGCGATCGGCCAACTGGCCAAGTGGCGGGCACAGGGACACGTGTTCCGGGTATCCATCAACGTCAGTGTCCGGGACCTGCATCGGCTCGAGTGGGTGGACCAGCTCGAGGAGCTGCTCGCCGACCGTGGAGTCGAGCCGAACCAGGTCCAGCTGGAGATCACCGAGGGAGCCCTGATGGCCGACCCCCGGCGCGTACTGGTCACCCTGCACCGGTTGGACAAGCTCGGCGTCGCCCTCTCACTCGACGACTTCGGCACGGGGTACTCCTCACTGCAGCACCTGCGTCGACTTCCGCTCGCGGAGGTCAAGGTGGATCAGTCGTTCGTGCTGGGGATGTCGAGCGACCCCGATGACGCCGCCGTTGTCCGCTCGATCATCGACCTGGCTCGGGCGCTCGGGCTGCGGGTGGTCGCGGAGGGTGTCGAAGACGACCAGACCCGCCGGATGCTCATCGCCGCCGGCTGCGAGGTCGCGCAGGGCTGGTTCTTCGCCCGGCCGATGCCCCCCGACGACCTGCTCGGATGGCTCGGTCGCTACCGCCCGGCGACCGTGTGGAACGAGTCCTGACCGGGGCCCGCCCGGCGCCGTCGAGCCGCACAAATAGACTCGCGAGGCGGGCGATGACCTGACAGGCTGCGCCCGCGTCGCTGTACGAGACATCGAAGGGGACAGCCATGGTCGCCATCTCTCGCGAGGAGGTAGCACATCTCGCGCGCCTGTCGCGGTTAGCCGTCACGGATGAGGAACTTGACCGGTTCGCCGGGCAACTCGACGTGATCCTGCAGGCGGTTGCCCGCGTGGGCGAGGTAGCGGCGGCCGATATTCCTCCAACATCTCACTCGGTGCCGTTGACCAACGTCGCGCGTGATGACGTTGTGACGACCTGCCTGCCCCGCGACGAGGCGCTCGCCGGCGCGCCCGATCCCTTCGAGTACCGCTTCCGCGTACCGCGGATCCTGGACGAGGAGGCGTGATGGCCGCCGCCGCCGTGATTCACCGCAGCGCTGTCGAGATCGCGGGACTCCTGGCCACCGGCGAGGTCAGCGCGGTCGAGGTTGCGCAGGCCCACCTCGACCGGATCGCCGATGTCGACAAGCGGGTGCACGCGTTCCTGCACGTCGACACCGAGGCCGCGATAGTCGCTGCCCGCCGGATCGATCAGGCCAGAGCGAACGGAGAGCGTCTGGGGCCGCTCGCCGGCGTGCCCGTCGCGGTCAAAGATGTCATGACCACACGCTGGATCCCGACCACGGCAGGATCGAAGATCCTCGAAGGATGGAGGCCACCCTACGACGCGACCATCGTGTCCCGGATGCGCGACGCCGGCCTGGTCATGCTCGGCAAGACCAACATGGACGAGTTCGCGATGGGATCCTCCACTGAGTACTCCGCGTACGGGCCGACGAGGAACCCGTGGGACCTGGGGCGGATCCCGGGTGGTTCGGGTGGGGGATCGGCGGCTTCGATCGCGGCATACGAGGCGCCACTCGCGATCGGTACCGACACCGGCGGATCGATTCGCCAACCGGGAGCGGTCACCGGGACGGTCGGGTCGAAGCCGACGTACGGCGGCACGTCGCGGTACGGCCTGATCGCGTTTTCGTCCTCTTTGGACACACCGGGGCCTTGCGCCCGTACAGTCGAGGACGCCGCTCTGCTGCATGCCGTCATCGCCGGCCATGACCCGATGGACTCCACCTCCATCCCGGCACCGGTGCCCGATGTCGTGGCCGGGGCCCGGCTCGGCGCGAGCGGCGACCTCTCCGGGGTACGGCTCGGGCTGGTGACCGAGTTCGGCGGCGAGGGCGCCGAACCTGGTGTCGTGGCGGCGTTCCGCGAGGCGGTCGACACCCTGGCGAAGGCCGGCGCGGAGGTGGTCGAGGTCTCCTGCCCGAGCTTCGAGTACGCCCTGCCGGCGTACTACCTGATCGCCCCGAGCGAATGCTCGTCCAACCTGGCCCGGTTCGACGGTGTCCGATTTGGACTGCGGACCGGCGACAACGGCGAACGCTCACTCGAGGAGGTCATGTCGCTGACCCGCGAGGCCGGCTTCGGCCCGGAGGTCAAGCGGCGGATCATGCTCGGCACGTACGCCCTCTCGTCCGGCTACTACGAGGCGTACTACGGGCAGGCGCAGAAGGTCCGTACGTTGATCACCCGCGACTTCGTGAAGGCGTTTGAGACGGTCGACGTACTGGTCTCCCCGACGACGCCGTTCGTGGCGTTCCCGTTCGGGTCACGCACCGCGGACCCGTACCAGATGTACCTGGCCGACCTCTATACGATCCCGACCAACCTGTACGGCGGCCCGGCGATCTCCGTCCCCTGCGGACTATCGGACGGGTTGCCGGTCGGGTTCCAGATCATGGCCCCCACGCTCGCGGACGACCGGATGTACCGCGTCGGCGCTGCGCTCGAGTCGCTGGTCCCACCGCTGACGCCGCCCGAGCTGTGACCCGGTTGCGTGGGCGGCAGTTTGCGTTCGCATCACCCACGGTGCGACTCGCCGGTCCAGGAGACGGGGCCGGGGAGGTCGACTCTCTGCTTGCGGGTCTTCGAGTTCCAGGACCAGCGCCACAGTCGGATGCTCCAGGACGAGAAGCCGTTCTTGGTGAAGTGAAGCCGCACCGGACCGAGGCGGACCGTCTTGCGAAGAATGATGGCCATAGAGATCGCTCCCTTCCAGGCTCCATCATTACCCTGCCACAGCCGTAACTACACGCATGTCATTCGGCGCGCCGGGGCGTCGAGAGGTCCCGTCGTACGGTGAAACCCCCGCGAGCCGTACGGCCGGCGGCGGCTAGGCTTTTGTCCAACCGATACCGAGGCGAGGACCCCGCATGAGCACCGCGACCCTGCTGACCTACGACGAGGCGATCACCCGCTATGAACCGGTGATCGGGCTGGAGACGCACGTCGAGCTGGGGACGGCGACGAAGATGTTCTGCGGCTGCCCGACCGATTTCGGGGCCGAGCCGAACACCCAGACCTGTCCGGTGTGCCTGGGGCTACCCGGCAGCCTGCCGGTGGCCAACCGGGCGGCGATCGAGGCGACCATCCGGATCGGGCTCGCCCTCAACTGCCGGATCGCCACCTGGTCCCGGTTCGCGCGGAAGAACTACTTCTATCCGGACATGCCAAAGAACTACCAGATCAGCCAGTACGACGAACCGTTGTGTGTGGACGGTTGGCTCGACGTCGAGGTCGACGGGGAGATCGTACGGGCGGGCATCGAGCGGGTGCATCTGGAGGAGGACACCGGCAAGACCCTGCACGTCGGCGGCGCCACCGGCCGTATCCATGGCGCCACGGAGTCCCTTGTGGACTATAACCGGGCCGGCATCCCGCTGGTCGAGATCGTGACCAAGCCGGTGCCGGGCACCGGGGCCGCCGCGCCTGTTGTGGCGCGCACGTTCGTCACCGAGCTCCGCGACGTGATCCGATCCCTCGGCGTCTCCGACGTACGCATGGAGCAGGGCTCCCTGCGCTGTGACGTCAACACATCGCTCAACCCGCCCAGCGGACCGTGGGGTACCCGAAGCGAGACCAAGAATGTGAACTCGCTGCGCAGCGTCGAGCGCGCTGTCCGATCGGAGATCATCCGCCAGGCGTCGGTACTCGCCGCCGGCGGCCGGGTCATCCAGGAGACGCGACACTTCCACGAGGACACCGGTGAGACGACCCCCGGTCGCAGCAAGGAGACCGCGACCGACTATCGCTACTTCCCCGAACCGGACCTGGTTCCGCTCGAGCCCGACCCGGCCTGGGTGGAGCAGCTGAGGGCGGCGGCTCTGCCCGAGCTGCCGCGGATACACCGTGACCGGCTGAAGAAGGCGTGGGGCCTGGCCGATAACGAGATGCGGGCTGCCGTCAACGCCGGCGCGGTCGAGCTGATCGAGGCCACGGTCGCGGCCGGCAGCACCCCCGATGGTGCTCGCAAATGGTGGATGGGCGAGCTGGCCCGCTACGCCAACGAGCGTGGCGTAGAACTGGCCGACGTGGGCGCGACGCCGGCGCAGGTCGCCGAACTGCACGGGCTGGTCGAGGCGGGCAAGCTCACCGACAAGCTGGCGCGAGGCGTCCTGGAAGGCGTCGTGAACGGCGAGGGGTCGCCGATCGAGATCATGGCGGCGCGGGGAATCGGTGTGGTGTCCGACACCGGGGCGCTCACCGCCGCCGTCGACGCGGCCATCGCCGCGAATCCGGAGGTGTCCGCGAAGGTCCGGGGCGGCAACCAGGCCGCCGCCGGAGTGCTCATCGGCGCCATCATGAAGGCCACCAAGGGCCAGGCCGATGCGAGGACCGTTCGCGAGCTGATCATCTCGCGGCTGACCTGATGGCGGTCCGTTACCGGACAGTAGGGTGCCCCTGCTTGCGCCCGGAAGCCAATAGGGCGCCCCTGCTTGCATGGAACGCGCCGGGTTAGGCCCGGCTGACGCCGCCGTCGCCGGTTGTGACGATGCGGATGATCTTGTCGTCGCCCTTGTTGGGAACGCCGCGACCGTCGCGGTTGGACGTGGTCACCCAGACCGAGCCGTCCGGCGCGACCACGGCGGCTCGCAGCCGGCCGTACCTGCCAACCAGCGCGGCCGTCGGATCGCCGATCTCCTTGCCGTCGGGCCCGAGGCGCAGCAGCCATAGTCGCTGCCCCCGCAGGCACGCCGTGATCAGGATCGATCCGGTGATCGTCATGCCGGAACAGGACGCCTGGTCAGTGTGCCACTGCTGGATGGGATCGACGTAAGTGCCGCGATGGGCCACGCCCTCGACAATCGGCCAGCCGTAGTTCTTACCCGGCTGGATCGCGTTGATCTCGTCCCAGGTGTTCTGGCCGAACTCCGTCGCGTACATCCGATGTCGTGAGTCCCAACCGAAGCCCTGTACGTTGCGGTGTCCGTAGCTCCACACGATCGAGTTCGGGAAGGGGTTTCCCGGCGCCGGCTTTCCGTCCGCCGTCATTCGTAGGATCTTGCCGGACAGACTGTGCAGGTTCTGCGCTTCGCCCCGCTGGGTGGCGTCGCCGGTCGAGGCGTAGAGATAGCCGTCCGGGCCGAAGTGCAGCTGCCCTCCATTGTGGATAGCCGACTTCGCAATGCCCGTCAGGATTGGTTTCGGTTGTTCACCGAGAACCATCTTGCCGATGCGATTGTCCGATGTGGACGTGTAGTAGACATAGACGGTCTGGTCGGTGGCGTAATGTGGCGAGACCGCTATCCCGAGCAGGCCACCCTCACCCGCCGGAGCGACATCGTCGACCGTCTGCACCGGGGTCACACTCAGTCCGTCCGGCCCGACCGCCGGACCGACCTGCAGGATCTGCCGGGTCGAGCGCTCGGTCACCAATGCCGCGCCATCCGGTAGGAACGCGATGGCCCACGGCGTGTCCAGGTTCTCCGCCAGCACCGAACCGACCACACTCGGAGGCGAGTCGTCGCCGTTGGCTCGGCCGGTCGGTCGGGGCAGGTTCGGTGGGGAGCCGCCGGCATTCTGGTCCGGTGGGCCGAAGCTGCAGCCAGCGGCCAGTCCAGCGAGCAGCAACGCCGCGATCGCGCTGGCGACCCGAGGACGGGGACCGACATCCACGCGGACGAGCGTAACCCGACTCGAACCCCGTGACCTGCCGGACTAGATCGACTGATTCCCATGCCTGTCGGCTTCAGGTGTCGCGGCACTCACCTCCGCGCCGGCCGCCTCGACCAGTGTGGGAAGGTCACTCTTCGTAACCGCCGTCAGGGAGACCCGACCACCGGAGGCGAGGACGGCGACGACGGACCGGTCGGTGTCGGCTTCCAGGCCGACGATTGCTGACCACGGCAGCCGGCGTCGCCCGACCGCCGCTCGTACGGTGAGACCCTCGGCGTCCACATCGGTGCCGGCCCGCCAGCTCCAGAGCGCGACCGCGAACGGGATCGCCATCAGAACCAGCAGGTACGGCTGCCAACTGGCGACCGAAATGCATGTGATCACGCCGATCACACCGGCCACCGTGATCGCCGAGCTGTGCCGGAAGCGCCGTACGGGCGGCGGACGTTTCACGCCTTGATGGTCGCATCGTCGCCCCGCCACGCCCGCGCGCCCCTTCGAATTGGGGGCGCCGGTGGTCATACTGGCAGCCGGAGGGAGGGACGATGGCCGCTGCGCGTCTACCCGACATTCTGTCGGTCAAGGCTGTCGTAGTCTGACGCGGCGCACACGAGACGGATCGCGCCGGGGGCACGGTGACGGTAACGCGACTGGTACCAGGGGAGTTGCGCGCTGGGGCGCGGGGCCGGTCGGCGCTTGAGCTTCCTGTGCGATGCGTTGCCAGCGGCCGGACATCGGCTTGAGGGGGAGGGAGCATGGTGGACGTTGACCCGCCGGGTTACATCCGCGTGCGCCGTCTCAACCAACGCTCTCCGGGAGATCGCCGCTTGAGCGAGCGCCGCCCTCCCGGCGCCGACGAGCCCGCGATCGGTCAGCCCGGTACGAACGCCTTCGAGGGCGATCAGATCCACAGCGCGCTGCGCATCGCCGACGCGACCGAGTTCGCGGTCAGGGTCTATGCGCATCAGATTCGTAGCGACCGCGACCGGGCCCGGTTCGAGCAAGAGGCGATGGCGCTCAAGGCGCTCATCGGCGACCGGCACGTGGTCGCCGTCGAGGAGATCAACGTGACGCCGGAGGGGTACCCGTACGTCGTCATGGAGCACTGCACGTCCGGATCGCTGCAGGACCACCTCGTCAAGGTCGGGCGTTTCACCCCGACCGAGGTCCGCCGCATCGGTGCGAAACTCGCCGGTGCGCTTGGCGCGGCACACCGGCGCGAGATCGTCCATCGTGCCGTGAAGCCGGCGAACGTCCTCATCAACGGCGCTGGTGAGCCGGTGCTGACCGACTTCGGGTTCGCCTCGCTGAGCACCGTCGGTCGCGACTACGCCCCGCCGACAAGATCCGTGACGCCTCCGTTCGCCGCTCCGGAGGCCTACCTGCCCGAACTGATGACCCCGGCGGCCGACATCTACTCGCTCGGGGCGACGATGTACGCGCTGCTCGCCGGGTGGCCGCCGCGTTCGGTCGACCCGCTCGCGGTGGCCGTTGACGGCGACACGCTCGTCGACCTGCCCCGCGTGCCGTGGGCCATGATGGCTGTGATCCGGGTGGCCATGGCGCACGACCCGGCCAACCGGTTTGTCCATGCGTTCCAGCTCCAGGACGCCCTGCTCGACACCGACCCCGGCTGACGCGTCAACATGGTGCCCTCGCTTGCATAACGGTACTCAGGTGGTCGGGGCCCAGCCGGGCATCGGGAAGCCGGAGAGCAGATCGGCGACCTCGCCGGCGATACGGTCGAGTTCGGCCTCGTCGTCCTTGGTCGCGGCGGCAAGGGCCTGGTCCATCCACGCGGCGACCGCAGGCATGTGCTCCTCGGCCAGGCCACGGGTGGTGAGCGCCGGGGTGCCGAGCCGGATCCCCGATGGCGACCAGGGCTTGCGCGGGTCGTACGGAACGGTGTTGAAGTTGAGTTCGATCCCGGCCCGGTCCAGGGCCTTCGCCGCCGGCTTGCCCTCGATGCCCTTGTTCGTCAGGTCGACGAGGATGAGGTGGTTGTCGGTCCCGCCGGAGACGAGGTCGAAACCGTGCGCGGTCAGGGCGCCGGCGAGTGCCGCCGCGTTGGCGACGATCTGGCGGGCGTACGTGCTGAAGTCGGGCTGGGCGGCCTCGTGCAGCGCGACCGCGATGCCGGCCGTGGTGTGATTGTGCGGCCCACCCTGCAGACCGGGGAAGACAGCCTTGTCGATCGCGGTCGCGTGCTCGGCCGTCGTCATGAGCATCGCCCCGCGGGGACCGCGCAGCGTCTTGTGCGTCGTCGTACTGATCACATCCGCGTGTCCGACGGGTGACGGATGCGCGCCGCCCACCACTAGCCCGGCGATGTGCGCGATGTCGGCGAGCAGCACGGCCCCGACCTCGTGGGCGATGGCCGCGAAGGCCGGGAAGTCGATCGTGCGGGGGATTGCGGTGCCGCCACAGATGATCATTTTTGGGCGCTCGGCGAGGGCCAGGTCACGAACGTGGTCCATATCGATGCGACCCGTCTCGCGACCCACCAAGTAGTGCACCGGCCGGAACCACTTTCCGGTGGCCGAGACCGGCGAGCCGTGGGTCAGGTGGCCCCCGTGCGCCAGCTCCAGCGAAAGGAACGTGTCACCCGGGTTCATGAAGGCCAGGTATACCGCCAGGTTCGCCGGCGAGCCCGAGTACGGCTGGACGTTGGCGTGGTCCACGCCGAAGAGTGCCCGCGCCCGCTCGATCGTGAGGGTTTCGACGGGATCGATGAACTGCTGGCCCTCGTAGTAGCGCTTGCCGGCGTACCCCTCGGAGTACTTGTTGTTCAACACCGTGCCGCAGGCCTCGAGCACGGCGGCGGAGACGTAGTTCTCCGATGGGATCATCCGGAGCTTGTCGTGCTGGCGCTGGGCCTCGGCCTGGATGAGCTGGGCGATCTGCGGGTCGGTTGCGGTCAGGTCCGGCAGTGGCGGTACGTGCATGGACAGCTCCTCAGCGCCAGTCGCGTTCCGATGCAGTCTAGTCGGCGTCCTCGCGCGGTCGTGAGCGCAGCGAGCGACTGCGTGGGGTGACTGGTAGCCGGCCGGCGCGTCACTCCGGTACCCGGCGGTACGCGCCGTCGGATGCGGAGGTGGCCATGGACGCGTACGCACGCAGAGCAGCCGAGACGCCCCGATCGCGGTTGGCCGGGGTGTACGGGTGGTCGCGTTTCTCCTGGGCGATCCGGCGCGTCTCCAGTGCGTCAGCGGCAACATCGAGGGTGATGGTCCGGGCGGGGACGTCGATGGCGATCGGGTCGCCC
>JBKPDY010000064.1:0-18514 GCA_046728155.1 Actinomycetota bacterium
GACCTGTTCGCGCGCGTCTTCCCGATGGACCTGCGGCCGCAGGCACACGAGATCATCCGGACGTGGCTGTTCAGCACGATCGTGCGATCGCGGGCCGAACACGGCGTCCTCCCCTGGCACACTGCCGACATTTCCGGGTGGGTGATCGAGGACGGCAGCCACCGGAAGGTGAGCAAGTCACTCGGCGCCGAAGGGCCGGAGGAGCTGCTCGACACGTACGGCTCGGATGCGCTGCGGTACTGGGCGGCCAATGGACGCCCCGGCGTGGACACGATATTCGACGAAGCCATGGTCAGGGTGGGCCGCCGCCTCGCCGTCAAGCTGCTCAACGCCGCCCGCTTCGAGCTGGGGCTGGGTCGGGGCGAGGGCGCGGTCAACGATCCGCTCGACCTTGCCCTCCTCGCCCGGCTGCGTCGAGTCGTGACGGTCGCGACCGGCGCCTTCGTCGGCTACGACCACACGGGCGCGCTGGCCGCGACGGAGACGTTCTTCTGGGAATTCTGCGACGACTACGTCGAACTGGTGAAGCAACGCGCGTACGGCGAGGGTCCGAGGGCGGTCTCGGCCCGTACCACGCTGCGGCTGGCCCTCGACGTCCAGCTGAGGCTCTTCGCGCCGTTCCTGCCGTTCGTCACGGAGGAGATCTGGTCGTGGTGTGCAGCGGGATCGGTGCACAGGTCGACCTGGCCCGACGCCGGCGAGCTGCTCCCAGGCGGCGACGAGGATGTGCTCACCGCTACCCGTGCCGCGCTGGCGCAGATCAGGCGGGCGAAGTCGGAACGACGACTGTCGATGCGCACCGGATTCTCGTCGGCCACTGTCTCTGGACCCGCGACCGACATCGAGCGGATCTCCTTGGCCGCCGCCGACCTACAAAGCGCCGGACGTATCGGACGGCTTGAGTTCCGTCCCGCACGGCGATCCATCAGAGTCGACTGCGTAGCCTGAAGAGCGGCTCAGAAGTCACCGCCGCCGAAGTCACCGCCGCCGTAGTCGCTGCCGCCGTAGTCGCCGGTGTCGTACCCGGCGCCCCCGTCGTCGTGGCCGGCGGCGTCGTAGCTCTGGTTTGGATCCTGATCCCCACCCGGGTCCCAGCCGTGCTGATCGGCGTAGTCGAGACCCTGCTGGTAACCCTGGTCGTACCCGCCGTCGCCGAATCCACCGGCGAGCGCGTCGAAGAGGAGCATGCCGCCGAACACGCCGGCTCCGGTGGCCAGTGCGGTCTTCCACCACGGCTCCGAGTACCAGCCGGCCGGGATGGGTCGGCCCTGCACCCGCCCGCCCGGGTAGTAGTACGGCGTGTCGCCGGCCGGTCGCGGCGAGGCCCGGAACTCGCGCCCGTCCACGTCAAGCCGCCGCTCCTCGGTAATCGCGCCGACACCGCGCTGGGCGGCGAGCGGCGGAAGTTCCGGTCCGGGGTCGAGACCCATCGCCGTCCGGGCCGCACGGATATATGCGAGTCCCTCGAGCGCCGTCTCCCGGGCCAGCTCGAACTGCTTCGGCGAGCCGGCCCGGTCAAGCTGACCACCGGCCGCGTTGTAGCGTTCTCCCGCGTCGACCATCGCCTGCTTGACCGCCGGCTCGCTCCCGGCCGGGAGGTTGGCGATCTGACCGCCGAGCCGCTCGTACCAGCGCAGCGCCTCCTCCCGAGCGTCAGCCAGCTCCCGCTCCCTACGCCTGCGCCAGAACATCCCGGACCGCCCTTCCTCCCTTTCGACGGTACACAGACTGGTCCACGCGCCCGGCCCGGTATGAGGAGTACCGACGCCGCGGGCTCAGTCGTGAGCCGTGGCGGCGAGCGCGGCGGCGGCCCGGGCCCGGTCGGCGGCGGCGACCCGGATGTCGCGCTTGAGCTCCTGCGGCAGTGAGAAGACGAGCTTCTCGGTCGCCGTCGTCACCTCGGCGACCTCGTCGTAACCACGCTCGGCGAGGTGGTCGAGCACGCGGGTAACGAGTTCGTCGGGGACGCTCGCGCCGGAGGTGAGGCCGACGGTGGCCGCCCCGTCGAGCCACTCATCGGCGATCTCGTCCGCGTAGTCGACCAGGTAGGACTCGCGGGCGCCGGCGGCGACCGCGACCTCGGCCAACCTGACCGAGTTCGACGAGTTGCGCGACCCGACCACTATCACCACGTCGCACTGCGGCGCGATCTCCTTCACCACCTGCTGACGGTTGGATGTGGCGTAGCAGATGTCGTCGCTCGGCGGCGACTGGAGCAATGGCAGGCGTTGCTTGAGTCTGGCGACCGTCTCCAGCGTCTCGTCGACCGAGAGCGTCGTCTGCGACAGCCAGACGACCTTCGCGGGGTCACGGACCGTCACCGAGTCCGCGGCGTCCGGGCCGTCGACCAGCTGGACGTGTGCCGGAGCCTCGCCCGAGGTGCCGATGACCTCCTCGTGCCCGTCGTGCCCGATCAGCAGGATGTCGTAGTCGTCCGCGGCAAAGCGTTTTGCTTCCTGGTGCACCTTCGTGACCAGCGGGCAGGTGGCATCGATCGTCTTGAGGCTCCGAGCGCGGGCCGACTCGTGGACCTCTGGAGCAACGCCGTGAGCGGAGAACACCACGATGGAGCCCTCGGGCACCTCTTCGTTCTCCTCGACGAAGATCGCGCCCCGCTCCTGCAACGTCGCGACGACGTGGCGGTTGTGCACGATCTGCTTGCGCACGTAGACCGGGGGGCCGTAGAGCTTCAACGCCTCCTCGACCGTCTGTACGGCGCGATCGACGCCCGCGCAGTAACCACGCGGCTTGGCCAGCAGGACTCTCTTACCGGTCACGGCTCCCATCGTACGTGCGGGCCTACGCTGGCCCCGTGAGCGAGCCGGCCAGCGGCGAGCATCGCAGGGCAGCCAGGCCCGAGCCGGGACCCCAGCGCGGAGACGTGAGAGCGCAGCGGAGCAGCTTCGGCGAGCTTGCGAGCCGAACAACGAAGCAGCTTCGGCGAGCTTGCGAGCCGAACAACGAAGCAGCTTCGGCGAGCTTGCGAGCCGAACAACGAAGCACTTCGTGGGGTGGCAGCAGCGGAGCGAGCGCGGAGGCGAGCAGGTATGACCGAGGAGATGCAGAGCAGCGCGGAGAATCCGTGGCCGGTACGGGTGGTGAGCCAGAAGCTCGGCGCCTGGGTGGCCCGACTCGGCTGGGTCTGGGTGGATGGGCAGGTCGCCCAGGTCAGCCGGCGACCCGGGACGAATGTGGTCTTCCTCACGCTGCGCGACACCGCCGCTGACATCAGTCTCACGATCACCGCGCATCGGGATGTCCTCGACTCAGGCATTCCCGAGCTCGTCGAGGGAGCCCGGGTCGTCGCTCACGCCAAACCTGAGTTCTTCGCCATGCGGGGAACACTGTCGCTGCGTGCGGACGAGATCCGCCAGGTCGGCCTCGGTGAGTTGCTCGCGCGGCTCGAACGGCTGAAGAAGCAGCTCGGCAGCGAAGGGCTCTTCGACCCCGCACACAAGCGGCGACCTCCGTTTCTCCCAGCCACCGTCGGGCTCATCACAGGACGGGCCAGCGCCGCCGAACGGGACGTGCAGACCAATGCGCGACGGCGGTGGCCCGCCGTGCGCTTCCGTGTCGTCAACGTCGCAGTGCAGGGACCATCCGCCGTGCCGCAGCTGGTCGACGCGCTCGCCATCCTCGACCGGGATCCGGAGGTCGACGTGATCATCCTGGCCCGGGGCGGAGGTTCCACCGAGGACCTGCTTCCCTTCTCCGACGAGGCGCTCTGCCGGGGGGTGTTCGCCTGCCACACGCCGGTGATCTCGGCCATCGGGCACGAGACCGATACGCCCCTGGTCGACTTCGTCGCCGACGTACGGGCATCCACGCCTACCGACGCCGCGAAACGCGCCGTGCCCGATCTCGCCGAGGAGCTGCGCGCAATCGCGGCCGCCCGGGCCAGGCTGCATCGGGCCGTCCGGCATCACGTCGAACGAGAGCAGCACCGATTGGACGCGCTGGTGAGCCGGCCGGTGCTGGCCCGCCCCACGTCCATGATCGACTTGCGCTCGCAGGACGTGACCGCACTGCGGCTGCGGGCGGCCCGCACGCTGGCCCACCGGCTCGACCGGGCGGGAGCCGAACTCCATCACACCCTCGCCCGGCTGCGCGGCCTCTCACCGCTGGCGACGCTCGAACGCGGGTACGCGATCGTCCAACGTCCGGTGGACGGGCGGGTGATCATCGACCCCGCGGAGGTCGCCGTCGGGGATGCGCTGCGGATACGGCTGGCCCGCGGCACCGTGCCGGCTAGGGTGAGCGAATCATGACCGAGCCGACAGCGAGTGAGCATCGTAGGGCCGCAAGGCCCGTGCCGGGGTCCCTGCGGAGACGTGGAGCGAAGCGGAGCGTCTTCGCGGGGTGGCAGCAGCGGAGCGAGCGCGGAGGCGAGCGAGTCATGACCGAGCCGACAGCGAGTGAGCATCGCAGGGCCGCAAGGCCCGTGCCGGGGTCCCTGCGGAGACGTGGAGCGAAGCGGAGCAGCTTCGGCGAGCTTGCGAGCCGAACAACGAAGCATTTCGCGGGGTGGCAGCAGCGGAGCGAGCGCGGAGGCGAGCGATGACCGAGTCGCTGAGCTACGAGGAGGCGCGGGCAGAACTGGCCCGGATCGTCGAGCGGCTCGAGTCCGGCGGCGGGACCCTCGAGGAGTCGTTGACGCTCTGGGAGCGTGGGGAGTTTCTCGCCGCCGTCTGCCAGCGCTGGTTGGACGGCGCCCGAGCCCGCCTCGACGCCGCGGCGCCACCCACGCCGTAACCGTCACTGCAGGAACGTGTAGACGATCGGAGGTGCCTCCACGGTCTCGGCGGTGGGCGGCGGGGTGCTGTCGACCTGCGTGCCCCAGTTCGAGTAGGTCGTGGTCAGGTCCGCGGCCGGTACGGCTTGCCCGAGTGACGGCACTTTCACCACGATCTTGCTGATCCGGCCCTGACTGTCCAGGCTGGCCGTGAACGGCAGCGTCGTCGGACCACCCGCGAGGCTCGTCGCCGACAGCCCGGGCAGCGCCGTCTTGGTCAGGTCGATGACCCCGCTGATCTGCGTGTTGCTGTCGACCTTCGCCGTCTGCACGGCCTTGACGTAGGTGTCGGGGCCGAAGATGTCGGTGCCCGGGGAGATCCCCAGTCGCGCGGCGCCAGGCGCCTTGGCCGGGTCGATGTGGATCCAGGTGGTCGGCGAGATGTTGACGATCGCGCCGGCCGGCCCGAGGTCGAGTTTCGCGTACGCGGCATCCTTCAGAACGAGCGCGTTGATCTTGATCACGACGCCGCTCACCGCATCGGCGAGGGTCACCTTCATGGAGGTGGCTGCACCGTCTCCGCTCGCCATACCCTCGCCGGTGAGCGCCGTCCCGTACGTGACCGCGAACTGGTAGCTCTGTCCCTTCGTCTTCGAGGCGGCGACCGCCAAAACCTCCATACCGGACTTGGACGAAGTGGTCGGAGCGGGGGCGGCCGGAGCGGCCGTGCACGCGGTCGCCGCGAAGGCGAGCGCTGTCAGGATGCCGAGGCCGATAACGGCCGAACGCTGTCTCATCGCAAATCCTCCGCGTCTGGTCCACTGCCGCCAGAGCATATGTTCCCCAGGCAACAGCGGACTATGCGCGCAGTGCGGCCGCAAGAGTTTGCAGGTCGGAGGCGTCAGCGCTGCCGATGATGATGAGTGTGCGCCCCTTCGTCGGCAGTACCAGCGCACGTTCACCGTTGCGGACCTGGTACGCATTCCACTGGGCCGATCCGGCAGTGACGACTCCATCCGCCCTGGTGTCGTCGCCGAGCTCCTGGATGAGCAGACCGTCGACCGGAGTGCTCGACTCGATCAGCTGTACTGCCCCGCCGTTTGGTGTGAGGTACCCGATCCGAAGCGTGGCGTCCGGCGCGGAGTACTGTGCGGCCACCGGGCGCCAGCCGTCCGGGAGGCTCCCGGGTACGGCCACCGGGAAGGCCTTGGCGTCCTGCGCGTCGGCAATGGCAGGCTGGGGGTCGATGATGACTGGTGAGTCTCCACCGCGGGCCCAGACGAAACCGACGATGACGGCCACGGGAATGAGCAGCACAACGAGTGAGATCGCCATGTCCCTCGCGGTACGCCCGTGCCGGGTCGGTCCGGCACCGTAGCCTTGGGGGGTGTCCGCCGTGGTCTCGTGGTCGGAGGCGGGTACGCTCGTCATCCTCCCATCCTCGCCGATGCGGTCGGTGACTTCGCGACCGCCCAGCGTCAGGTGGCGCGTGCACACCGCCGCCGGATCTGCCACGATCTATCCTCAGCGACTCCGCTCAACGAAGATGCCCCCGCACGGAGGCCAAAGATGACCGCGCCCCGCCTGGTACGCAGGACCGAGGAACTCGACCGCAACCTCGCACTGGAGCTGGTACGGGTGACGGAAGCCGCGGCCATGGCGGCGGGTCGGTGGGTCGGCCGGGGCGACAAGGAGGGTGGTGACGGGGCGGCGGTCGACGCCATGCGCCGTCTGATCAACTCCCTGCCGATGCGGGGTGTGGTCGTCATCGGGGAGGGCGAGAAGGACAACGCGCCGATGCTGTACAACGGCGAGCACGTCGGCGACTGGAAGGGCGGACCCGAGGTCGATGTCGCGGTCGACCCGATCGACGGCACGACCCTGATGAGCAAGGGCATGCCGAATGCGATCGCGGTGCTGGCCGTGGCCGAGCGGGGCGCCATGTTCGACCCGTCGGCCGTCTTCTACATGGAGAAGATCGCCGTCGGACCCGAGTGCGCTGACGTGATCGAGCTCGATGCGGGCATCACCGAGAACCTCCACCGCATCGCCAAGGTCAAGCGGTCCAGCGTCTCCGAGCTGACGGTCTGCATCCTCGACCGGCCACGCCACGCCGACCTCGTCAAGGAGGTGCGTGACACCGGCGCCAGAATCCGTTTCATCAGCGATGGCGACATCGCCGGGGCGATCTACGCCGCCCGTGAACAGTCCGATGTGGACGTTCTCGTCGGTATCGGCGGTACCCCCGAGGGGATCGTGGCCGCCTGCGCGCTCAAGTGCATCGGCGGCGCCATCCAGGCCAAGCTCTGGCCGCGCGACGAGGCCGAACGCGAGAAGGCCCAGGCGGCGGGACATGAGCTGGAGCGCGTCCTGTACACCAACGATCTCGTACGCGGGGACAACGCCTTCTTCGCCGCGACCGGAGTGACCACCGGTGACCTTCTGCGCGGGGTCCGCTACCGTGGCGGCGGCGCCTACACCCAGTCGATCGTGATGCGCTCCAAGAGCGGAACGATCCGGGTCATCGACTCCTACCACCGGTTGGCGAAGTTGCGCGCATACTCCCTCGTGGACTTCGGCGGGGACGAGAGCGACGACGAGCCCGGCGTCTGACGCGGTTTCCGCCGGGAGCTTTGCCCCACACATCCGCAACACCGCCCATGACCAGAGGGCATCCCTTCGTCCACATGCGGGAGCCCAGGGCAAGGATCGCTGTCTACACACCAAGCCCTCCGTCGCTTGGAGATGCCGCGCAGCCGGTCAGACGCGACACCGAGGGTCCACCTAGCCGGGGCGGCGCGCGATGCCGAACTCCGATCATGAGATCACCGGATCGACAGGCCGCCTGCTTGATCTGTTTCCTCCGCGAAAACGCGCAGAATCCTTGAGGTTCTCGCGGAAGAAACGGATCTTCGACGCGAGGCCGAAACCCTGCGCCCGACGAGACCGGACCTGCGATTCCACGACTGTGGGAGAACCGCTAGAGCATCGACCGCAGAGCCTCATCGACGCTCGAAGGCCTCAGATCGAACGCTTTCTCCGCCGCGGACGAATCGATGATGAACGGCCGCTCGAACTGGTATCGAACCTTGACGAACTCGCGCGCCTCCGGCGAGAAGAGGCCGGCCGCTCGCAGCACGAGGTTGGGCATCCGCCGCAGTCGTGGCTCCGGCGCGCCGGCCATCTGCGCGTACGCGCTCGCCACCTCCCGCAACGTCCGCGCCGGTGCGGTCGGCACGTGCCAGGCCCGGCCCCACGCCTCTTCCCGGGTACCCAGAACCGCGAGCAGACGGCCAGCGTCCACTGTGTACGTGAGGCTGTGCGGAACGTCCACATTGGCCGGTACGGTCACCGTGCGACCACGGCGCACGGCGGGCAGGATCATGTCGGTGACGAGCGAGCGCCCGCCGGGGCCGAGGAAGTCGCTGGCCCGTGCTTCGGCGACGCGAACACTTCCAGACTGGTGCGCGGCGAGCATCTGCTCCCACATCCGCGCCCGTACAGCCGTCTTCGGCGTCGTGGGTGCCATCGGCAGATCCTCGGTCATCGGGCGGTCGACCGGCCCGTATCCGTACAGGTTGCTCATCGCGACCAGGACGGCTTCGTTGCGCTCGGCCGAGGCAAGCAGAGCCTGGGCCAACGGCGGCCAGTCGATCAGCCATCGGTGATATTGAGGATTCGCGCAGTTGTAGACAGCGGCGGCACCACGGACGAGCTCGGTGAGACGCTCGGCATCCGTGGCATCTGCGGCGATCCGCTCCACGTCGTCCGGACCGCTGCCGGAGCGCGTGATGACCCGCACCCGGTGGCCGTCCGCGAGGAGCTGACGGGCGGTGCTGGTTCCGATGGGGCCGGCGCCGACGATGACGTGCAGGGCCATGATCCCTCCTGTAGTGCTCCAATTAGAGAGCGGCGCTCTCAATGGTGACTAGTATCGTCGATCAGATTGGCGATGCGTGTCAAGAGCATTGCTCTGGAAAATGTGCGACACTGACGTTCATGGCAGACGGACAACCTGGTCGTGCATCGTCGTTGCGGGCACGCGTCCGTGCCGAGATGAGCGACGAGATCAAGCAAACGGCCCGTCGACACCTCGCTTCGAAGGGCGCGTCCAGCCTGTCGCTGCGAGCCGTCGCGCGCGAGTTGGGCATGGTCTCCTCCGCGGTGTACCGGTACTTTCCCAGCCGGGATGACCTGCTCACCGCCCTCATCCTGGACGCGTACAACGCAGTGGGCGAGGCGGCTGAGAGGGCGGACGGGGCGGTGCGCCGCGCCGATCTGGTCGGACGGCTCGAGGCGATCTGCCACGCCGTCCGGGACTGGGCACTCGGCCGCCCCCACGAATTCGCGCTCACGTTCGGCAGCCCGGTGCCCGGGTATGCCGCGCCCCAGGACACGGTCGGACCGGCGAACCGGGTGCCGACCGTGCTCGCCGCCGTCCTCGTTGACGGCGTCGGCGCCGGAATCATCCGCCCCAACCCGGGCGACTGGTTGCCGCCGGCCGTCCACGCCGACATGGCTCGCATCGTCGCCGAGTTCTTTCCGGGCCTGCCTCCAGCCGTACTGGCCCGCGGCATGCTGGTCTACACCCACCTCTTCGGAGCGGTGAGCTTCGAGATCTTCGGCCGCCTCAACGGGGTGATCGAGGAACGCCGGGCCTGGTTCGACCACCAGGTCCAGGCGATGGGCCGTCTTGTCGGACTCCGTCCGTAGAGTCCGCCCCATGACGAGCGATCTGTCGGTGCATCCGGTGACCAGGGACCGACTGGACGACCTGACGACCCTGTTCGGCGCGACGAAGACGACCAGCGGCTGCTTCTGCATGTGGAACATCAGCCCGACCAAGCAGTGCCAGGCGGGCTGGTCCGGCGGCAACCGGGAGGCCTTCACCACGCTGGCGGCGACGCAGCCCCAACCGATGGGTGTTCTCGCCTACCGCGGCGACGAGCCGGTCGGCTGGGCCGCCGCTGGGCCGAGATCGCGGTATGCGCGACTGCTGGGCACGCCCCTGCTCGCCGCCCGCGACCCGAGCGAGGACGCGTCGACCTGGATCGTCACCTGCTTCTTCGTTCGCCGCGACGCGCGCCGGGCCGGTGTCACGCGAGCGCTCCTGCAGGCTGCGGTAACGCTCGCGCGGCAGAGCCGGGCGATGGCGATCGAAGCCGTGCCACTCGCCGGTGACGAGCGGCATCCCGCCGGCGAGGCGTTCCACGGCGTCGAACCGCTGTTCGCCGGTTGCGGTTTCACGGTGGCGGCGCGACCATCCCCGACGCGGGTGGTCATGCGCCTCGACCTTCGGCCCGGGGTGGCGCGGATGTCTGCCGGACGCGGGGCGCGGCGGAGTCGAGGACAGCCGGCTCAGCCGTTGTCGGAGGAGTGACCGGGGAACAGGTGCGCCGTCGGGTCGATCGCCACGGCCGCGTTGTTTACCGCGACCGCCGCCTCCCCGAACCCGGTCGCGATCAGTCGGACCTTACCGGGGTACTCGGAGATGTCGCCGGCGGCGAAGATGCGCGGCAGGTTCGTCGCAGTCGTGGTGTCGACCAGGATGTGCCGCTTGTCCAGCGCCAACCCCCATTCGGCCAACGGTCCGAGGTCGGCGGTGAATCCCAGAGCGGCCACGATCGTGTCCGCGGGCATTTTGCGTGGTTGCCCTCCCCTGACGACGACCTCGCACCCGGTCACCCGGCCATCGCCGAAGATCTGGGTCACTTCGGCATTGACGATGATCTCGACGGGCGCCTCCTTCACCCGGGCCACGGTGTGGGCGTGGGCCCGGAACTTGTCCCGGCGGTGAATCAACGTCACCGATTTGGCCAACGGGTGCAGCGCGAGCGCCCAGTCGAACGCGGAGTCACCACCCCCGACGATGACCACATCATGCCCCTCCAACTCGTGCAGGTGCTTGACGAAGAACAGCACGCCCTCGCCGGCGAAGGCGTCCGCGGCCGGCAGCGGTCGGGACGTGAAGCTGCCGAGGCCACCGGTGATAATGACCGCGCCGCATCGAAGCGATGCCCCGTCGGAGAGGGTCAGGATCGGTCGCCCCTCTTCGTCGTAGGCGAGCTTTTCGGCCCGGACTCCCAGCAGGTACGTCGGCTGGAATTGCGCCGCCTGCTCGACCAGGTTCGCCACCAGGTCGCGGCCCTTGATGCTCAGGAAGCCGGCGACATCGAAGATCGCCTTCTCCGGGTACATCGCGGTGACCTGGCCGCCCGGCTCCGGCAGGGCGTCGATGATGGCCGTGGAGAGACCACGGAAGCCCGCGTAGTAGGCCGCGTACAGCCCGGTCGGGCCGGCTCCCACGATGGCGAGATCGACGTCGGCCATGCACGCTCCTGGATCAAGTGGAGAACCTGTACTGCCAGCCTAGGCGAATGGTACCGGCGGCTGTGCGCTACCTGGCCACGACCGCGCTGCGGTGCTCGCTGACGCTCGCTCCTCGCGCTCGCTCTTAGTACCAGCCGGTGGATTGCGAGTGCGCCCACGCGGTGCAAGGCGTGCCGTAGCGCGTCGTGATGTAGTTCAGGCCCCACTTGATCTGCGGGACCGGGTTGGTGCGCCAGTCCGACCCGTACACGGCCATCCTGTCGCCGGGCAGCGCCTGTGGGATCCCGTACGCCCCGGAGGAAGCGTTCTGCGCATTGGTACGCCAGTGGCTTTCCTTGGTCCACAGCTGGTCGAGACAGGGCATCTGGTCGATGTTGAACCCGACGTCGAGCAGCAGACCGCAGCCGATCTGGCGATTACCGGTGAAGTCCATGCACGAGGAGGGCACCGGGTAGGGCGGGCGCGGGCTGGACCGCGTCGCCGGGGACTCCCGGCTCGCCGCCTGGTTCGCCCGGCTCGCCTGGGCGGCCGCGGCCTTCGCGGCTGCACCCGCCTTGGCCTGGGCGCTCGCCGCTGCCTGGGCAAGGAGCGGGTCGGCGCTGGGCGTCGGTGTATCGGGTCCGGGCGCCGAGGCGCTCGCGGCGACTGAGCGGTGGTCGTGGCGCCCGAAACCGAGGTACGCGCCGGCGAGCGTGCCGACGACGAGGACGAAGACGCCCACGACCCGGAAGACGTGGTTCGGCTTGCGGTGGGCTGCGACGCCGGCTCCAGGCCGGGTGCGGCTACGGACTTTGACCGGTCGCTGCTGCACGCCGTCCGGACGCGGGCCGTCAGGCCGTCGGCGCGGCTGTGGCGGCCGCAGGTCATCCCGGAGCGGCCACGGTGTGCCGGTCGTCCGGGTGTCGAGCTGCGCCGCCGGCCGCGATCGGGACGCCCGTGATGGCACGGCGTGGGCAGTCGACGACTCGGTCTCGTGGCGGGTTTGGGGATTGCGGGGGTGCCGAGGTCGAGCGTCGTCATACGGCATTGCGCTGCGCGGCTCGGTGGCCCGTCGTGGGCGACCCACGAAGAAATTCCCTTCGCCGGGGGCAAGGATGCGATCCGGCGGGATCGCCGTCCGTCACGACGGTCTGCGCCGCATCGCCGGCCTGGCCGCCGCAGTTCCGGCGCCATGCCAAGAGCCCACCTTGGGGCACCGAGGTGGGCTCAGCACGTTCAACTCACCGTCTTGTGACACAACCCACAGTATAAATGTGGGCATATGTGATCGATACCGGCTAGCTGGTCCAGTCCTCGAGAAGGTCCGTGACCATGGCCGCGATCGGCGAACGCTCCGAGCGGGTCAGCGTCACATGAGCGAAGAGCGGATGCCCCTTCAGCGTTTCGACGACCGCCGCTATCCCGTCGTGCCGGCCGACGCGGAGGTTGTCACGCTGAGCGACGTCGTGGGTGACGACGACACGCGACCCCTGTCCGATCCTGGAGAGCACGGTGAGCAGGACGCCCCGCTCCAGCGACTGCGCTTCATCGACGATCACGAACGAGTCGTGCAGGCTGCGCCCCCGGATATGGGTCAACGGGAGTACCTCCAACATGCCCCGGGCCGCGACCTCCTCGATGACGTTCTCGTGAACGACCGACCCGAGCGTGTCGAAGACCGCCTGGGCCCAGGGCGACATTTTCTCGGCCTCAGTACCCGGCAGGTATCCCAGCTCCTGGCCGCCCACGGCATACAGGGGACGGAACACCACAACCCTGCGGTGCTTGCGCCGCTCCATCACCGCCTCGAGGCCCGCGCAGAGGGCCAACGCGGACTTGCCCGTACCGGCCCGCCCACCCAGTGACACGATGCCGATTGTGTCGTCGAGCAGCAGGTCCAAGGCGATCCGCTGCTCGGCTGAGCGGCCCCGGAGGCCGAACGCTTCCCGGTCGCCGCGGACGAGTCGCAGGGTCTTGTCAGGGTGGACCCGACCGAGCGCCGAACCGTTTGACGAGTGGAGCACCAGCCCGGTGTGGCATGGCAGCTCGGCCGCGCCCGGATGATCCAGCGCGTCCCCGGCGTAGAGCCGCTTGACCTCGTCCTCGGTGAGCTCCAGTTCGGCCATCCCGCTCCAGGTCGGATCCATCGCCTGGCCGTGCCGGTACTCGTCGGCGACCAGTCCGACCGCGGCGGCCTTGACGCGCAACGGGATGTCCTTCGTCACGAGCGTGACCGCGCAGCCCTCCGCGGCCAGCCCCAACGCGACCGCGAGGATCCTGGCGTCGTTCGTGTCGGCCCGGAAGCCGACCGGAAGCATCGCGGGATCGGCGTGGTTCAGCTCGACCCGGAGGGTTCCTCCCTGGTCGTTGATGGCGAGCGCAACATCCAACCGGCCATGGCGAGCCCGCAACTCGTCCAGGATCCGCAGCGCCTGGCGGGCGAAGACACCGAGCTCGGGATGGTGCCGCTTGCCCTCCAGCTCGGAGATCACTACCAGGGGCAGGACGACCTCCTGCTCGGCGAAACGAAGAATCGCCCGCGGATCCGCTAGGAGCACCGAGGTGTCCAGGACATGTATCCGTCGGGCGAACGGTTTGATCTGCGGTGATGCGTCGGGGCGAGTGGCCGGTCGTTGCTTCTGCGGTCTTGTTATGGGCTGAGGGGGTCTGGCGGCGGTCCGTTTGCGCTGTCGAGGCGGTGCTAACGCAATCTTTTCGGGTCCGGGGTCGGCCGGGGGATTGGTGCTCCGACGGTTCCGCGGGGTGTTCGTCGTCGTAGCGGCTGGGGGTCTGGTCTTGGCCACAGGCTGCTCCGGCGGACTGCACCTCGCCGTCCGCGCATCGCAACGTGCGACGCCCGGTACGGGGCAGGTGCCGGCCCCGTGCTCGCTCGGGCCTCGCGCGGCCGGGAAGTCCCCGGCCACATGCAGACGCTAACGGCAAAGGCGGCGTTGGGGCCAGATCCGGCACCCACGCGTGTCGTAACTGCTACCGGACAACGAGCTAGCTCGTAACGACGTCGGAGAGCGGTTGGCGAGCGTCGGCCGCCGGCCCGCGTTCGGTTTCGTCGCCGTCATCGGCGCCCGCTTCGCTGGCGTACATCGTGCCGCCGAGAATCGAACCGGCGAACGCCGCGCCGCGCTCCTCCCGCGGCGCGGTGAGGACCGACGCGACGACCGCCTGCATCTCGCGCCGACGCCGGCTCCAACTCGCACGGTCACCGTCGAAGTACCCCTGCCGGTAGCCGAACCGGTAGCCGAGGCGGTAACTGAACTGCCCGTGCAACCGGCCGGCCGCGTATCCGGACGTGGCCAGCAACAGGACCAGGATCAGGCCGACGACCTCATTCATACCGCCTCCTCACCTGGCCGTGAACCGTCGCTGGGGACAACGACGGCGGGCCGGTCAGGCAGCGACTGTCATGATAAGGATCACTGGCCGAAGCGGCGCTGACGCATGGCGTAGCTACGCAGCGCCCGGAGAAAGTCGACCTTGCGGAAATCGGGCCAGTTCATGTCCGCGAAGTAGAACTCCGAGTGCGCACTCTGCCAGAGCAGGAAACCGGACAGGCGCTGTTCCCCACTCGTCCGGATGACGAGGTCGGGATCGGGTTGGCCCTTGGTGTAGAGATGCTCGGCGATGTGATCAACGTCGAGTACCTCGGCGAGCTCCTCGATCGTGCCGCCGCTCTTCGCGTGCTCGTACAGCAGCGAGCGGACGGCGTCGGCGATCTCACGCCGCCCCCCGTAGCCGACGGCGATGTTGACCTTTGCGCCGCCAGTACGGCCGGCTGTGCGTTCCTGGGCGGCTTTGAGCGAGAGGGCCAGCGGGCCGGGCAGGACGTCCAGGGCTCCGACCATCCGCAGGCTCCACGGCTGGCCGTCCGCGGCGAGTTCGCTGACCAGATCCTCGATGATCTTGAGGAGCGGGTCCAGTTCGCCCGCCGGCCGGGCCAGGTTATCGGTGGAGAGCAGCCAGAGCGTGACGAGACCTATCCCGGCCTCATCGCACCAGCGCAGCAGCTCCTTGATCCGCCTCGCGCCGACCCGGTGTCCGTCGTTGGGATCGACGTACCCCATCTCCCGAGCCCACCGTCGGTTCCCGTCGCACATCACGCCGACATGGTTGGGGTGAGGTTTGCCGACGAGCGACGCCGAGAGACGGTGCTCGTAGGCCAAGTACACCGCGTCGCGAAGCTTCATTCCCCTGAGCCTAGCCATACAGACCGGGTCCGTAACTGTCAGTTACCCGCTCGAGAAACGCACTCTGCGCAACCTTTCCGGCAGATCAGTCGAGAACCGCGGGCAAGCTGCGGTGCTCGCTCACGCTCGCTCCTCGCGCCCGCTCAATCCGCCAAGGACCGCGGGCAAGCTGCGGTGCTCGCTCACGCTCGCTCCTCGCGCCCGCTCAGTCAGTCCGCCATGCCGAGGCGAGCCTTGAGCGCATCGAGTTCGGCCCAGAAGACACCGGGCAGCTTCTCGCCGAACGACGCGAACCACTCGGTGATCTGCGGGACCTCGGCCCGCCATTCCTCCGGCCGTACGGCCAACGCCTCCTCGACATCGGCCAGCGGCGTATCCAATCCGGAGAGATCGAGCGCGTCCACCGGCGGCACGTAGCCCACCGGGGTCTCGATCGCCGCCGCCGTCCCTTCGAGCCGCTCGACGATCCATTTCAGGACGCGGGAGTTCTCCCCGAATCCCGGCCACAGGAACCGACCGTCATCCCCGCGACGGAACCAGTTGACGTAGAAGATCTTCGGTAGCAGGGACGCGTCTCCGGCTCCGGCACCGGCGCCCTTGCCAATGTCGATCCAGTGCGAGAAGTAGTCGCCGGCGTGGTAGCCCATGAAGGGCAGCATCGCCATCGGGTCCCGCCGGACCACGCCAACCTGACCGGCGGCCGCTGCGGTCGTCTCGGAGGACAGCGTTGCGCCCTGGTAGACGCCGTGAACCCAGTCGCGGGCCTCACTCACGAGCGGGATCGTGGTCTTGCGCCGGCCGCCGAAAATGATGGCCGAGATCGGCACGCCCCGCGGGTCCTCATACTCGGGGGCCAGGATCGGGCACTGGCGGATCGGCGTGCAGAAGCGGGAGTTCGGATGGCTGGAGAGTTCGCCCGACTCGGGCGTCCAATCGTTACCGTGCCAGTCGATGAGGTGGGCTGGCGGCTCGCCCATGCCCTCCCACCAGATATCTCCGTCATCAGTACGGGCGACATTGGTGAAGATCGAGTTACCCTTCGCGAGCGTGCGCATCGCGTTGGGATTCGTCTTCCAGTCGGTCCCCGGGGCGACGCCGAAGAGGCCGTACTCCGGATTCACCGCGTACAGTCGGCCGTCGCGGCCGAAGCGCATCCATGCGATGTCATCGCCAAGGGTCTGCACCGACCAGCCCGGGATCGTGGGCTCGAGCATGGCGAGGTTCGTCTTGCCACACGCGGACGGAAAGGCGGCCGCGACGTAGTGCACGGCTCCCCGCGGTGAGGTGAGCTTCAGGATGAGCATGTGCTCGGCCATCCAACCCTCATCGCGCGCTATCACGCTGGCGATGCGCAGCGAGTAGCACTTCTTGCCGAGCAACGAGTTGCCGCCGTAACCCGAGCCGAACGACCAGATCTCCCGGGTGGCCGGGAAGTGCGAGATGTACTTGATCTGATTGCACGGCCACGGCACATCGTGCTGGCCCGGCTCGAGCGGGGCGCCGACCGAGTGCAGGGCGGGCACGAACGCCGCCCGCTCGCCCATGGCCTCGAGGACGGCGCTGCCCATCCGGGTCATGATGTGCATCGAGACCACGACATACGCGCTGTCGGTTATCTCCACGCCGAACATCGGCTGTGCCGCGGTGAGTGGACCCATGCAGAACGGGATGACGTACATCGTCCGGCCGCGCATGCAGCCGCGGTAGAGCTCGGTCATAACCTCCTTCATCTGGCCCGGATCCATCCAGTTGTTGGTGGGCCCGGCGTCGGCCTCGTCGACCGAGCAGATGAAGGTGCGTTCCTCGACCCGCGCGACATCCGTCGGATCGGTGCGTGCCCAGAACGAGTTAGGTTTCAGGGTCGCGTTGAGCGGTACGAGCGTACCGGCGGCGACCAGCTCGCTGGTGAGTGTCCGCCACTCGGCAGGCGAGCCGTCACACCAGACAATGCGCTCGGGGGCGGTCAACGCGGCCACCTCGCGGACCCAACTCAGCAGTCCGCCGTGCCGGGTCGGGGCCGCCCTGTCGATGTCGCTCGCCGTCATGGTCATGGACTTCTCCTGAGGGTCGACGTTGACCAATGCCTCAGCAGGCTGCCGTGCTGGCAGCGTGCGTTGTACGGGGATGAAACACAGCGTAAACCGATGCCGGGGTCCAGGCAGTATGGTCGCTTGTGAAGAACTGCACAAGGTTTGGGAAGTTTGACGAGTTGTCGCCCGTATGGGAGCGGAGGTGGTGAGTTTCGTGCATCAGCGCGCATGGGAGCGCTTCCGGAACGCCCGAAGGGCGGATTCCGGCATTTTCCACCTAGGCCTGAAATTCGCACCCATCCTCGCGCATCCCTGCCGTCGTCCATCCGGGTAGACCGGTAGCATCGCGCCGTGCAGTCCTTCGAGGTACGAACCGAGGCGGTCGCGGTGAAGCGTGGGCTGCGCGCGCTCTACGACCGCTTCGCACACCTCATCCGCGAGCTTGGCAAGTTCGGGGTCGTGGGAGCGATCTGCTACGTCATCGACATCACCATCTTCAACGTCGCCGAGGGGAAACTGGGCTGGGCCTGGTTCCCCTCCCTGCTCGTCTCCACAGTTATCAGCGCGACCGCGGCGTTCATCGGAAACCGGAACTGGACCTGGAGGCACGCGAGCCGGACGGCCCTACATCGCGAGTACGGCCTGTTCTTCGCCTTCAACCTGGTCGGACTCGCGATCAGCAGCGGAATGCTGCTGCTCAGTCACGACGTGCTCGGCAGCATCTGGCCCGTGCTGCAGACCCGGCTCGCCGATAACCTCTCCGGAAAGGTGATCGGCGTGGGCTTCGCGTCTATGTTCCGCTTCTGGGCGTACCGGCGGTACGTCTTCCGGCCGGTCGCCCCGGTAGCCGAGGATGCCACCACGTCCTGACGCCCGACCTACGCACGGGGACTGTGTGTTTGCTGAGCCTGCGGTGGTTGGTTCCCCCTCCTTGACGTACACCGCGTAAAGTGGCCGGGTGCGCCTAGTCGAGATCGTTCCGCGGCGGTTCCACGGCATCAGTCAGGAGCTCGCGAAGTTCGGCACCATCGGCCTGATCAATGTCGTGGTCAACTTCGCCGTCGTGAACCTCCTGCTGGTCACGGTCTTCCGCGGTAGCGAGGTCAAGGCCAACATCGTCGCGGTCGTCGTTGCCGCGACCTCGGCGTATTTCATGAATCGGCACTGGACGTACCGCGACCGACCGCGCTCGACCCTGCACCGCGAGTATCTGCTCTTCTTCTTCTTCAACTTCGTCGGCC
>JBKPDY010000065.1:0-10877 GCA_046728155.1 Actinomycetota bacterium
CTGAGCTTCGACGTTTCAGCCTTCGGCGACCGCGCCGAGACGGCGCAGGCCCGCGGCGAGGAGGTTGATGAGAACCTACCGCCGACGCAGCGCGAGCCGGGGTAACCGACCAGATGACCATCGGCGAGTGCCCGCGGGTTGCACTGGTCAACATGCCGTTCGGGTCGATGATGCGTCCATCGCTCGCGCTGGGTCTGTTGAAGGCTCACCTGGCCCGGCTTGGGATCCGGGCGCAGGTCATCGACTTCACTCGTCCGTTCGCCGACGCCATCGGAGCGGACTCCTACCTATACCTCTCGGATCAGTGTCCACCCGAGGAACTCGGTGGAGACTTCGTCTTTGCCGGCTGCCTCTTCGGGGATGACCCGGCTCGGACCGACGCGTACCTCGCTTCAATCACGGGAGGCCAAGCGGCGGTGGACGTTCTCGTGCGTGCCCGCTCGCATGCTCAAGCATTCCTGAAAGGCTGTCTCGACTCGGTCGACTGGGGTTCGTATGACGTGGTCGGCTTCACGACGACTTTCTGTCAAAACCTCGCAGCGCTGGCACTAGCACGTCTCATCAAGGAGCGGCATCCTGCCGCCTTCGTCGTCTTTGGCGGAGCGAACTGTGAAGGAGTGATGGGGCTGGCTCTGCACCGGTGTTTTCCGTTCGTTGACGCGGTGTGTACCGGCGAGGCGGATCTCACGTTTCCCCGTCTGGTTGAACGGTTGGGAAACCCTGCGGCACTGGACGCGTTGGCCGGCCTCGTGCTCAGGCGAGGTGCCATGAGTCACGCGAGGAGCCTCGCTCCGGAAAGGGTGCGCGACCTCGACGATCTCCCCTACCCTGATTTCGACGACGTGTGCCCTGTCGACGAACGGCCCGAGCGGCGCGTCTTGGTGATGGAGACGTCCCGAGGATGTTGGTGGGGCGATCGTCACCACTGCACGTTCTGCGGCATGGATTTTTCTTACCGCTATCGCTCGAAAAGCACCGGGCGCGCGCTGGCAGAGCTGATTGCACTGCGGGATCGTTACGCCGCAACGCATTTCGTGATGACCGACGACATCCTGGACCTGCGCTACTTCCGAGAGTTCATCCCTGGCCTCGCTCAGCTGCAGCCGCCAGTCAGCCTGTTTTATGAGACGAAGGCGAACCTGACGAGAGATCAGGTAGCGGCGCTTGGTCGGGCGGGTGTACGCCAGCTCCAGCCTGGCATAGAAAGCTTCAGCTCGGCCGCCCTTCGGCTGATGGACAAGGGTGTGTCCGCGGCACAGAACGTGCAGCTACTCAAATGGTGTGAGGAGGAGGGAATCGAACCACGATGGAACCTCCTCTATGGACTGCCCGGTGACTCAGGTGTGGACTATGACGGCATGTCCGAGACGGTCGCTCTGCTGGGGCATCTGCACCCACCGGGCGGCTACGGGCCGATCCGCCTGGATAGATTCAGTCCATACTTTCTCGATCCCGTCCGGTTCGGGATAGCCAACGTCGAACCTTGTCGGGCATACGGGCTGCTATACGACCTTCCTGAGCCGAGGCTGCGGGAAATCGCGTACTATTTTCGGTTCGACTACCCCGACGGTGGCGACACCGAAGGCGCCACAAAGCGGCTTCGTGACGCAATCGACGACTGGCGAGCGAACTACGTGCCCGGCATGCTCCGGTACGAGGATGACGGGCGGCGCCTTCGCATCCTGGACCGCCGCTCCGGATCGCTCTCAACGTCGACGTTGGAGGGGTGGCAGCGGGTTGTCTACCTGGGCGCCGACAGCCATCGGTCCTCGTCGTACCTCGTCAACATCGCGACCTCAAGCGGTGCGTCACAGGCAGACGCGGAAGCATTCCTCCACCGTCTCGTCGCGACCCGGCTCATGCTCCAAATCGAAGGTCGGTACGTGAGCCTAGCGGTCCGGGCCTCTGTCTACGAGTGATGTCGGTCAGGGTCGGTAGCACCGAACAGGTTCTCGCTGGCTGGCTCGCGACCGTCGGACTCGGCCCGCGCGTATCGACACGCCGGAGTAGACGCTGGCATGATCTCGACCAGCATCGGAATCATGTCACCGATGTCGACGTCGAGCGGCGGGACGGCAGTCACGAACTGACCGCCCCAGGACGAGGGGCGGACGGTCGCGAACGGTGACGTGGTAAGCGTGGTCCAGTCATCGAGAGACACCGTGCAGTACGTCGCCATGGCATTCTGGCGGCCGTGTGCGGTCGCCTGAAGATGGATCGGGACCGTGACCGGTACCTGGGCACCGGGGTCCGCCAGGTCAAAGTTTGCGACGACCGCTTCGGCTGTGATGACTCGGTCCCCGTACGACGACGTGTCGGCGTCGCCAGACGCGGACACAAACGCCTTGTACCAATACTCGCGGTAAGCCGCCTCGAATCGCGCCCGGGACGCCTCGACCAGCGCAGACACGTCCAACCCCAGGTCAGCGTTCAATTTCTGAGCTCGGCGGAGCCAAGCGGCGGCGCGATCAGTCTCGCTCCGTACGCGAGCAGATTCGACTCCAACGGAAGACACCGTGACCGATTGCGGAACCATGACTCCGCCGGCCCGCAGGAACCTCGTGGCGGCGTCTGCGTGCGCGATGACCATGCCGCCACCCAGCGGGTCCGCACCCATCAGGTCGGAGTACACGACATCGACGCGTTCGGGCAGGTCAACGTCGAGCGAGTTCCCCTCGATAAAGACCACCCGATCCGCCAAGCCGTTGCCGCTGACGACCGCACGGGCGGTCTCGATGATGCTCGCCTCCTCGATCGCGTACACGCGCTTGGCTCCGGCACGAGCGGCGAAGCAGGTCATCACCCCATGACCGCTGCCAATCTCGGCCAGAACCCGGCCGGGCGCACACCGCTCGAGAACGCTTCGATACGCCGAGACCCGCATCTGATCCCACAGAGTCCCCAGGTGCAGCAGCGGGTCCGCGTAGTGCCCGTGTGAAGATACATTGATCCGATCGGCCGCGATAAGGACGCCGGAATCGACAAGTGCGCTGATCAGCGTCACCAGCGCACGACGAAGCCGGTCCCGAGCCTGCCCGGAAAATGCATCGAAGTGCACCGCGATCGCTTCAGTGGACAGGCGAGGAAGCAGGAATCCAACCACGAACGGAATATGGTCCCGTGGAATAGCAACGGAAGGGCAGGAGCGGGCCGCCTCGGCGAGAAGACCACCACGCCCGTCGGGGCGCAGCCGTGCGTTCATGCTCACGACGAGTGGAGACTCCGCCATGCCGGCAAGATTAGCCTCTGTTCCACTGGTCATTGATGAGGACTGCCACGTGCCGCCGGCGGCGGCGCATCACCACGGAAAAGGCCTACTAAGCAGAGAAGCGGTCCCTCAGCAGGTCGAGGAGTCGATCATTCTGGCGGAATAGTCCCTACAGGGTGCCAAAACGTCGCACACCGGCGGTTGAGCTACCGTTTCGTGGTTGGCGGGCAGGATCGGGTGGATGGTCGTTCGGCTGCTGTACCTGCCCGCGGTTCGAGTGTTCGGACCCCGCCTCGGGCGGGTTCTCCCGGGCCAGGCGAAGTCTGAGATCACGCACCTCGCCGCTGATCAGGTCTCCGGTCACCACCCGACGGTTGTCGGCTCGGCGATCGGTGGCCGTGTGAGATCGGGAAGTGCGGTCATCCTGCCGGCTCCTTCGGCGCCAAACATGCGCTGCGTCCGCGTCTGATCGCGAAGGCATCGGTCCAGCCCCGATACTGTGTGGGTGGTGTCGACGGAGAGCGCCGTGATCGTCGCGGTGCCCGAGGCGGAGGTGGTAATCGGCCGCTTCCGGGCGGACCTCGACCGATCGGCCGGTTGGGGCGTGCCGCCTCATGTGACCGTGATCTACCCGTTCGTGGCCCCGGACCGTATCGACAGTCGTGTAACCAGCATGTTGGCGGAGGCGGTCGCGTCGGTGCGGGTCTTCGACGTTGCCTTTTCGGAGATCTCGTGGTTCGGCGATACCGTGCTCTGGCTTGCTCCCGATCCCGGCCGACCGTTTGTCGCGCTCACCGAGGCTGTGTGGCATCGTTTCCCGCATCAAGCACCCTACGCCGGCACGCATCCGGATCCGGTGCCGCACATGACCGTTGGTCACGACGCTCCGATTGAGGTTCTTCGCGCGGCCGCGACAGCCATCCGGCCTCAGCTTCCGATCTACGCGCGGGTCGCGGCGGCCCGACTAATACAAGGATCGTCCGAGCCCGGATCGTGGCGCACCATCGCCGACCTGCCACTGGCGCCCGCCTAACTCTTGGCCGACGAATGGCAGCAGGCTGTTCATCACGGGCTCGGCGGTGAGGACCTCACCGTCGTGACCTGCGCAGCACGGCGCAAGGAACGACCCCGTGACGTTGATCGGCCTACGCACAGGGCGACGTCGATTGCCTGATCCCCGACGGTCGTCAGATGCTCGGCCGGGTCGACCCGGAATGAGCTCGACCATCCCATGATCGCCACCCCGGCACGGTCGGGCACACACCCCGACACCGGCACTTTCAGGAGCTGAAGTTCGCGATCGCCGAGGCGCAGCCAACCCCCTGAATCCAGACGTTCTGGATCCCGGCGATGTCGGGTGCGATGTCGCTGGCGGATACGATCATCTGCGCGGTGAAGGACTCGTCGATACCGTCACCGGCGCGGTAGAAGTCGGCGAGGAGCACGATCGTGTCCTCATCGGTGACCGCGGTCTTGGCGGGCTCTGCCGCTGACCCGGTGCACTTGAAGGTTGTGCCCGCAAGCAGTTCGACCGTGTCCCAGCGAACGCCCTGGCCGGTGAGACACCCGGCCAGTGGGCCCTGGCCGATGTCGCTGGTGCACCGGAAGCCGCCAGCGGACTTGGCGAAACCTGTGCCCGGGTTGTACGCACCGCCGCCGGTGAGCCTGGCGGCACCTGTTGGGAAGCCCCTGATGCCGGTCGCGTTGAAGCCGAAGCCGGTATTACCGCCCTTGGCCCACGCGGGCGCCGCAATCAGCAGAACCGCCGCTGCCAGAACCGCCGGCACGAGCGCAATGATCTTCATCTTCATCTTCTCGTCCCCTCTTAATTGCCACATAACAGAGGAAGGAAACCGTAACAATCTGAAGCCGTGAAATCCTGATTGCGCCGCTTGGTCACCCAACAGGGGGAGCAGCGCCTGCGGCGCTGTGGTGATCAGGACTGGCGGCGCCCACCGCTCGCGTCGGTAAGTCAGATGGCAAAGATCTAGGCGCTCATGACCGCTTTCCATCAGTCGAACGGTGTCCAGCCTATTGTCAGGATCTGGCCGGGTTCCGAGCATCATGATGACGATGAATCCGGCGGCCGGTGTGGTCCGAGCCCGATGTTCGCTAGCTCGAAGCTCCACGTCTCGTGGTAGCGCCGCCGTGTGGGTGGGTCCGGCTATCCGCCGGCTCGATGGGGTTGACCGGAGGTTTATCCCGGCGTGCCGGGGGGTTCCATACGAGAGTTGGCTCGCCGGCTCGGCTACGGCACGGCATCGAAGGAGCGAAGACAGACAGATCGATGACGGGCGCGGTCGGCCAGTCCTGGTGGGCCAAATGGAGATGACGCGGTGGCGAGGATTGCGGCTGCCGCGCCCTACGCATGGCGCCGACCCGCGAGACCCGTCGACAAGGCTGAAGTCTACATTCTTCAAGCCAGACATAGTGAATACCTGCTCACGACTCAAAGATCAATCAACTTCGGATTATGTGCCAGGCTGCCCGGCGATACTCACCGACGCCTGCGAGCATCGCATAGGTCGGCCGGATCGATGGCGAGCGCCTCAGCCTCGTCGCCGGGGCGCGCCCCGGGGCCAATGATGGTAGCGTGATTTCCTTCAACGAGGTGACGAATCAGGCCAGAAGTAGGGCCCTGGTTCGTCGACCCGGCAGGAACCCCAGCGTCGGAACCGTGCTGCGCACCAGTTGAGGAGATTCTGATGAAGTTCGTGCAGATCATCGAGTTCGAGGCCACCGAGGAGCAACTCGCGCAAGGCGACGCGCTCGTCGAGGAGTACATGAAGCAGACCGAGGGCAAACGCACCTCCGGCCGATCGACGCTGCTCCGCGACCGGGCAAACCCATCGAAGTATTATAATGTGGTCGAATTCGCATCCTACGAAGAAGCAATGCGCAATAACGAGCTGCCCGAGACCAAGGCGATGTCGGAGAGGATGATGGCGATTTCTTCGGGGCCGCCCCGATTCATCGACTGCGACGTTGTACGCGAACGCAGTCAGTAAAGCTCCCCTGAGTCAAGTGCTGTTCGCGGCGGCGTGTCGTTCGGGGTTGTAAGCGATCGCCTTGTGCCAGCAGGCCAGATGACGCGTAGCCAGGCGCGGCCCCACGATACCGATGCCCGCCGCCACGCGAGCAGAAGCCGGCCCCTCCTGGAATCGGTTGGAGAAGAGCCGGCCGTCGCGGAACTCATGGCGAAGATCGACCAAAATTGCACGGCGTGGCAGCGGCTCGCGGGCCAGGAGCCAACCGCCTGGGCCGACGCAAGCTCTGGCTCGGCGTGGCGCTCGCGGGCGTGATCGGCGGAGTATCCCGGCAACCTGCCTGGAGAAGACAGTCCTGACGATCGACAACGGCGGGACAACCAGCTCGTAGACCGAGCCGAGAGACACAAGACGGCCATGCACGCTGTGGGCCCCGGTATTCCGGGCCCCACAGCTTCTGAACGAAGCAGTTACGCGAGCAACGTTCGCGGACCCCCAGGAGGCTCGCCGCGGGTCGGCGGGCAGGGTGACCTCACCCGGGCGATGGATCTGCATGGTTCCAACTCGACCCGCGCAGCCTCTATATTTCGGCCGTGGCACCAGCTCGAACAAACGGCCGAGGTTCTGATCGGCCCACTTGGCCCGGCCGTGTCGACGATCGGAGACGACAAGTCACGTGCCGGGCGCTTTGGCAACCTGACCATCCACATGCGACACACGGCGGCCGACCAGCAACGAGGAGGCCCGACGACGAACCACCGAGCGCGCTTGCCGGGACGCATGTTCAGCGCGCCCCGCAACCCCGGACCATAACCACCTGCTCGGCTACGACCGACCTACCGTCCCGATCGGTGGATCAAGGCTCCTGGGCCTCGTCGCGTGGCCGACGCGACCTATTGCCAATCGGACGCAGCATGATGTTATAGGTGTCAGCCTGCGGGTTTAGGGCTGTTGCGACGAGAGGCGGTCATGGTGTCGCAGAAGAATGGAGTCATCATCGGAGTCCTCGGCCTCGTACTCGCCGTGCCCAGTGCCATCGTCGCGCTCAACGAACTAGGAACCATCAATCTATTTCCGCATTTTTTCGATTCGTCGAACGGATGTGGGTCGGCCGCTGAGATCACCTTATCCACGGCGAGCGCCCCCCGAGGTGCCCGCGTGACTGTGTACGGGAGCTGTTTCGAACCCGGCGAGCGGGTCGTGATCCGGATACACGTCACTGATGTTGGCTCTGCCACCGCTGACTCGGATGGCAAGTTCACTCAGACGGTAACTGTGCCGCAGTCCGCCCCACCCCCGGGCTTTCCGACGGACATCATCGCCACTGGGAGGTCGTCGAGCGGGTCAGGTAGCGCTCCATTTACGACAGCTTGACGGCGCCTCGACCGGCGTTACGAGACATTCCGGTCGCCCGGTACCACGGGTGGTGGCCAATCGGGCCGCGATCGCCTCGGCCCACCTGTTCAACCTTGGGGCGCACCTGCTGTTCTTCGACACGACGTCGACCTACTTCGAACGCGACGACGAGGACGGCGACATCACCGACGCCGACAGCTAGACCCAGATGGGGTTTCGATTCGGGCACTCCAAAGACCACGGTGACGACCTACCGCAGATCGTCATCGCTGGCCGTGACCAAGGAAACCATCCCGTGAGGTGTTGGTGCTTGCCCGGCAACACCAACGACGCCAACGTTCTGGCCGAGGTCCGGGTCGGCATGCGTGGCTCGAAGCTGGCCGGGTCATAACCGTGGTCGACCGCGGCTTCTCCTAAGCCGAAAACCCCCGTTACCTACACCGGCCGGCCGGCACTACATCGCCGGCGTGCGCATGCGCGACGCGACCCCTCGTCGAGCGAATCCCTGTCCCGCCACGGCCCTACCAGATGGTGAAGGACAACCTGCGGGTCGAGGGAGTTCGCCTCGACTCCAATGACATGCAGCTGGTCATTTGCCACAAACCCAGACCAGGCCGAGCGCGACAAGGCCCAACGATGCGGCTGTTCGCATCGAGGCCGAACTCGACCGCATCCGCGCCCTCGCCCGACATGCCGGCACTCTGGTGCACACCAGGCCACTGCGCCCGACCGAACGCCATCTACCAGGCACATCGATGCCAGCGCCGGCCCGTCACCACCTTCAACCCGAGCTAAACAAGATCGGAAGAAAGGCCTGGAGGCGTGGACACATAACCCTTCGCGCCCCAACCCGTTTACCCAGGTCAACCCCCAATTTCGAAGCCGCGTGTCACCACGAACTGCGGAACCTGGGAGGAAGTTCGGCGTCGATCCCGGGCCGTGCTCTTGCGTGTCCATATGTCGAAGCCGATACTGACTTAACCTTCCGTCAGGAGTACGCCGTCGACAGGCCCGACGGTGCGTTTTCTGGCGTCCACGCTCGGGGCTCACCCCCAGTCCCATGACTCTTGAGGAGGAGAGAGTGAGATTCACGTACAGCCATCCGCGGAGCCGGGTAGTTCGGCTGCTCGCTGCTATCGGCGGTGCGGTCGCCCTCGGTGTGTTCCTCCTGCCGAGCAGCGCGACGGCGTCGCCTCAGGATTACAGCGCCACGCAGCTCTCCTCCGTGAGCAACGCGGTAACGCGGTCGGGTGTCGAGGGCATCGCCTGGTACGTAGATCCCGCAGTCCACCGCGTAGTCGTCACCGCCGATAGCAGCGTCTCCGCCCACGAGATCGCGACGCTCAGACGCGCTGCCGGCGGCAACGTCGGTGCCCTGCGGATCGAGCGTGCGGCCGGCGTGTTCAACCCCCTCCTGTCGGCCGGTGACGCCATCTACGGCGGCAAGTACCGTTGCTCGCTCGGCTTCAACGTGGTTAGCGGCAGCACCTACTTCTTCCTCACCGCCGGGCACTGCGGAAAACTAGCCAGCACCTGGTACACCAACTCCGGCCACACCACGCTCATCGGCCCGACCGTCAATTACAGCTTCCCGGGCAACGACTACGCCCTGGTCCGCTACGACAACCTCTCGCTTAGTCACCCGGGCGGGTTCAGCGTGGCCGACGCGTTTGTCGGGGAGAGGGTGACGCGCGATGGGTCTACCACCGGAATCCACACCGGAACCGTGACCGCGCTCAACGTCACTGTCCGTTACGTCGGTCACCCCGGCGGCACGGTGAGCGGCTTGATCCAGACCAATGTGTGCGCGGAGCCCGGCGACTCCGGCGGTCCACTCTACGACGGCACCAAGGGGCTCGGACTCACCTCCGGCGGCAGCGGCGACTGCACGAGCGGCGGCACAACCTTCTTCCAGCCCGTTCACGAAGCGACCAACGCATACGGCGTGACCATCTACTGATCCCCCCGGCGCGCCTGGCCGACAGCCTCCCAATTCTGCGGCCGGGCCTCCGCAATGTCTGCGTAGCCGACGACGGCTCGCTCAGATCGATGCGCCATCCTCATGGGCGCAACGGTTTGGCCGATCGCGTCGTGCTCATCGACGGCAACTCGCTGGACGTGACGAATAGTTGCACATCGGCCCCGGCTGACCGTGAACGGGTCGAGGTGGTGGTCGCAAGGTGCTGTGACAGACGCGTTGCGGGACGCTACCGCTCACGCGGTTGGCACGGTCCAGGTGCACCGCATCGGCGTACCGCAGAACCTGGCCAACACCTTGGTTCGACGATGGGAAGGGTTCTGACAGGCCGAAAACCACGGCCTTTCGACCGGTATCGGGCACCCACGCGCTCGAATTCGGCCGCCAAGGGCCACCCATGCGCCTTCTGGCCGACGTACCGGGTCGGGTCAGACGCCTATTCGACCGCTCGGCGGCAGATGAGTAAACCCAGTGTGCGACCGAAGCGTTGCGCCGGGCCAATCGAGCGAGCACACAGTCTGTGCTATGAGCACAACGGGCTCGAGCTACCTCTTCAATCAGGGCCGGGAGCAGGAGCGCGTTCGTCTGGCCGGCCTGTCGGCGCAATTCGATCCGGTCACTGTCCGGCATCTGGCCACTGTTGGCATAGCGGCGGGCTGGCGGTGCCTGGAGGTTGGTCCCGGTACGGGAGGCGTCGCACAATGGCTGGCTGCCACGGTCGGCGGCACCGGTCGGGTGGTCGCCACCCACGTCGACACCCAGTTCCTCGACGATCTTCCGCGTCCCCTGTCGAGGTGGTGCAGCACGACATCACAGGTGACCCCATCGAGCAGAACCCGTCCGACCTGGTACACGCACGGGCGGTGCTGGAGCACCTGCCCAGCCGAGGTGACGTCGCGAGATGGGCCAGAAATACGACGTGAAGGCTAGGGCTGGCTGAAGTGGTATCCGGCGTGCAGGAGCCGCGGCAGCACGATGGTGAGCGCGTCAACGGTCTGCTGGCGATCGCCGCCGCCGTCGTGGTCGAGGATGATCGCTCCGGGACGGGTCTGGTTGAGGATCGTGTCGACGATGTGGGGCACTCCGGGACACGACCAGTCGCGGGGGTCGACCGACCAGTCGAGCGGACGCATCCCGGCGGATGCGACCTCGGCGAGGATGTCGGAGGTCCAGGCGGCCGCGTTGTATCTGGTCGGCCGGTGGGACTAGGCACAGGCGCTTTACGAACGGCTGCTGCGGACTCTCGGCGAGGCGAGAGCGCCACAGGCGATCGCGGTGGTGTACCCAACCCGCTCACCTGGCTCGCCCCGATCTTCGGCGATCAGGACGGTTGCCGCGCGGTCCGGGA